>QEVM01000225.1 GCA_003576805.1 Pseudomonadota bacterium | reverse complement strand
CGAAAACGCCCCGAATGGGCGAAGCACCGCTCCGTCAACCGCTCAATCCCTCTGCCTCCGGCCGCTGCGATGCCGGTTGTTCAGAGGTTCCCTAGCCGACGAGGCGGGCGGGCTGCGGCGGGGCGCGCTGCGCTCGTGATCGCGCGCCCCACCGTCCGATCCGAAGCGATCACTCCACGACGGGCTCGAGGCGCCCGAAGCGCGTGTCCCAGGTCGCGAGATGGCGGAAGTGCACGACGACGTGTTCCTCCGCCGGTCCGTGGAAGAGCGTGTTGTGCCACCACACGTTGTCGTAGACCGGTCCGCCCTCGAGCACCGCGGCGCGGCAGTCCATGTGGAGGCAGCGGAGGCGGCCGACCTCGCTGCGGTCGGTGAGATCGAAGACGTAGAAGACGAGCGCGCAGCGCGACTCGGCCCGCAGCGCCTTCGCGAGCGGCGCGTCGGACGGGAGCAGCGTCGTCACGCTCTCGGGATCGAAGTCCGCGGCGGAGCGGTAGTAGCGCTTCAGCGACTCGATGCCGCGGTCGTAGACGGCGCGCGCCCCGTCCTCGATGCCCGACTCGTACAGCGCGCGCCACTCCTTCGTCTTCTCGTCGAGCTGGCGCGGCAGGAGTCCGCAGATGACGGAGTGCGAGAGCACGCCGAGCGCGGCGCCCGGCGCGCGCACCGTCACGAGCGGGGCGACGCCCGCGTGCGGCGCGCCGTTCCGCTGCGCCATCGTCCAAGCGCGCAGCTGCACCTGCCATTCCAGGAACGACACCGGAAGCGGTCGGATCCGATCGCCGAGCATCGATCTCTCCTCTACAGCGCCCGGATCGGGTCGGCCGGACGCAGCACCTGGACGCGGATGCGCCCGTCTTCCTTCGCGACGCGCGCCTCGACGCCGAAGACGTCGCGCAGCATCGCCTCGTCCACGACGCGCTCGGGCGCGCCCGCGGCGTACAGGCGGCCGCGGTGCAGCACCGCCACCCGGTGCGCGAGCGCCGCCGCCTGCTCGAGATCGTGCAGCGACACCACCACCGCGACGTCGCGGTCCTGGTTGATGCGCGCGATGCGCGCGAGCACGTCCCACTGGTGACGCACGTCGAGCGCGGCGGTCGGCTCGTCGAGCAGCAGCACGGGCGTCTCCTGCGCCAGCGCGAGCGCGATCCAGGCGCGGCGCCGCTCGCCGCCCGACAGCGTCTCGACCGAGCGGGCGCGCAAGTCGCCGAGCTCGAGCGCAGCGATCGCATCGCGCACCGCCGCACGATCCGCCGGGCTCGGCGCCGAGAACGCGCGCCGGTGCGGATGCCGGCCGCTCTCCACGAGCTGGTCCACGCGCACGCCCTCGGCGCAGACGGGATCCTGCGGCAGCCGCGCCACCTCGCGCGCGAAGGCGCGCGGCGCGACCTGCCAGACGTCGCGCCCGGCCAGCTCCACCGCGCCCGCGCGCGGACGCAGCGAACGGCCGAGCGCGGCGAGCAGCGTGGACTTGCCCGAGCCGTTCGGGCCGACGAGCGCGACGATCTCTCCCTGCGCCACGGCGAGCGAGACGTCGCGCACGACGTCGCGCTCGCTGCCCGCGGGCCGCAGGTGGACGCGCTGCGCGGCGAGCAGCGCGGTCACGCGACCTTCCTCGCGAGCAGCCACAGGAAGTACGGCGCGCCGAGCAGTGCGAGCAGCGCGCCGACCGGCAGCTCGAGCGGCGCCGCGGCGACACGCGCGAGCGAGTCGGCGAGCACGAGCAGCGTCGCCCCGGCGAGCGCGGCGAGCGGCAGCAGCGCGCGATGCGTCGGCCCCGCCGCGATGCGCACGGCGTTGGGCACGACCAGCCCGACGAACGACAGGAGACCGGCGACGCTGACCGCACCCGCTGCGAGCAGCGCGCCGATCGAGGCCGCGGCGATGCGCGCGCGCCGCACGGACAGGCCGACACTCGATGCGGACGCGTCGTCGAGCAGGAGCAGATCGAGCCAGCGCGCGCCGCCGAGCGCGAGCGCGAGGCCGAGCGCGGTGGCCGTGGCGACGATCGCGGCGTCGCTCCAGCTCGTTCCCGAGAGCGATCCGACGACGAAGCCGGCGAAGGCCGGCGCGCGGTCGGCGAACAGGAACGTCACGACCGCGATCGCGGCGAAGAAGAGCGACTGCAGCGCGACGCCGGCGAGCACGAGCCGCAGCGGGCCCACAGGCCGCGTCGTCGCGTACGCGAAGCCGAGCACGAGCAGGGCCGCGCCGAGCCCGCCCGCGAAGGCGACGATCGGCACCAGCGCCGGCCACTCGGGAAAGAGCACGATCGCGACGAGCCCGGCCGCGCCGGCAGCGGCGGTCACGCCGAGCAGCCCCGGGTCGGCGAGCGGATTGCGCACCGCGGCCTGCAGCAGCGTGCCGGCCACGGCGAGGGCGGCGCCGACCGCCGCGCCGGCGAGCACGCGCGGCAGGCGGATCTGCGCCACCACGGCGTGTTGCGGATGCGTCGCGTCGGCGATCGCGCGCGGGATCTCGGCGATCGGCACGGCGACCGCGCCGGCCGCGATCGCGAGCAGGCAGGCGAGCGCGAGCAGCGCCGCGAACGCCGCGGCGAGCGCGCCCGGGTGGCCGCGCAGGCGGCGCGAGCGCAGCGCGATCGCGGCCGCAGCGGCTCTCAACGCTCGGCTCCCGCCGGTGGCAGCGCCGCGCGCGCTCTCTCGTTCGAGAGCGCGACCAGCGCGCGCGCGACGTCGGGCAGCGCGAGCCCGGGATTCACGGTGAAGCGGCCCGGGTCGAGGACGTGGACGCCGCGGCGCGCCGACCGTGCGACGCCGCTCCACGCGCCGGCGGGACCGATCTTGCCGTCGAGCTGGGTGCGGATCGCGCGCGGATCGCCGTGGGTCACGACGAGCACCAGCGCGGGGCGCGTCGTCGCGACCTGCTCGTCCGAGACCTCGGCGTAGCCGGGAATGCGCTCGGCGCCGCCGGCTCCCGCCGTCACGGAGCGGAAGCGCAGGCGCCCGAGCAGGTCGCCGAGCCAGCTGCGCTCGGTCACGACGAGCCAGCGCGCCGCGGTGCCGAAGAGCGCCAGCGTGTCGACGGGCTCGGCGAGGACGAGCGCATCGAGCGCCGCGCGCGCGGCGTCCACCTCGCGCCGCATTTCGGCGCCTGCGCCCACGCGCTCGCCCACCTGCAGCAGGCCGTCGAAAGTGGCGTCCACGCTCGCCGCGTCGAGCAGCAGCAGCTCCGCGCCGAGCGGCTCGAGGTTCGCGGCGAGCGCGGCGTGCATCGAGCGATCGCCGACCACGAGCTGCGGGCGCGCGGCCGCGAGCGCCTCGAGGCTCGGGGCATGCGGCGAGCCGAGATCCGCGACGCCGTCGCGCACGGGCTCGCGCAGCGAGCGGCGCACCGACGCGACCACCTGCACACGCAGTGCCGGCATCCGCGCGAGCGCGTCCTCCACGTGCGGGAGGAGCGTTGCGACGCGAACCGGCGCGTCCGCGGCGCGCGCGCCGGCTGCGAATGCGAGGAGACACGCGAGCGTGGCGGCGACGTGCCGAGCGGCGCGCATCATCGCGCCGTCTCCTCGGCTGCGAGCGAAGCGCCTTGGGCGAGCTCGGCGTGCAGCGCCGCGAACGCGGCTTCGCGGTCCGGGTCGAACTCGGCGCCGCGTTCGCGGTGCACATAGAGGAAGAGAAAGGGCAGGGCGTCCGCGCGCTCGCGCAGCTCGAAGAACAGCACGCGGCGCCCCGAGCGCGCGTGGACCTCGTCGTGCGAGCGCAGCCAGCGGAACCCGTCGAGGCGTAGGTGCCAGTGGTACGCCGGTGTGATCGCGTTCATGTGCCCCTCGGCGAAGCCATGGGGGCCGAAGTCGCAGATCGCCTCGAAGGTGCTCGGCCCGCAGCGCGAGATCACCCGCAGCGGGGCGAGATCCCGCAGCGCGGCGAAGAAGCGGCGGGCAGTCCACGCGGCCATGGGGGTCCGGCGGGATGCTTCCGCCGGAGCGGGCGAGGACCCGGTCAACGCGCCGTCTCCGGTGCCAGGCGAGCGAAAAAGACTCGCTCTCTCAGCTGGCTAGCGACGCGCTTGGCTGGCTGGAACGATGCCGACGGTACTGGGCTTGAAATCGAAAGTCAATTTCAATTAGAGTGAAGGTCTTCCGGACCGAGTCCTTCGAGCCAGCGATCGCCAGCCAGGCGGAGCGGCCGGAAACGAAAGCCCCCGGGCGTGGAGGTGGACGTTTCCGATGCGAGCGTGGCTCGTCTTGGCGCTCGCAGCGTGCGTCGCCCTCCCGTGCGGCGCGCGCGCGCAGCAAGCCGTCGATGCGCCGGAGATCGTGGTGGAGGGTGAGCGTGCGGCGCGCGACGAGCGGGAACGCGTGTTCGAAGATCGCCCGCTCGAGACCGAGGTGATCCGCGAGGAGGCGATCCGCGAGATGCCCGTGACCAACGCGGCGGACCTCGCGCGCCATCTCACCGGTCTTCGCACGCAGTCGCGCGTGCAGGGCGAGGAGGCGGTCGTCTCGATCGAAGGGCTGCCGCCCGAGTACACGCGCGTCCTGGTGAACGGCCAGCGCTACTCCGGCGGCGTCGGCGGCGTGGACGACCTGCGCGACGTCCCGATCCACGCGCTCGAGCGCGTCGAGGTGAAGCGCGGCACGCAGGGCATCCGGCAGGGCGGCGAAGGCGCCGGCGGCGTGCTCGAGTTCACGACGCGAAAGCCGCCCGCGCGCGGCGTACACGGAAGAGTGGAAGCGGGCGCCGGCGCCGACGGCAAGATCCTCGCCGCGACCGCGACCGAGTTCATGGCCGGCCCCGTCGGCATCAGCTTGTCGGCGGTGCACGACCAGATCCGCGGCTTCGACCCGAAGGGCGACGCGATCTTCTCCGTCGCGGGCGGACCCGACTCGCGCCGCGTCGGCCGCGACCTCTACGGCACCGCGACCTGGTCGCCGCTCGAGACGCTGGCGCTCCACTCGCGGCTCGGCTGGCGCCGCGAGGACGAGAACTTCGTCGAGCTCGACGCCGACGGCGAGGAGAACCATCCGGATCCCGAGCGCCGCGACTTCGCACGCTGGATCACCACGCACGGCTTCGACTGGAGCGCGAGCCCCGCGACGCGCCTGCGCGGCGATCTCACCTGGTACGGCGGCTTCACGGAGTCCGAGGTCGGCCGCGTCTTCGAGCAGGACGAGGGCGAGTGGAAGCTGGATCTCGTCGGGGAGCACCTCCTCGAGACGGGCCCGCTCGCGCACGCGCTCTCCGTCGGACTCGACCTGCGGCGGCCGTCGCTCGATCTCACCGGCGACGAGTTGCCCGCCGGCGTGCCGCCCGAGCTGGGCGTCTCGGACGTCGACGAGCGCTTCCGCAGCGGCGCGCTCTTCGTGGAGGACGAGATCGCGCTCTTCGAGCGCGTCTCGCTGCTCGCGGGGGTCCGCGGCGAGCTGCACAGCGAGTTTGGCTTCGATCTGCTGCCGCAGGTGGCGCTCCTGGTGCGCCCGCACGAGACCCTGCGCGTGCGTCTCGCGTGGGGTCGGAACCGGCGTCTGCCCACGCTCGAGGATCTCTACCAGCCGGCGGTGCCGCAGCTCGGTGGCGCGTACTTCCTCGCCGGCAATCCCGACCTCGAGACCGAGTCGTCGGTCTCCTGGCGAGCCGGCCTCGAGTGGACGCCGCGCGAGTGGATCGCGGCGTCGGTCACGGGCTTCTGGAACGAGATCGACGACGCGGTCCGCTCGATCCGCGAGCGCGACCTGAACGTCGTCACCGGCTTCCGCGACATCGAGCTGCGTCCCTGTCCGCCGCGCTGCGGGACGATCCGGCAGCCGATCGTCGTGCCCGCGCCGCTCTTCCGGAAGCACAACCTCGACGCGCTGCGCACGCGCGGCATCGAGGCCGATTTGCGCGTGCGGCCGCATCCGCGCGTCGAGACGCGGCTCGCGTACACGTTCCTCGACACGAAGGTCGTCGATTCGAACGTCGATCTCGACGAGCTGCCCAATGCGCCGCGACACGTCGTGGACGCCGCCGTCGCGGCGCGTATGCCGCGGACCGAGACGAATGTCGCGCTGGTCGGGCGCTGGCGTGGCCCGGCGATCGTGGAGGCGAGTGGCACCGGGCTGCTCAGCTTCGCGGACGAGGAGCAGACGTCCGACACCTCGTTGATCCTCGACCTGCGCGTGACGCAGACGGTGCGGCGCGGCGTCGAGCTCTACGTGGACTTCCAGAACCTGCTGAACGAATCCTCCGTGGACTCGTACGCGATTCGTGGCTTCACCTTCTTCGTGGGCTTGCGGGCGGAGTTCGCCTGGGCCGGGAGTGCGAGGCCGTGATGCGGCGCTGGATCGCTGCCTGCCTCGCGCTCGCGCCGGCGTCCGCGCTCGGCGCGGATGCGATCTTGCTCGAGGACGGGCAGGACACCGCCGTCTACCGCTTCCTGCCCAACCTCGCGCGCGGCGACTACGCGACGCTCTACGCGTTCACCCTGGCGGACGGCGCGCAGACCCACGACTTCCGCACCTTCGTGCGCTTCGAGCTGCCGGCGGAGCTCGCTGGCGCCTGCGTCGAGCAGGCCGAGGTGCTCGTCTACTACGGCTTCGACGCCTCGGGTTTCGGCTCCGGCGAGAACGTGCCGGGCACGCTCCAGTGCGCGCCCGTGCTCGCCGCTTGGAACGAGGCCACGGCGACCTGGAACACGCAGCCGCCGATCGGCGCCGTGCAGGACTCGATCGCCGGCATCGACTCGTTCCAGTACCTCGGCTGCGACGTGACGTCGCTCGTGCAGGCCTGGGTCGACGGCGCGCCCAATCACGGCGTCGCGCTGAGCTCGCCGACGGGCCGCGCAATGGGTTTCTACTCGTTCGAAGCGCAGGTGGACCCTGCGCTGCGGCCCGCGCTCGTGATCATGCCGGCGGACGATCCGCTCGCGTGTCCCGAGCCGGCGGCGGGCGTCGCGGCGGCGTTCGGCGCGCTCGGCTGGCTGCGTTCGAGGCGGTTGCGATGAACGAGGAGAATGAGGAGATGGACCACACGGATCTCGGCGCGCCGGTGCGCAACGGCGCGGAGCAGCGCACGGTGCGCGCGCGCGACCTGCTCGGCCCGGAGCGCATCCTGCGAATCGAGCACGAAGGCCAGGTGTACACGCTGCGCATCACGCGCAACGAACGGCTGATCCTCACCAAGTGAAGCGGCGCGGCCCGATGCGCTGGCGCGCGCGCGGCGGGGCGCTGGTCGCGCCCGATCCGCGCGAGATGCTCGCCCTGGCGGAGACGCCGCGTGCGCGCAGCGGTGTCGCGTGGGCCGCGGCGCTCTCGTGTGCGCTGCACTTCGGCGGGGCGGCGCTCTTCGCGGCGCGTTGGGACGCCGCGAGCCCGCCGGTCGAGCCGCCGCCGCTCGCGATCGCGCTGCTGCGCGAGCCGGCGTCCGCGGCG
>QEVM01000224.1 GCA_003576805.1 Pseudomonadota bacterium | reverse complement strand
GAGCCACGGCGCGAGCCCAGCCGGCAGCAGCGCGCCCGCGAGCCGCGTCCGCCGGCGCGGCGCGCTGCACGTCGGCGTGCTCGGCCCGCTCCTGTGTTGGGCGATCGTCTACGCCGACATCGGCACCAGCGTCTACTACGTCCCGGGCATCCTGTTCCGCGACGTGGGCGCGAGCGCCGCCAGCTTCGTGCTCGCGACGTCGATCGTGTTCGTCTTCCTCGCCGAGAAGTACGCGGACATCTCGGCGCGCTACGCGGGCGGCGGCGGCGTGGTGTCGGTCGCGACCGACGCCTTCGGCCCGCGGGCCGGCGCCGCGGGCGGCATGCTGATCCTCGTCGACTACTTCCTCACCGCGGCGATCTCGGCGGTGTCGGGCTTCGCCTATCTCGCGACGATGCTGCCCGCGCTCGAGAGCGCGATCCCGTGGCTCGCGGTGGTCGGCCTCGTGCTGCTCGGGCTGCTCAACTGGATCGGCATCCGCGAGTCCGCCGCCGTGAGCGCCGCGATCGGCGCGGCGGCGTTCGCGGTGCTCGTGACGCTCGTGGCGACCTCTTCGTGGAACGCCGAGCCGGCGCACTGGCAGAAGATCGGGCGCGAGCTGTCGGCGGTCGGGCGGCTCCCGCTCGGCGACGCCGTCGTCGGCTTCGCGGGCGCCTGGCTCGCGTTCAGCGGGCTCGAGTCGCTCGCGCAGATCTCGCCGGCGATGGCGACGCCGCGCCGCCGCACCGCGGGGATCGCGATGGGGCTCGTGGTCGTCGCGATCCTCGCCACCTCGCCGCTGCTGACGGCCTTCTCGACCAACGTGCTCGACCCGCGCGGCCTCAACCCCGACGCGCTCCAGTCGGAGCTGGCGTTCTCGGTGGGCGGGCCGTGGCTGCGCGGCTTGGTCGTCGCGACCGCGTCGGCGCTGCTGTTGTTCGCGGCGAACACCGCGCTCGTCGGCGCGTACCACATTTTCGGCGCGCTCGCGGACGGCGGCTTCCTGCCGCGCTTCCTGCTGCAGCGCTCGCGCCGCTTCGGCACGCCGTCGCTCGCGATCGCGCTCGCGGTGCTGATGCCGATCGGGGTGCTCGGCGCGACGGGCGGCGAGATCGCGGCGCTCGGCGAGCTCTACGCCTTCGGCCTGCTCGGCGCGTTCGCGATCTCGTCGATCTCGCTCGACCGGGTGCGCATGGCCGAGGGCCAGCGCGGGCTGCTCTTCGCGCTCGGCGTCGCGACCACGCTCGCGGTGCTGCTGGCCTGGACCACCAACCTCGTGGCGAAGCCGTGGGCGACGCTGTTCGGCGGCTCGCTCACGCTCGTGATGATGCTCGCGGGCGTCGCGTACCGGCGCGGGCTGTGGCGGCCGCGCGAGGCGCCGTCGATCACGACCGAGGAGGCCGAGCGCATCGCCGCCGCGCGCCCGGCCGCGGCCGAGATCCTGACGCTCGCGGAGGCGCTCGAGCTGGCGCCCGCCTACCGGCCGAAGACGCTGGTGTGCGTGCGCACCCCGAACGAGCGCCTGCTCGAGGAGGCGGCCGCGCACATCGCGGGCCGGCGCGAGGTGGACGTCGCGGTGCTCTACATCGACGAGGTGCCGGGCCTGTTCGTGCCGCGCGACACCGAGCCGAGCCGCGAGGCACGCGCGGTGCTCGAGGAGGCGGTGACGTGGCTCAACGCGCAGGGCGCTGCGGCGATTCCGATCTGGCGCGTCGCGCGCGACGCCGGCGAGGCGATCGCCGACGCGGCGGCGAAGCTCGGCGTCGAGGCGATCCTGATCGGCACCTCGCAGCGCGGCATGCTGTGGCACATGCTGCGCGGCAACGTGCTGACGCGCCTGACCGCGCGCGTGCCCGCGAAGACGCGGCTCGTGATCGTCGGCTGAGCGCCGCCCGCGCGCGCTACTCCGCGACCTCGACCGCCTGCCCTTCGCGCAGGGACTCCGCGTCGTCGCCGCCCACGACGACCGCCTCGCCGCCCGCGAGCCCGCTCGCGACGACGACCTCGTCGCCGCGCTCGCCCGCGGTCGCGATCGCCTGCCGGCGCAGCTTGCCGCCGGTCACGACCCAGACGAAGGACTCCGCTCCCTCGCCGCGCACGGCGCTGCGCGGCGCGAGCACGAGCGACGGCGCCTCGCCGTCGGCCGCCGGCTGCGCGTCGGCGAGGAACGCGATGCGCACGCTCATGTCGGGGCGCAGCCACGCGTCGGGCTCCTGGATCTGCACCTCGACCTTTAGCGTGCCCTTCTGCCGGTTGATCTGCGGATACAGCTTCACGACGCGCGCCGCGTAGGTCTTGTCGGGATAGGCGTCGGGCTTCACCTCGGCGAGCTGGCCCATGCGGATGCGCGAGAGGTCGGCCTCGTTGACGTCGAGCTCGGCGCGCATGTCGGCGAGGTTCGCCATGCGGATCAGCTCGCCCGAGCCCTCGAAGCCGCCCGGGACGGCGATCTCGCCGACCTCCTTGAACTTCTCGAGGATGACGCCCGCCGTGGGCGCGCGGATCACGGTGTCCTCGAGGTCGACCTCGCTGCGCGCGACGGCCGCCTCGAGCTGCGCGACCTCCGCCTCCGCGACGCGCAGGCGGTTCTCGCGCACGTCGAGCTCGGCGCGCGAGAGCACGTTCTTGCCGAACAGGGCGCGGGCGCGCGCCAGCTCCTTCTGCTGGAGCGCGACGTCGGCGCGCGCGCGCTGCAAATTGGCGCGCGACTGCCGCAGCGCCGCCTCGTACTGGCGCGCGTCGAGCTGCACGAGCGCCTGGCCCGCCTCGACCTCTTCGCCCTCCTCGACGAGGTAACGCTCGATGCGGCTCGGCACGCGGACGCCGAGCGAGATGTACCGCTCGCCGGTGACGACGTAGCCCGAGCCGGTCAGCACCGCGCCGGCGGCGGCCGCCGCGCCCGGCGTCGTGCGCTGCGCGATCGCGACCCGCACCAGCGCGGTGCGGCCGATCGTCGCGCGGTAGGCCGCCAGCGAGCCGACCGCGAACAGCAGCACGAGCGCCGCCGTCAGCAGCCAGCCGCGCCAGCGCGGTCCGCTGCGCAGCGGCACCGCGTCGCGGTCGATGCGCAGCGCCGCGAGGTCCTCGCGCGCCGCTCGCCGCTCGTCGGCCATCAAGCTCTCCTGAGGGCTTCGATCGGCCGCAGCTTCGCGGCTCGCGCGGCGGGGGCCAGGCCGCCGGCGAGGCCGATCACGAGCGCCATCGCGAGCGCCGCGAGCAGGTCGCCGGGCGCGACGCGCAGCTGGATCACGCTCGTGGTGAAGGTCGCCGCGCCGAACGCGATGCCGCCGAGCAGCCACGACACGAAGCGCCCGAGCGCCGCGGCGGCGACGGCGCCGACCGCGAAGCCGCCGAGCGCGATCACCAGCGACTCGACCAGGAACGAGAGCAGGATCGCGCCGCGCGAGAAGCCGAGCGCGCGCAGCGTCCCGATCTCGGCGCGGCGCGACTGCACCGCGGCGTAGAGCGTGTTGGTGGCGCCGAAGGTCGCGCCGACGCCCGCCAGCAGCGCGAGCCCGACCACGATGAAGTAGAGCGCGTTCGCCGACTCGGCCTGCTTCGCGTAGTACTCGGGCTCGGGGGTCGCCTCGAGCGACCAGCGCGGGTCGGCGTCGATGCGGCGCGCGAGCGCGTCCATGTCGGCGCCGTCCGCGGCGCGCACGCGCAGGCCCGAGTACGGGATCGAGCGCTTGGCGTCGGCGGCGAGCTCGCGCACGTCCACCCAGACCTCGCTCTCGAACGACGAGCCCTCGCTCTCGAACATTCCGACGACCTTCCAGTGGCCGCGCCCGAAGTCGAGCACGTCGCCGACGCGCGCGCCGATGTAGCGGCCCGCGACGCCGCGTCCCACGATCGCCTCGCCGCTCGAGGGACGGAAGGCGCGGCCCTCGACGATGCGCACCTCGCGGTGCACGCGGAACGCCGCCGCCTCGACGCCGCGCACGAGCACGTTCTCGCGCCCGCCGTCCGCGGTGCGGAAGAACGGCTGTACCACCAGCTCGGGCGACGCCAGCGGATCGCCGTTCTCGTCGCGCGCGATGCCGTCGAAGAAGCGCACCGTCTGGTACGCCTCGAGCGGCAGCACGCTCGAGCCGTCGTTGGTGGCGCCCTTGCGCAGCACGATCAGGTTGCGCTCGTCGCCGGTCGAGACGAGCGTGCGCTTCAAGCTCGACACCAGGCTCCCGAACAGCGTCGTCGCGACGACGACCAGCGCGATCACGGCGATCGTGAGCGCGGTGCGCAGCCGGCGCGCGAGCAGGTTGCCGAGCGGGTAGCGCAGCGGGAGCGCCACCTAGAACACCTCGCGCAGCGTCGCGGCCACGCTGCGGCGCGCGGCGCCGAAGGCGGGCACCACGCCCGAGAGCATGCCGACGAAGAGCGCGAGGAACAGGCCCTGCACGAGGATCGTCTCGGTCACGATGAAGCTGCCGAGCGGCCCGAGCGCGGGGCTCCAGCCCTCCGCCTGCGCGTGGATGACGCGCGTGATGACGAGCGAGAAGAGCGCGCCCAGCAAGCCGCCGACGCCGGCCAGCAGCACCGCCTCGGCGAGCAGCGTCCCGAAGATCAGGCGCCGCGAGAAGCCGAGCGCCTTCAGCACGGCGATCTCTCCGATGCGCTCGCGCACCGCCATGCTCGCCGTGTTGGCCGCGATGAAGACGATGCACAGCGCGACCAGGCCGGTGACGATCAGGATGATCGTGACGAAGCCCTCCAGCATGCTGAAGAAGTTCGCGAAGTAGCTCTTCTCGGTCTCCGACGCGGTGATCGCCTCGCTGTTGCGGAACATCGCGTCGATGTCGCGCATCACCGGGCCGACGCGCGCCGGGTCGTCGACGCGCACCCACGCGGTGCCCATGAAGTCGAGGCCGCCGAGGCCCGCGGCGCGCAGCGCCTGGTCGAGGTACTCGCGCTGGAACCAGAAGTGCGGCGCGCGCTCGCTCGGGATCTCGCCGACGATGCGGAAGCGCAGGTCGACCGGCCAGATCGTGCCCTTCAGCGTGACGGTGTCGCCGATCTTCCAGTCGTTCTTCAACAGCGTGCCGCGGCCGACGATGGCCGCGTCGCGGTAGCGGCGGAAGTCGGCGAGCGCCTGCGGGTCCATGTTCCAGTCTTCCCAGACGACGCCGAGCGGGTCGGGCTCGACCGCGAAGTTCGGGAACTCGACGCCCTTCTCCTCGCGGAAGGCGCCGCCGAACCACGTCCAGCTCGCCGCCGCGACGACGCCCGGCTGCGAGCGGATCTTCTGCAGGTAGGCGTAGGGCAGCGGGTAGACGAGCCCGGCCTCGTTGTGCACCACGATGCGGGTGTTGGACGCGACGTCCGCGAGCAGCGCGTTCATGCCGGCCGGCATCGTGAGCAGCAGGCACACGAGCGCCACCGCGAGGCCGATCGCGCCCGCCGTCAGCGCGGTGCGCAGCTTGTTGCGGACGAGCTGGCGCCAGACGAACGGCAGGAACTTCATGCGCCGCCTCCGCCGGCGCCGCCGGCCACCGTGTCGCGCAGGACGCCCTTGTCGAGGTGGTGGATCTCGTCCACGAACGCCTCGCCGCGCGGGTCGTGCGTGACCATCACGACGGTCTTGCCGAACTCGCGCGCGAGGTCGCGCAGCAGCGCGAGGATCTCGACGGCGTTCTTGGCGTCGAGGTCGCCGGTCGGCTCGTCGGCGACGACGATCTCGGGGTCGGTGACGATCGCGCGCGCGATCGCGACGCGCTGCTGCTCGCCGCCCGACAGCTCGCTCGGCTTGTGATCCGCGCGCTCCGCGAGCCCCACCACGCGCAGCGCGGTGTCGGCGCGCGCGCGCCGCTCGGCGCGCCCGAGCTTGGTCAGCAGGAGCGGCAGCTCGACGTTGCCGCGCGCGTCGAGCACCGGGATCAGGTTGAAGAACTGGAAGACGAAGCCGACGTGGCGGGCGCGGAAGCGCGCGAGCTCGTCCTCGCCGAGGTCGCCGAGGCGCTGGCCCGCGACCTCGACGACGCCGCCGCTCGGGCGGTCGAGGCCGGCGATCAGGTTCAGCAGCGTGCTCTTGCCGGAGCCCGAAGGGCCCATCAGCGCGACGAAGCGGCCGCGCTCGATGAACAGACTCACGTGCTCGAGCGCGTGAACCTCGTCCGCGCCGCGGTGGTACACGCGGGACACGTCACGGACGTCGATCAAGCGGGAATCTCCTGGCGTGTGGGCGCGTGGGCGCAAGGCTATCGCCTCGCCTCGCCCAAAGCTCCACCGCCGCGGCCGCGCGCGCGGCTCACGCCGACGCCGGATCCGCCACGCCGTGGACGAGCAGCGCCTGCGCCGCACGCGCGCCGTCGATCGCCGCGCTCATGATGCCGCCCGCGTAGCCCGCGCCCTCGCCGACCGGGAGCAGGTTCGCGAAGCCCGCGGCGACGAAGCGCTCGCGGTCGCGCGGGATGCGCACCGGTCCCGAGCTGCGCGACTCGAGGCCGACCAGGATGCCGTCGGGTCCGGCGAAGCCGGGGATCTCGCGGTCGAAGCGCTGCAGCGCGCGCGCGATCGCGGCGCGCACCGGCTCGGGCAGCAGCGCGTCGACGCGGCCCGGCCGCATTCCGAAGCGGTAGCTCGAGCGGCCGAGCCGTTCGCTCGCGCGGCCGGCGAGGAAGTCGGGCGCGCGCTGAGCCGGCGCGGTGTAGTCGGATCCGCCGGCCTCGAAGAAGGCGCGCTCGAGCGCAGCCTGCAGCGCGACGCCCGCGAACGCGCCCGGCCCGACCTCGCGCGGCCCGAGCGTCGTCACGATCGCCGCGTTCGCGAACGGCGAGCTGTGCCGGGAGTTCGACATCCCGTTGGTGCACAGCAGGCCCGGCTCCGACACGCTCGCCACGATCTGCCCGCCCGGGCACATGCAGAAGCTGTGCGCGCCGGGCGCGCCGTCGCCCGGGCGCGACGCGAGCCCGTAGTAGGCGGGCCCGAGCAGCGCCGCCTCGGGTCCCGCGCCGTGGCGCGCGCGGTCGACCAGCGCCTGCGGGTGCTCGATGCGCACGCCGAGCTGGAACGGCTTCGGCTCGAACGGGACGCCCTGCGCCGCGAGCGCGCGCCAGGTGTCGCGCGCGCTGTGGCCCGGCGCGAGCACGAGCGCGGCGCACGGGATCTCGCCCCGCGACGTCGCGAGCGCGCGCACGCGGCGCGGCGCGTCGCCGTCGAGCGCGAGCGCGTCGACGCGCGTGCTCCAGGCGAAGCGCACGCCCGCCGCCTCGAGGCGCGCGCGCAGCCGCGGCAGGATGCGGTGCAGGCGGTCGGTGCCGACGTGCGCGCGCGCGTCGTAGGCGATCTCGGGCGGCGCGCCGCACGCGATCAGCTCCTCGAGCAGCGGCAGCTCGAGCGGGTGCTCCACGCGCGTGTAGAGCTTGCCGTCGGAGTAGGTGCCCGCGCCGCCCTCGCCGAAGAGGAGATTCGACTCCGGGTTCGGGACGCGCGTGCGGTCGAACGCGCTGAGCGTGCGGCCGCGCTCGCGCAGCGCCTCGCCGCGGTCGACGAGGTCCACCGCGACGCCGCTGCGCGCGAGCACGAGCGCCGCGAAGAGCCCCGCCGGCCCGGCGCCGAGCACCGCGACGCGCCGCCCGCGCAGCGAGGCGTGCACGCGCTCCACGTCGATGCGGCCGCGCTCCGGCGCGCGCACGACGCGGCCCGCGCGCTGTGCCCGCTCGAGCGCGGCGGAGCGG
>QEVM01000223.1 GCA_003576805.1 Pseudomonadota bacterium | reverse complement strand
CGCACGCCGCGGTAGCCGTGGGCGATGCAGCGGATCCACAGCTCCCAGTCCTCGTGGCCGTCGCGCAGCGCTTCGTCGAAGCCGCCGACGCGCTCGAAGACGTCGCGCCGCACGAGCGCGGTGACCGGGTGCAGGTTGGTGATGAGCTCGCGGATCGGATCCCACGGCGGGCACTTCCACACCAGCTCATGGAGGCCCGTCACCTGCTCCCATCCATATGCGTGCGAGACGTCGGCGCCGCCGTCGGCGTCGATCGCGGCGGCGAGGTCGCGCGCGAAGTGCGGGAGCAGCAGGTCGTCGGCGTCGAGGAAGGCGAGGTAGTCGGTGGTGGCGCCGGCGGCGCCGGTGTTGCGCGCGGCCGAGAGGCCGCCGTTCGGGCGGTGCAGGACCGTCGCGCCGAGCGCGGCGGTGGCGTCGCAGAGCGCCGGCGATTCGCCGTCGTCGGAGCCGTCGTCGACGACCACGACCTCGACCGCCGCGTCCTCGAGCGCGAACGCGGACTCGACGGCCTCGCGGACGTGCCGGCCGTGGTTGAAGCACGGGATGACGACCCGGACGCTGGGCTTGGGCATGCGGCTCATGGATCGGCGAGGAGGAGGCGGCAGTCTAGTGCAACAGGGCGGGCGGCCTCTGCTGCGGGCTCCTCCCCACGCGGGGGGCTCGGGGCATTCCCCGCCCCGCATCAAGGGAACCCCCGAGCGGACCGATGGCGCCCGAGGCGAAGCGCGCGAGAGCTGCACTTCGGAGTCGCTCGCCCTCGCTCGGAGTCGGATTGGGAAAGACGGGCGCCAGCATCATCGATCACGTGCTGGGCGGCTTTCCGCCCGGCCTGCCGCTCGTCCTCGCCGGCCCGAGCGGCTGCGGCCGCACCGTGCTCGGGCTCCAGCTCGCCGCGGCGGCGCTCGCGCGCGGCGAGGTCGTGCAGATCGTGTCGAGCGAGCCCGCGCAGTCGCTGATGCACCAGGCCGACGCACTCGGCTTCGCGTTCGACGCGCCGCTCGCCGACGACCGCCTGGTGTTGCTCGAGCTCGACGGCGGCACGCCCGCGCTGGTGCGCGCGCAGGGACCGGACGCGCTCGCCGAGGCGCTGCGCGGCGAGGCGCCGGGCGCGTCGCTCGTGATCGTCGATCCCTTCACCGCGATCACCGCCGAGATCACCGACGAGCCGCGCCTGCGCGAAGTGACGCGCGGCTTCGTGCGCGCGATCGGCGCCGACGCGCTCGTGCTGACGATCGACTCCGAGCGGCTCGGCCAGCAGCGCGGGCTCGAGCGCGTGCTCGGCGAGGTGTGCGGCGCCTATCTCGTGCTCGAGCGCGAGGCCAGCGGCCGCCGCGCGCTGCACGTCGAGAAGAGCCGCGCGGGCCTCGGCGCCGCCGAGCGCGTCGAGTTCTCGATCGGGCCGGGCGGAACGCATCTCGTCGACGCCGCCGAGCCCAAGGCCGCGATCCCGATGTTCACGCGCGTGCGCCGCGTCGCCGACCGCCACGCGGCCGCGCTGCGCGCGATCGCGGAGCCGGAGGTCGAGCTCGCCGCACCCGTCGGCGCGATCGAGCCGCCGCCGCGCCGCGCTCCGCGCGAGGCGCGCGACGGCCACGCGGCCGCGATCGCGCACGAGGTCGCCGAACCCGAGCGCGAGCGCGAGCGCAAGCTCGTGCTGCTCGTCGACGACAGCCGCATGCAGCGCGAGATGATCAAGGACTGGCTGGAGCCGCGCTACGAGGTCATGACCGCGAACGACGGCTTCGACGCGCTCGCCAAGATCGTGACGACGCAGCCGGACCTCGTGATCCTCGACCTCATCATGCCGCGCGTCACCGGCTACGAGCTCTTGTGCGCGATGCGGCGCGCGCGCGTCGACGTGCCCGTGCTGGTGTCGTCGAGCCGCATCGCGAGCACCGGCGACCGGCTCGGTCCGCTCGTGCTCGGCGCGACCGAGTTCCTGCCCAAGCCCGTGAACCGCCTCGAGCTCGAGCACAAGGTCGAGACGCTGCTGCGGCTGCGCCGCGCGCCCGAGGTCGGCTGGGACGAGGGCGAGGCCGAGGCGCTGTTCGGGCGCATCACGACGTCGCGCGTGCTGGAGCTCGGCGACTTCCGCGACCGCGTCGCGCGCGCCTGCAGCTTCGGCGAGCGTCACGGGCTGCCGTCTTCGATCGTGCGCCTGCACGCGTCGGGCGCGGCGGCGCTCGACGCCTGGATCGAGGCCGCCAACGAGGACCTGCGCTTCGAGGACGCGATCCTGCGCCGCGGCAAGCGCGACGCCGTCGTGCTGCTCGTCGCGACGGCGCCCAACGACGCGACCAAGGTGATCGAGCGGACGACGGCGCGCTGCGAAGAGGGCGGCCGTCGCGCGCCGCGCATCGAGATCGACTGCGGGTCTGCGCTCGATTGGCTCGAGGTGGAGGGCCTCGAGCCCGCGCCGTCCGCCGGGCCGGACGAAGCGGAGGCCGAGCCGGGCTGAGCGCGCTCCGCAGCGGACGCGTAGATGCCGCTCCGGCGCCGGTGCGCTGCGCGCGCCCGGACGCGCAGCTTCGTCAAGCGAGCCTCGCGCCCGGCCGATCCGGCCCGGTGGAGAAACCGGACCGCCGTCCGGGGGGGACGCGTGCGGCCCACGGGCATCACCATTCTCGATGGCATGGTCGGCGGCTTTCCGTCGGGTCTCCCGCTCGTCGTGGCGGGACCGAGCGGAAGCGGCCGCACGGTGCTGGCGCTCGCGCTCGCGCACCACGCGCTCGTGCGCGGCGAGCCCGTCTGCTTCCTCACGCCCGAGACCGCGCCCTCGCTGATGCGCGAGGCGGCGTCGCTCGGCTTCGAGCTCGACGCCGCGCTGCACGGCGGGCGCCTCGTCTTCCTCGAGCTGCACGCCAACGCGCCGGCGCTGGTGCGCGAGCACGGCGTCGAGCCGCTCGTCGAAGCGATGGCCGCAGAGATGCCGGATGCGGGCGTCGTGATCGTCGATCCGCTGTCGGCGCTGCTGGCCGAGATCGCCGACGAGCCGCGCCTGCGCGAGCTGACGCGCGGTCTCGCGCGCGCGCTCGAGAGACACGACGTCGTGTTCACGGTCGAATCCGACCGCCCGACCGTGCAGCAGGCGCTCGCCGTGGCGCTCTCGGACCTGTGCGGCGCGTACTTCGCGCTCTCGCGCCATCCGGACGCGCGACGCTTCCTCACGGTCGAGAAGACGCGAACGGGGCTCGGTGCGACCGAGCGGGTCGAGTTCACGATCGGCCCGGGCGGGGTGCAGGGCGTGCTGGAGGGGCGCGCGCCGGCCCGTCGCGACGCCGACCGCTCGCTGCGCGCTGCCGCCGACGCCGTACCAGCGACCCCCAAGCGCTGCGCGCGGATCCTCGTGGTGGAGGACGAGCGCGTCGAGCGCGAGATGCTGACCGAGTCGCTCGCCGGCCACTACGACGTGCTCGCCGTCGCGGACGGCTTCCAGGCGATGACGTCGCTGGTGTCGAGCCCGCCCGATCTCGTCGTGCTCGATCTCGTGATGCCGCGCGTGTCGGGCTACGAGCTGCTCTTCGCGATGCGCCGTGCGCGGATGGACGTGCCCGTGTTGGTCGCGTCGGGCCGCATCGCGACGATCGGCGACCGCCTCGGCCCGCTCGTGCTCGGCGCCACCGAGTTCATCAGCAAGCCGGTGTCGCGCGTCGAGCTGCTGCACAAGGTCGAGACGCTGCTGCGCCTGCCGCGCAGCCCGGAGTCGAAGTTCGCGGGTCCGGAGGCGGATGCGCTGTTCGGAAGCTTCTCGAGCTCGCGCCTGCTCGAGACGGGCGACTTCGCCGAGCGCGTCGGGCGCGCCTGCGACTTCGGACAGCGTTACGGCATGGAGTCGTCGCTCGCGGCGATCGCGACCGCGTCGGGCCGCGAGCTCGACCGCTGGATCGACGTCGCCAACCAGCAGCTCCGCTACGAGGACGCGATCTTGCGCGTCGAGAAGCAGGTCGCGCTGCTCCTGCTCGTCGCGACCGCGCCGCAGTACGTGCCGCGCGTGATCGACCGGCTCGCCGAGCTGGGCGACGGCGCGCGCCTCGCGCAGCCGCACGTCGAGGTCTGGCCGGCCCGGCCCCAGCACGCGCGCGCCGACGCCATCGAGGCGCTCGTCGAGCCGCTGCGCATCCCGAGCGAGGCGACGCCGTGAAGCACGCGTTGCCGACGATCCTGATCGCCGCGTGCCTGCTCGCGCCAGCCCCTGCGAGCGCGGCAGCGCGCGATGCCGCCGCGCTCGAGCGCGCAAACGGCATGCTGGCCGAGAAGGCGCAGTGGGACGCTGCGATCGCGATCTACCGTTCGCTGCTCGACGCCGATCCCGACTGGATCGAGCCGCGTCATCGGCTCGCGAGCGTGCTCGCCTGGCGCGGCGAGTACGACGAGGCGCTCGCGCACATGGATCGTCTCGCGGCAGCGCCCGACGCGCCGCCGGACGTAGCGATCGTGCGCGCCGAGGTGCTGTCGTGGACGGGCCGCACGCAGGAGGCGAGGACGGCATTCGAGCATCGGCTCGCCGCGCAGCCCGGCGACGCGCGCGCGGCGCGCGGACTCGCGCGCACGCTGCGCTGGTCGGGCGAGCGCGGCGCGGCCGATCGCTGGTACGGCCGCGCGCTCGCGCTCGAGGACGACGCCGAGGCGCGCCGCGAGCACGAGGCGATGCGCGCCGAGCTGGGCCGCGAGCTGCGCGGCGGCGGCCGCGTCTTCTTCGACAGCGAAGACTTCTCGTACTGGCGCAGCGACGCGCGCTTCGCGCTCGACTGGGACTTCGACACGCGTCTGTACGCGAGCTCCGCGACGCTGCTGGTGCGCCACGAACGCGAAGCGGGCGCCGTGCTCGACGGCGCGCCGGAGAGCGCGCGCGGCATCGAGAGCCGGCTCGGCGTCGAGCGCCGGCTCGGCGCGCGCACCAAGGGATTCGTCGAGCTGGGCGCGCGCGTCTGGGAGCACGCGGACGACGTGCCGCTCGCGCGCGCCGGCGTCGAGTGGACGCCGCGCGAGAACACGTCGCTCTCGTTCGAGCTCTCGCACGACGACATGCTCGAGCGCAGCTACTCGCTCGAGAGCGTGCTCGAGAACGTGCGCCGGCGCGGCGGCAAGGCGTCGCTCTGGCGGCAGCTCACGCCCTCCACCGAGCTCTACGCGGAGAGCGGCGGCGCTTGGATCAGCGGCGGCAACGGCGAGACGTACGGCGGCGCGAGCCTCTCGTGGCGACCGTTCGCCGCGCACGAGGTGCGGCTCGCGCTCGCCGTGGACGCGAGTCGCTACCAGGAGCGCTCGGACTTCTACTACTCGCCCGCCGTCGACCTCGGCACCACGCTCTCGCTCTTCGGCCGCATCCCGATCCGCGGGCCGCTCGCCTTCACCTTCGACGTGGGCGGCGGCGGCGGTCTCTCGCGCGAGACCGACGCGACCGAGGTCGGGCCCGCGTACCGCGCGAAGGCGGGCCTCTCGTTCCGGCGCGGCGGCTTCACGCTCGAGCTCGACGGCGCGCGCTCGCAGTCGGTGCGCGCGATCGCCTACACCACGCACGAGGTGACGCTGCGCGCGGGCTGGAGCTTCTGACGTGCGCGGCAAGCTCCGCTACGCCGGCCTGCTGGCGCTCCTGCTGCTGGGCATCACCGGGCTTTCGGTCGGCCTCTACGAGCTGCTGCGCGGCGCGAAGCTCGATCTGCCCTCGGCGTTCATCCGCGTCGCGATGTGGGTGCTGTTCGCGTTCCTCGTGCTGCTGATCCTTCGCTACGTCGGCCTGCTGTGGTTCTCCTACCTGAACCACCTGGAGCGCGACGACGAAGATCCGCTGCACATGCCGCCGGTCACGATCCTGGTGCCCGCGTACAACGAGGGCGCCTGCATCCAGGGCTCGATCCGCTCGCTGCTCGAGCTCGACTACCCGCGCTACGAGATCCTCGTCATCGACGACGGCTCGAAGGACGACACCTACGTCAAGGCGGCGGTCTACGAGGGCGATCACGGACGCGCCACGGTGCGCGTCATCACCAAGCCGAACGGCGGCAAGGCGCGCGCCCTCAACACCGGCATCTCGCAGGCCACCAGCGACTTCATCCTGTGCATGGACGGCGACTCGGCGCTGCACCCCGCGACGCTGCGGCGCGCGATCCGCCACTTCGAGGATCCGCACATCGGCGCGGTCGCGGGCAGCGTCAAGGTGGTGAACCGCACCAACCTGCTCTCGTGCCTGCAGGCGCTCGAGTACATCGAGGGCCTCAACATGGTGCGCGCGGCGCAGGGCTTCTTCCGGCTCGTGAACATCATCCCCGGCCCGATCGGCATCTTCCGCAAGAGCGCGCTGCAGAAGGTCGGCGGCTACGACCACGACACCTTCGCCGAGGACTGCGACCTCACGCTGAAGCTCCTGATGGAGGGCTGGCAGATCCAGTACGAGCCCGGCTCGATCGCCTACACCGAGGCGCCCGAGAAGCTGCTCGACCTGCTCAAGCAGCGCTATCGCTGGACGCGCGGGATCCTGCAGGCGATCTCGAAGCACAAGCGCACGTTGGTCGACCCGCGCCGCGGCGTCGGCGTCACCTTCACGCTCTGGTACATGATCTTCGAAGGCATCATGTGGCCCTCCATGAACTGCTTCGCGAACGTGCTCTTCGTGTACGTCGCGACCAAGTACGGAACGGCGCTGCCGCTGATCCTCTGGTGGGGACAGCTCACGGTGTTGGACCTCGCGGCCGCGCTCTACTGCGTCGTCGTGGAGGAAGAGCGCCTCTCGCTGGTGCCGTACGCGATCTTCTATCGCGCCTTCTTCGCGCTCACGATCGACGTGGCGAAGCTCTTCGCCACGGCCGAAGAGCTGCTCAAGCTGCGCATGGACTGGGGCAAGCTGGACCGCATCGGCCGGATCTAGCAGCGGACGAACGGAAGCATGGACGTCGTACCTTATCTCTCGGCCGTCATCCTGATCTCGACGATCGCCACGATCTTCCTCGCGGTGCTCTCGTATGCCGCATTCAAGATCCGCGACAAGCGCAAGCCCAAGGCGAAGGGCGCGGCCGCCGCGCCGGTCTACTTCCACCGCTACAAGCCGGCGGCGCAGGCGGCGGATGCGCCGGAGGACGCGGCCGCGACGCCGTCCGAGGACGGCGCGTGAACACGCCCGAGGGCGGGCTCTACCGGCCGCTCGTCTGGAGCGTCGCGCTCTTCCTGGTCGCGTCGGGCGTGCTGCTCTCGATCCAGATGATCGGCTCGGTGGTGGGTCCGTTCCGGATCGCCGACATCGGCGCGACCGATCCGCGCACGGTGGTCGCGCTGTGGCGGCCCGCGCAGGCGGTCGCAGGCGCGCTCGCGAAGGGCGGGCTCGGTCACGAGCTCGTGCGCTCGGGCCGCGCGGTGCGCGAGGTCGGCGCGCTCGGCGCGCTCGACGCCGCGCAGGTCGGCGCGGTCGTGCTCACCGAGCCGCGCGCGCTGGATCCGCGCGAGGTCGTGGCGCTGCGCCGCTACGTCGAAGCCGGCGGCGGCGCGGTGGTGATCGGCTCGGTCGCCGTGCGCGACGCGGAGGGCGCCTGGCGCGGCTACGCCGCGATGCGCGAGCTGCTCGGCGCCGACGTCGTGCCGCAGGACGGCGCGGCTGCGCTCGTCGCGGCGCGCCGCGGACCGCTCTCGTCGCCGCTCGCGCCGCGCCAGAAGATCGCGGTCGCGGGCGAGCCGGGGCTGCCCGGCGTCGCCGCCGCCGACGCAGAGCTGCGTTGGGACGGGCCGGGTGCGCCGGCGGCGGGGCTGC
>QEVM01000222.1 GCA_003576805.1 Pseudomonadota bacterium | reverse complement strand
GTCGCGCACTCCGCCGCGCCGGCCGCGCGCGCGAGGTCGCCGGAGGCGCGATCGGCGCGCGCCGGTTTCGCGTCGTAGAGCGCCTCGAGCGCCGTCCACTCGTGCGCGCGCGGCGGGCCGACGTCGATCGCCTCCGCGCCCGCGCGCGCCGCGCGGCAGGTCGCCGCGTCGATTGCCCAGCGCCATTCGGTGCCCGCGCGGCGGAAGCCGAGCGACGCGTAGAGTCCGCCGCGGTCGCTCCAGAGCGCGAGCAGCTGCGCGCCGTCCGCCGTGAGCCGGTCCGCGAGCGCCCCCACGCATGCGCGGGCAAGCCCGCGCATGCGCAGCGCCGGGTCGCTGTAGACGAGACCGATCGTGCCGACGCGCAGCGAGCGGCCCGCCGCGCGCACGAGGACGATCCGACCGAACGCGTGCGACACGGGCCGGCCCGCGCAGCGCGCGACCGCGTGCACGGCGCTCGCGTCCGAGAGCGCGTGCGGCGTCTCCGCGAGCAGGCGACCGGCGCGTCCGCCGCGCAGGCCGCCGTCGAGCCAGGCGAGCAGCGCGTCCCGCTCGCCGTGCGCGAGCGGCCGCGTCTCGACGCGCGCCGTGCCCGCCTCGCGATCCGCTGCCGTCCGCACGCGACTCCCTCCGCGCGCGACGCGGTGCAAGCCACGTGCCCCCGGCGCCGGCGACGCGATTTGCACGCGCCGCCTTTCATCTCGAAAGCGCGCGCGCCGCGGCTCGCGCGCGGAGCCCGGCAGCGTCGCGTCGCGGCGTCGCAGCCGACGCGCAGGTCGCGGCGGATCCGCCGAGCGCCGCGCTCCTTCGGACCGCGTCGGGCGAATCCCCGGCCTCCGCCTCGGTCGAACTACGCCTTTCGGTGGCACCCGCCTTGCACTCGCGCTGCGGCGGCGCGGATGGAGCACTGTGCGCCGATCGCGCCGGCGGCCCACCAAGGATCGGTGGGCTGGAACGAAACACGGAGGTTACGAACCAGATGGGTCTTCGAGTCAACACCAACATCGCGTCGCTCAACGCGCAGCGGAACCTGACGCAGTCCACGCTGAAGCTGAATCGCTCGCTCGAGCGGCTGTCCTCGGGTCTGCGCATCAACCGCGCGGCGGACGACGCGGCCGGCCTCGCGATCTCGGAGCGCTTCCGCGCCGAGATTCGGAGCCTGGCCCAGGCGGAGCGCAACGCCAACGACGGCGTGTCGCTCCTCCAGATCGCGGAAGGCGCGCTCAACGAGACCAGCGGGATCCTGATCCGCCTGCGCGAGCTGGCGGTGCAGTCGGCCAACGGCACGCTCGGCCAGGGCGAGCGCGACGCGCTGAACGAGGAGTTCCAGGCGCAGATCGAGGAGATCGACCGCATCGCGGCGATCACCGAGTTCAACGGCACCCAGATCCTCAACACGACGGGCACGTCGATCACGTTCCAGGTCGGCGCCAACAACACGGCGAACGACCAGATCACCGTGACCGGCGTGGACGCGACGGCCAGCGGCGTCGGCGTCTCGTCGATGGACATCTCGTCGGTGTCGGGCGCGCAGACGGCCCTCTCGGGCCTCACGTCGGCGATCAACTCGGTCGCCTCGCTGCGCGGCCAGTTCGGTGCGGCGCAAAACCGCCTCGAGTCGGCGATCCGGTCGATCCAGATCGCGATCGAGAACACCTCGGCGGCCGAGTCGCGCATCCGCGACGTCGACGTGGCGTCGGAGACGGCGGAGCTCACCAAGAACCAGGTGCTCCAGCAGGCCGGCGTCTCGGTGCTCGCGCAGGCGAACACCTCGACGCAGGCGGTGCTCCGGCTGCTCCAGTAGCCGGAAGGGCGCGGGCGGCGCCGGGCGCGCCGCCCGCGTTCGGGCCCGCCGCCTCCGGGCGGCGGGCCCTCGAATCGCCCGGTGGAGCCACGATGGCCGTCGACACCAGCAGCAGCGGACGCATCAGCTTCGGGGGCCTCGCGTCGGGGCTCGACACCGGCGCCCTGGTCGACGCGTTGATCGAGGTCGAGCGACAGCCGCTGCTGCGCGTGCAGAGCGAGCGGGCCGACGTCGTGCGCCGCCAGGGCCTGCTGCGCGAGCTGAACTCGCTGCTGCTCGCGCTGCGCGACGCCGCGCGCGGGCTCGACAACCGCAGCGACTCGCTCGCGACTCCCGCCAGCTCGGAGGAGTTCCTCGCGACCTCGGCGACGTCGTCGAACGAGGCCGTGCTCCAGGTGACCTCGCGCGGCAGCGCCGCGCCCGGCAGCCACCTCGTGCGCGTGAACGCGCTCGCGACGACCGCACGCGTGGTGAGCGCCGCGTACGCCGCCGAGACCGACGTCGTCGGCGCGGCGGGCGACACGATCTCGCTCGACTACGGCGGCGCCGCGCCGATCGCGATCACGCTCGGCGCGGCCACCACGCTCGCCGAGCTCGCCGGCCTCGTCGAGGCGGACCCGAACAACGACGGCAGCGTCCAGGCGTCGCTGCTCGACGACGGGCAGGGCGGCGTGCGCCTCATCCTCACCGGCCGCGACACCGGCAGCGACGCCGACATCATCGTCACGACCAGCGTGCAGGGCCCCGGCGCGGTGCCGTTCGTGGACGCCGTGCTCTCGTCGGCCGCGCGGGACGCGAGCCTCACCGTGTTCGGCGTGCCGATCACGCGCACCAGCAGCGAGATCGCGGATGCCATCCCCGGCGTCACGCTGAAACTCGTCGGCACGCACGACCCCGGCGCGCCGGCGGACGCCGCGACGGTGAGCGTCGCCCGCGACGACGAGGCGATCGCGGCCAAGCTCGACGCCTTCGTGAACGCGTACAACGCGATCCGCACCTTCGCGCTGAAGCAGGCCACGCCCGACGCGGTGACCAAGCGCGGCGGGCCGCTCTCGGGCGACGCCGGCCTGCGCTTCGCGGAGCGCTCGCTCCAGGACCTGCTCGGCCGCGCGCACGCCTTCGCCGGGAACCCGTTCTCGACGATGTCGTCGATCGGGCTGCGCTTCGAGCGCGACGGCAAGCTCTCGCTCGACCGGGTGAAGCTCGCCGAGGCGCTCGACGCCGATCCCGGCGCGGTGCGCGAGCTGCTCTCGGGCGACGGCACCACCGACGGCGTGATGACCGGGATCGCGCGCACGCTCGAGCCGCTGACGCGCAGCGGCGACGGCGTCTTTGCCGAGCGCATCTCCGAGTACGACCACGAGCTGCGCCGGATCGACCGGCGCATCGCGACGATGGAGGAGCGCCTGGCGGCGAGCCAAGGGATCCTCGAGGCGCGCTTCGCCGCGATGGAGCAGCTCATCGCGTCGCTGAGCTCATCGGCCGCCTACCTCGACCGTGCGATCGCGTCGGGCGCCTTCGGATCGAGCGACAAGTGAGTCTCAACCCCTATCTCGAGACCAGCATCCGCACCGCCGGACCGGTCCAGCTCGTGGTGCAGCTCTACGACGGCGCGCTGCGCTTCGCGCGCCTCGCGCAGGAGCACGCGCGCGCGGGCCGCACGCGAGAGCGCGGCGAGGCGATCGCGCGCGCGCTCGCGATCGTGCACGAGCTGCGCGCGAGCCTCGACCTCGAGCGCGGCACGAGCGTCGCGCAGAGTCTCGACGCGCTGTACGCGTTCGCGTCGGAGCAGCTGCTCGAGGCCAACCGCGCGCGCAAGCCGGAGTGCCTCGACGCGGTCGTGCGCGTGCTGTCCCCGCTGCGCGACGCGTTCGGCGCGATCGCCGCCGGCGAGGTGCCGACCGGCGACGAGGAGGACGCGGCGTGAGCCGGGACGAGCTGGGCGCCGCGCTGCGCGACGCCGACGCGGCGCTCCTCGTCGCGCTGCGCGAAGGCGACGCCGGCGGCGCGCTCGCGTGGTCGGAGCGGAGGCATCGCCTCGTCGAGCGCCTCGCGGACAGGCACGACGGCTCGGAGGCGTCGCGCGCCGCGCTGCGGGGTCTCGCCGCCGCAACGCGGCGGCTCGCCGGCGAGGCACGCGCGGAGCGCGACGCCGTGCTGGCGGAGATCGGCGAGGTGCGCGCGCGCCGCGGCCTCCTCGGCCGCCTGCGCGCCGGGCTCGGCGAGCAGCGCGACGCGCCGCGCTTCGTGTCGCAGCGCGCGTAGCGCCCAGTGCGAATCGCTCGGGGAAAGCCCCGAGCCGCGGCTTCATGGCGCAATGCACCGGTCGCAGAGTGAACGCCCGCCGCGACCGGCGTGCGCCTGCACTGCGCGCGCGCTGCCGTTCCTTGGCACCGCGCTTGCTATTCGCTCCGGCGCCAGCGGCAGTCCCTGCCGCGCGAGCGAGGTCGGAGGGCGCAGCGAATCCATGACTCGACAAATCCTCGTGACGGGCGGCACCGGCTCCTTCGGGCGCGCCTTCACGCGCCAGCTGCTCGCGGACGGCGGCGACGTCGTCGTCCGCGTCTACAGCCGCGACGAGCTCAAGCAGTACGAGATGACGCGCGAGTTCGGGCACGACCCGCGCCTGCGCTTCTGCATCGGCGACGTGCGCGACCGCGACCGCCTGCTGCGCGCGATGTACGGCGTGGACCAAGTGGTTCACGCAGCCGCGCTCAAGCAGGTGGACCTGTGCGAGTACAACCCCGCCGAGGCGGTGAAGACGAACATCCACGGCTCGCAGAACGTGATCGAGGCCGCCATCGACGCCAAGGTGAAGCGCGTCGTCGCGCTCTCGACGGACAAGGCCGTGAACCCCGTCAATCTCTACGGCGCGACGAAGCTGTGCGCCGAGAAGCTGTTCGTGCACGGCATGGCGTACTCGGGTCCGCGCGACACGCGCTTCGCCTGCGTGCGCTACGGCAACGTGCTCGGCAGCCGCGGCAGCGTGATCCCGCTCTTCCTGAAGCAGGCGCCGTCGGGCGTGGTCACGATCACGGATTTGCGCATGACCCGCTTCTGGATCTCGCTCGGGCAGGCCGTCGAGCTCGTGAAGCGGGTGCTCGCCGACATGAAGGGCGGCGAGGTCTACGTGCCCAAGCTCCCGAGCATGCGCCTGACCGACCTCGCCCGCGCGATCGCGCCCGAGGCGATGGTGAAGGAGATCGGCATGCGCCCCGGCGAGAAGCTGCACGAGATGCTGCTCTCCGCCGAGGAGGCGCACCGCGCGCGCGAGTACCCGACGCACTACGTGATCGCGCGCCACACGCCGCGCGGCGACGGCCGTGCCGTGCCCGAAGAGTTCTCCTACCGCAGCGACACCAATACGCAGTGGCTCGACGTCGACCGGCTGCGCGACCTGGTCGCAGGGCTGGCGCGGCATGGCGGCTAGCGCGGCCAAACCGAGGCGCGTGGCCGCGCCGATCCGGCTGCCGTACGCGCGCCACGCGGTGGGGCGCCGCGAGCGCGCGGCCGTCGCTCGCGCGCTCGCGAGCGCGTGGATCGCGCAGGGCCCGCTCGTCGCGGAGTTCGAGGCGGGTCTCGCGCGCGCAATCGGCGTGCGCCACGCGCTCGCCGTGTCGAGCGGCACGTCGGCGCTCGCCGTCGCGCTCGCGGCGCTCGGCGTCGGCGCCGGCGACGAGGTGATCGTTCCGCCGCTCACCTTCGCCGCGACCGCCAACGCCGTGCTCCAGTGCGGCGCGACGCCGGTCTTCGCGGACGTCGCGCCCGACACGCTGAATCTCGATCCCGCGCAGGTCGCCGCGCGCCGCACGCGCCGCACGCGCGGCGCGATCGCGGTGCACTACGCCGGACACCCCGCCGACGTGGACGCGATCCGCGACGCGCTCGGCCCGCGCCGCTTCGTGCTCGAGGACGCCTGCCACGCGCTCGGGGCGACGCTGCACGGGCGCGCCGCGGGCGCGCTCGGCGACGCCGCGTGCTTCTCGTTCCATCCCGCCAAGCTGATCACGACCGGCGAGGGCGGCGCCGTCGCGACCGGCGACGGCGCGATCGCCGCCGCCGCCCGCCAGCTGCGCGACCACGGCATCGAGCGCGACGCGGCCGGGCGCGTCGGGCTCGGGCTGCCGCCTCGCTGGCGCGACGAGGAGCGCGGCGACTGGGTCTACGAGATGCACCGCCTCGGCGCGAACCACCGGCTCGCCGAGCCGGCGGCGGCGCTCGGCCTCGCGCAGCTCGGCCGGCTCGGCCCGTTCCTCGCGCGGCGCCGTGCGCTCGCGCGCGCCTACCAGCGCGATCTCGCCGGCGAGCCGCTGCTCGAGCTTCCCGCCGAGCGCTCCGGCGCCGTCTCGGCGTGGCACCTCTACCCCGTCCGCGTGCGCGAGGGCGCGCTGCGCGGCGGCCGCGCCGCGCTCTTCGCGGCGCTGCGCGCGCGCGGCATCGGCGTGCAGGTCCACTACGTGCCGGTGCACCTCCATCCTTATTACCGGGGTCGCTTCGGACTGCGCTTCGGCGACTACCCCGAAGCCGAGCGCGCCTACCTGCACCTCGTCTCGCTCCCGCTCTTTCCGTCACTGCTGGAGCGCGACCGCGCCTGGGTGGTCGAGTGCGTGCGCGACGCACTGCGGCGGCTCGCGCGATGAGCGGGCCGCTCGTCCTCTACACGGTCTTCCACGCGAACCTCGATTTCTCGGCGCTGCCCGACGCGGACGTGCCGCTCGTGCTGGAGCGCTGCTACTGGCCGCTGCTCCGCATCGCCGACGAGGACCGCTTGCCGATCGGGCTCGAGCTGCCGGTGCGCACGCTCGAGCGGATCGCGCGCGAGGACCCGGAGTGGATGAAGGCGCTCGGCGCACTCGCCGAGCGCGGGCTCGTGGAGGTGGTGGGCAGCGGGCTCGCGCAGGTCGCGGGCCCGCTCGTTCCCGCCGGCGTGAACCGCGCGAACCTGACGCTCGGACGCGACGCCTACGCGCGCCTGCTCGGCGCGCCGCCGTCCACCTGGTTCGTGCACGAGCAGACCTTCTCGCGCGGCGTCGGCGCGCTCTACGGCGAGATCGGCGCCGAGCGGCTCGTCGTCGAGTGGAACAATCCCGCGACGCACCGGCCCGAGCTGCGCGCCCTCCGGCGCGCGCCCGCGCGGCTCGCTCTCGGCGGCGGCGTCGCCGGTCCCGCGCTGCTGTGGAACGACTCGGCGCTCTTCCAGAAGCTGCAGCGCTTCGCGCACGGGCTCGCGCCGCTCGCCGAGTACGCCGACTTCGTGCTGCGCGGCGGCCTGCTCGCCTGCGCGTACGGCGGCGACCTCGAGATCTTCGA
The DNA here is from genome assembly GCA_003576805.1 of Pseudomonadota bacterium. Classification (GTDB taxonomy): domain Bacteria; phylum Myxococcota_A; class UBA9160; order UBA9160; family PR03; genus PR03. Next base: position 682 of record QEVM01000222.1, on the reverse strand, counting down.
CTACCGGCCCGGACATCCCGAGCCGGCCGGCGCCGAGCGCGGGGTCGAGATGGCGCGCGTGCGCGAGGCGCTGCTGGCCGTCGCGCGCGATCCGCGCGCCGCGTTCGCGCTGCCGCGCGATGCAGCGGCAGGACTCGCGGAAGGCCCGCTCGTCGAGCTCGCCGCGCCGGCCGATCCGATCCCGTGCAAGAAGCAGCCGCGCTACAACCCGACGCGCTGGGCGGTGTCGGGTCGCGACGCGATCGGGCTGAACACGCGCTGCCACCGGCTGCAGCGCGCCTTCGTCGCGGCGCGCTTCCTCGGCGCCGCGCACGACGGCGCGCACGAGGCCGGCGCGTGGCGCGAGCTGGTGTCGCTCTGGCGCAGCGACCTGCGCACGCGCGCCACCGAGGAGAAGCTCACCGACTTCCACGAGCGCGCGGGCCGGCTCGGCGCCGCGCTGCGCGAGCGCATCGCCGCCGCGACGCCCCCGCTCCCGCCCGGCGCCGACGCGCTCCTCGTCAACGCGAGCGACGCCGCGTGGGACGGCGAGATCGCCGAGATCGAGATGCGCTTTCCGCCGGGGCGGCTCGCGGCGGGCGCGGTGCGCGCGCTGCCCGAGTCGGCGCTCGCGGACGCCGCCGCCCAGCTCGAGGTGCGCGAGCGCCACCGCGACGGCAGCGTGCGCAGCGCGCGGCTCGTC
>QEVM01000221.1 GCA_003576805.1 Pseudomonadota bacterium | reverse complement strand
CCTCGCGATCGAGACGCTGTGGCCGCCGCGCGACGCACCGCGCGGCGCGTCGAGCAACGCGCGCTCGCTGGTGCTGCGCGTCTCGGTGGCGGGCCGCACGGTGCTGCTGCCGGGCGACGTCGAGGCCGCGTCGGAGGCGGCGCTCATCGCCGCGCGCGCGCCGCTGCGCGCCGACGTCCTCAAGCTCGCGCACCACGGCAGCCGCACGTCGTCGTCGGCGGCGTGGCTCGGCGCGGTGGACGGCGCGATCGCGATCGCATCGGCGCCGCGGTTCGGCCGCTTCGGCATGCCGCACCCCGAAGTGATCGAGCGGCTGCGCGCCGCGCGCTACGCCCTCTGGTGGACCGGCCGCCACGGCGCGGTGCTGGTCGGACTGGATCCAGTCGTGTGGGTGCGCGGCTGGCGCGAGTAGCGTCGCTGCTTGCGTCGGGCGCAGCGAGCGCACACCATCCGAACGTGCCTCGCCTCCAGCGCAAAGGCTTTGCGACTCCCGACGACGTCCGCCGCTTCGCGAACGGGCGCATGGACGTCGTGAAGCTCGACGAGATCGCGATCGCGCGCTTCGTGTTCCAGCCCGGCTGGCGCTGGTCGGACGACGTGGCGCCCATCACCGGCACGCGCTCCTGCCAGCACCGGCACCTCGGGTACACGATCTCGGGAACGCTCGAGGTGCGCATGGACGACGGCACCTGCATGACGATCGGGCCGGGCGACGCCTACGAAATCCCGCCCGGCCACGACGCCTGGGTCGCGGGCGACGAGCCCTGGGACTCGGTCGAGTTCACGAGCGGACACGCGTTCGGACGCTCGCCCGCCGAGCTCGGCGAGCGCGTGCTCGCGACGATCGTGTTCTCGGACATCGTCGAGTCGACCGCGGTGCTCGAGCGCGTCGGCGACGCCGCGTGGGCGACGCTGCTGCTCGCGCACAACGAGGCGGTGCGCACGGTGATCGACCGCTTCCGCGGGCGCGAGCTCGCGACGCTCGGCGACGGCTTCTTCGCGCTCTTCGACGGCGCCGCGCGCGCCGTGCAGGCGGCGGCGGCCATGGGGCCCGCCGTCGCGCGTCTCGGCCTGCGCCTGCGCGCGGGCATCCACACCGGCGAGGTCGAGATCGTCGGCAGTCAGGCGCGCGGCGTCGCGGTGCACGCGGCCGCGCGCGTCGCGGCGCTCGCGCAGCCCGGCGAGGTCTTGGTGTCGGGGACGACCCGCGAGCTCCTCGACGGCTCGGGCCTCGCGTTCGACGCGCGCGGCGAGTTCGCGCTCAAGGGCCTCAGCAGCCCGCGGCCGATCTTCGCGCTGCGGCTCTGAGCGCGGCGCGCCCGCTCAGCCCGCGTTCTGCAGCAGCCGCACGTAGAAGCGGACGCTGTCGAGGTAGTCGGCGGCGCCGATGCGCTCGTTGGTGCCGTGCGGGCGCTTCAGGTCGGCGGCGGTCGCGCGCAGCGGACCGAAGCGGTAGACGCTCTCCGAGAGCTCGCGGAACCAACGCGCGTCGGTGCCGCCGAGCACCAGGTTCGGCGCGACGACCACGTCCGGGTACAGCTCGCGGATGGTGCGCGCGAGCAGCGCGAAGCCCGGCGTGTCGGTGCGGCTCTCGGGCGACGGGTCGAGCGGCGCCGAGCCGGGCAGCACGTCGACCGCGACGCGCGCGTCGGCGACGACGCGGCGCACGTGCTCGAGCACCGAGCCGACCGTCTCGCCGGGCAGGATGCGGAAGTTCACCAGCGCGCGCGCCGACGCCGGCAGCGCGTTCTCCTGGATGCCGCCCTGCACCATCGTGACGGCGGTCGTGGTGCGGATCGTCGCGTTGCTGCGCGGCGAGCCGGCGAGCGCGCGCAGCAGCACCGGCTCGAGCAGGTCGGCGTTGGCGACCACGGCGCGCAGCGGCCACTCCATCTCGGGCGCGACCGCCGCCAGGAACTGGCGCGTCGCGCCCTGCACGGACGCCGGCAGCGGATGCGCTTCGACGCGGCGGATCGCGTCGGCCAGGATGCCGATCGCCGTCTGCGGCGGCGGCATCGACGAGTGTCCGCCGTCGGCCGAGGCGGTGAGCGCGAGCGTCGCGTAGCCCTTCTCGGCGATGCCGACGAGCGCGACGGGGCGCGCGACGCCGGGCACGAGGTCGATGCCGATCGTGCCGCCTTCGTCGAGCACCCACTCGAAGCGGCGCGCTTCCGCCGCGAAGCGCTGCGCGATCGCGAGCGCGCCGGCGCGGCCGCCGACCTCCTCGTCGTGGCCGAAGACGAGATGCGTGGTGCGCTGCGGCTGGAAGCCCGCGCGCGCCAGCAGCTCGACCGCCTCGCACAGCGCGGTCAGCTTCGCCTTCGTGTCCATCGTGCCGCGGCCCCACACGAAGCCGTCCGCGACGGCGCCCGAGAACGGCGCCTGCTCCCAGGCGCCCTCCGTGCCCGGCTCCACCGGCACGACGTCCTGGTGCGCCATCAGCACGATGCCCGGCTGCGACGGATCGCGACCCTGCCAGGTGTAGAGCAGCGAGCGCTCGACGAACTCGCGCCGCAGCGACGCGTGCAACGCGGGATAGCTGCGCTCGAGGTGGTCGCGCAGCGCCGCGAAGGCGGCGGGATCGTCCTGCGCGGGATCGCGGTGCGACACCGTCGGGATGCGGATCGCCGCGGCGAGCCGCTCGACGACCGCCGCCTCGTCGCCGAGCGCGATCGGCGGCGCCTGCGCCACCGCCTCCGCGCGCGGCCGCAGCAGCGCCGCGCGCCCGACCAGCAGCAGCGCGATCGCCGCGATCCCCAGCAGCGCGAACCCGAGCACCCGCTTCATGCGCGCATCATACCCGCACCCGCGCCCCGGCCGTACACGAAGCGCACTGCGCCGACTGGAGCCGAAGCGCCCGTTTCCCGCGTAGCGAGGCGAAGCCGAGCGGCGAGCCCCATCAGGCCGCGTTCAGTACAGCCCCAGCATGCGCCCCGCCAAGAGCAGGATCGCGAGCACCATCACCGGGCGGATCAGGCGGTCGCCGCCGCGCACCGCGATGCGCGCGCCGAGCTCGCCGCCGGCGGCGAAGCCGATCGCGAGCACGCCCGCGTGCAGCCACGAGATCTGGCCGTGCCACACGAAGATCGGGATCGCGAAGGCGGTCAGCACGACGTTGGTGGTGACCTTGATCGCGTTGGCGCGCACCAGGCCGTAGCCGGTGTGGTTCAGCGCGCCGACCATCAGCAGGCCGACACCGGCCTGGATCGCGCCGCCGTAGAGGCCGATCGCGGCGAACACGGCGAACTGCAGCCACGCCGGCCACGGCCGCGTCGCCTCGCTGCCGCCGGGCTTGGGCGGCCGCAGCATCGGCACCAGGTCGATCAGCATGACGAGGCCGAAGATGCGCTGGAAGGTCGCGTCGTCGAGATTCGCGACGGTGTAGGCGCCGATCAGCGAGCCGATGCAGACGGGCAGCACGACGCGCGACGCGCCTTCGATGCCCGACACGCCCGAGGCGCGGAAGCGCCAGGCCGCGACCAGGTTCTGCAAAAACACGCCGATGCGGTTGGTGCCGTTCGCGACGGTGCCGGGCAGGCCGATCAGGACGAGCAGCGGCACGCTGATCAGCGAGCCGCCGCCGGCGAGCGTGTTGACGACGCCGGCCGCCAGCCCGCCGCCGATCAGGATCGCCGCGTCGATCGGATCCAACCCGCCTCCCCGGAAGCGCCGGAAGGTAGGCGCGCGACGCGCGGCGGGCGAGCGAGTCAGCCGCTCAACGCGGGCCGCGGCGGCGTGGGTGCGACGACGGCTCGTCGTCGCCCTCGCGGCGGATCACGCTCAGCACGCCGTTCGACTCCATCGACGCGACCTTCACCTGCGCGAGGTCCTCGACGCCCTGCTGGCGCAGCAGGCTGTGCAGCTCGTCCGCCGTGATCAGCTCGTGCCGCATGTTGCGGCGCAGCATCTCGCCGTCGCGCACGAGCGGCAGCGGCGCCGCGTGGACCCACTGCTGCAGCGCCGGGAAGTGGTAGCCGAGCCAGTTCAGCGCGTGGCTCCAGAACAGGATGGTGCCGACCAGCAGCAGCCCGTCCGGCAGCGACCGGTACTGGCCCGCCATGCCGTTCTGCGCCGCGTCCGCGATCAGCACGACGACCAGCAGGTCGCTGATGTCGGTCGAGCCGGTCTCGCGTTTCAGCACCGCGCGCAGCAGCGCGAAGAGCGAGAGGTACATCACCGATCCGCGCAGCAGGATCTCGATCGGCGAGACCTCGAACGAGAACAGCGATCGCCAGTCGAAAGCCAGCCACTCGGTCATGACGCCTCCTCGAGTCGGAGGCGTGCAAAGACGGGGCCGTCAGCCGGCGCGGCTCACGCGGGATCGTCCCAGATGCCCATGCGGCGCCAGAGGCGGTCGAACGGCGGGACCGCGATGCCGAGCTCGACGCACAGCTCGCGCGGCTTGCGCAGCGCGGCGACGCGCTGGGCAAGGGCGGCGGGCGAGCGGTACGCCTCGCGCAGCACGGCCTTCGGGATGCCGTAGCGCGCGATCATGGCGGGCGTCGGCTCCATCATCACGCGCGCCATCTGGCCGAACAGCAGCGGCGTCCGGATCCGCAGCAGGGTGCGCTTCAGCGTGCCGAGGCGCGGCACGTGGCGGCGCAGGTAGGCGCGCGCGAACGAGAGATGGCGCGCCTCCTCGGTGATGTGTACCTGCGAGATGCGGCGCACGAGCGGATGGGCGAACTGGCCGGTGCGCAGCTGCTCGCGCTGCACGTGGTCGATCGGGTCCTCGCCGCCGAGCACGAACAGGAAGAACAGCTCGGGGAACGTGCGCCCGAGGCGCACCACCATGCGCGCGCCGAGCTGCATCCACGCCGGCATGCCGGGGATCAGCAGCCCGGTGCGGTTCACGAACTCCTGGAACATCAGCGAGTGTTGGCCTTCCTCGATCACCTCGTGCATGCAGTAGCGGTACTCGGGCGCTCCGTTGGGCAGGCGCAGCGCGAACTCGAGCAGGCCGCGCTGCAGCACGTTCTCGAACTGCGAGCCGATCTTGGCGAAGCTCGCGATCAGCTCGAGGCCGAAGCGCGCGCGCAGCGGCTGCGGCAGCGCGCGGTACCAGGCCGTCGCGCCGAGCGGGTCGAGCGCGGAGAGCTCCCAGCGCGGGTCGGCGGGATCGATCGCGTACGCCGGATCGTCCCACGGCACGTCCTGGTAGGCGTCGTAGTGCTTCGCGACCGACTGGCGCGAGAGGCGCTCGACGAGCGCGCGGTACGCGGCGTCGTCGGCCAGGACCGCGGCGTCGGGGCGCTCCTCGTGCGGCAGCTCGGCGGCGAGCGGCGGTGCGGACGTCGTCATTCCGGGTCTCCTTCGGAGCGAGGGGCGGGCGCGGCTTCGAGGCGCTCGCGCAGGCGGGCGCCGATCATCAGGAGCAGCGCGGTGCGCAGCTCGTCGAACAGCTTGCCGACCTCGGCGGGGCGCGGGTCGATCGTCTGGCGCACGATCGCGTGCGACACGAAGGCGAGCGCGGTGCGCGCGACCAGCTCGGACTCGGGCCACGGCTGGCCGAGCGAGTCGTCGATGCCCTGCACGATCGCGGCGCGCGCGCGCTCGAAGATCGCGTGCAGCGCGTCGCGCGTCGCGGGATCGTGATCGCTGCGCTCGAGCGCGACCGTGAGCAGCAGGCGCACCATGTGCGGCCGCTCGACGACGAGGCGGCGCAGCCCGCCGACGAAGCGGTCGAGCCGGGCGATCGGCTCGCCCTCGCGGTACACCGCGCTCTGGATCTCGGCGATCCAGGTCGCCGCGACCTGCTCGATCACCGGCACGAGCAAGCCTTCCTTCGCGCCGAAGTGCCAGTAGATCGCCGTGCGCACGACGCCGGCGCGCTGGCAGAGCGCGTCGATGCTGGTCGCCGCGAAGCCGCGTTCGGCGATCAGCTCGATCGCGGCCACGAGGATCCGCTGGCGCGTGGCCTCGCCCTGGGCGCGCCGCGTCTGGGCGGGGCGGCGGACGCGATCGCGCGGGGTCGGACGGGGTCGGGGCATGCGGGCTCCGTGTATGTAACGATCGGTACGGTAACGCGGGCTTGAGGATCCGCCAGGGGCGGGGCTAGGGTGCGCGCCGATGGCCACCGCCGGCGCCGCGCCCAGCTCCGACGTGATCCCGGTCCGCCCCGACGAGCGCTTCGACGAGGCGCGCGTCGCCGCCTGGCTGCGCGGCCGCCTGGAAGGCGCCGACGGCCCGCTCGCGGTGAGCCAGTTCGGCGGCGGCCACGCCAACCTCACCTATCTGCTCCGCTTCGGAGACGGGCCCGGCGCGCGCGAGTACGTGCTGCGCCGGCCGCCGCTCGGGCCGGTCGCGCCCGGCTCGCACGACATGTCGCGCGAGCACCGCGTGCTCTCGGTGCTGTGGAAGGCGTTCCCGCTCGCGCCGCGCTCCTACCTGTTCTGCGACGATCCGGCGCTGCTCGGGGCCCCGTTCTTCGTGATGGAGCGCCGCTACGGCGTCGTCGTGCGCGGCGGCATTCCCGAGAGCTTCGGCGGCGGCCGCGACGAGGCCGCCAACCGCAAGCTCTCGTCGGTCGTGGTCGACGTGCTCGCGGACTTCCACGCGGTCGACCCGGCGCGCGCGGAGCTCGGCGACCTCGGCCGTCCCGAGGGCTTCCTCGCGCGCCAGGTGACGGGCTGGACCGCGCGCTGGGAACGCTCGAAGGTGGAGGGCGATCCGCTCGCGGACGAGCTGCAGCGCTGGCTGCTCGACAACCTGCCGGCGTCGCCGCCCGCGACGCTGCTCCACAACGACTGGCGGCTCGACAACATGGCGGTCGCCGCCGACGACCCGGGACGCTGCGTCGCGGTGTACGACTGGGACATGTGCACGCGCGGCGACCCGCTCTGCGACCTCGGCACCGTGCTCGCCGTCTGGTACGACCCCGACGAGGTGGCGTCGTCGCTGAATCCGATGCCGACGACGGCGGCGGGCTTCCTGCGCCGAGACGAGGCGGCGCGCCGCTACGGCGAGCGCAGCGGCCGCGACCTCGCGCTGCTGCCGTACTACCTCGTGTTCGGCACGTTCAAGATGGCGGTCGTATTGCAGCAGATCTACTTCCGCTACCACCAGGGACAGACGAAGGACGCGCGTTTCGCGGGCATGGGCGAGGGCGCCAAGGCGCTCTTCCGGCTCGCCGCTTCGCGGCGTCCCTGACGGCTCCTCGGATTGACATGCCGGAGCGAAACGGCTTGATTGCCTCGATGCGGAAGCCCGATTCGCCCCATCCTTCGCCCGGCTCGCCTCCCACCCTGCGCGTCTCGCGTTTCGACCTCGAACGCCTCGAGCGCCTGCTCGATCGGCTCGGCGACTCGCCCGACTACGACCGCCTGCGCGAGGAGCTCGACCGCGCCGAAGTGCTCGAGCCGCAGGAGATGCCGGCCGACGTCGTCACGATGAACTCGCGCGTGCGCTTCGCCGATGTGGACAGCGGGGAGGAGAGCGAGATCAGCCTCGTGTTCCCGCGTCACGCGGACCCCGAGGCCGGCCGCATCTCCATCCTCGCGCCCGTCGGCAGCGCGCTGCTCGGTCTCTCGGTCGGTGCGACGATCGAATGGCCGGTGCCCGACGGACGCAAGCGGCGCCTGCGCGTGGTGGCCATCGCGTACCAGCCCGAGGCAGCCGGCGACTTCGAGCTCTAACGACCGCGAGGAGGCCGACGTGGGATACGGGGACTTCGATCTGGCCATCGACGTCGGCACCGCCGCGACGCGCGTGCACGTCGAGCCGCGCCTCGCGCCGCTGTCGCGGCCGTCGACGGTGTGGCGCCCCGGTGGCGGCTCGTGCGCCGCGCTGCGCGGCGGCGTCGTGGTCGACACCGACGCGGCGACGGCGGTGCTGCGCGAGCTGCTGCGCGCGGTGCCG
>QEVM01000220.1 GCA_003576805.1 Pseudomonadota bacterium | reverse complement strand
ATCCCGCCGCCGCCGCGCTGCTGCGCACGTCGCGCGAGGCGCTGCTCGGCCGGCCCGCGGCGTCGTTCGTGGCGGCGCGCGCGCACGAGGCGTGGCACGCCGAGCTGGACGCGCTCGCCGAGAGCGCCGCGCCGCGGCGCTTCCGCGCCGTGCTCGTGGACGGGCGCGGCGACGAGATCGAGCTGGACCTGCAGGCGACGCGGGCGGGCACGCGCGACCGCGTGGTCGCGCTGCTGGTCGGGCGCGTCCCGCTCTGATCCGCGCTCAGCGCTTCCCGAGGTGGCGGTGGAACCACGCCGTCATGCGCGCCCACGCATCCGCCGCGACCGCGGGCCGGTACATCTCCGGCCGCCCGTCGTTCATGAAGGCGTGTCCCGCGCCGGGATACACCACGACGCGATGCTCTTCCGCCAGCTTCGACTCGAATCGGTGTACGTCGTCCACGGCAATGAACGGGTCGTCCTCGCCGAAGAAGGCGAGCGTCGGACAGGCGAGATCGCCCGCCGCCGCGAGCGGCGTGCGCGGCTTGCGCGCGCGATCGTGGCGCTCGCCCGGCGCGGGCGCGAGCAGGCCGTGCTCGTCGCTCAGCATTCCATAGAACGCGACGACCGCGGACAGCCCGCGGCACGACGCGCCCGCGAGCAGCGCGTACATGCCGCCCATGCAGAAGCCGGTGAGACCGACGCGCAGCGCGCCCACCGCGGGGTGCGCGCCGAGGAAGTCGATCGCGGCCTGCACGTCGCCGATCACCTGGCGGTCGTCGAGCGCGCGGATGAACGCGCCCGGATCGTCGATCTTCGGCTCCGGCGCGCGCCGGTACAGATCCACGACCAGCGCCGCGAGGCCGTCGTCGGCGAGGCGGCGCGCGATGCCGCGATAGTGCTCGGAGAGGCCCCACACGTCGGGGATCACGACGACGCCGGGGTGCGCGCCTTCGCCGGGGTGCGCGAGGTGGCCGAGCTCGACGTCGGTGCTGTGGATCGTCTGCATGGTCCTCGCATGATACGCGAGGCCGTGCCGCGAGAACGAGACGGCTGGCCGACTTCCCCGCCCCGCCGCCTATACTGCCGCGCCATGCCGTACGAACGAGAGCTCGAAGTCGCGCTCGCGGCCGCCCGCGAGGCGGGCGCCGCCGTGCTGCGCTGGTACCGCAGCGACACCGGCCACTGGGAGAAGTCCGAGGACAACCCGCTGACGCACGCCGACCTCGAGTCGGACCGCATCATCGCCGCGCACCTGCGCGCCGCCTTTCCCGGCGACGCGATCCTCTCCGAGGAGACCGTCGACGACGCCTCGCGGCTCGCGAAGCCGCGCGTGTGGATCGTCGACCCGATGGACGGCACCAAGGAGTTCACCAAGCGGATTCCCGAGTTCGGCGTGTCGATCGCGCTCGTCGAGGCCGGCGAGCCCGTGGTCGGCGTGATCCTGAATCCCGCCGTCGGCTCCGCGGTGTGGGCGAGCCGCGGCGGCGGCTGCTTCCGCGACGGCCGACCCGCGCGCGTGTCGGGCGTCGCGCGGCTCGAGGACGCCGTCGTGATCGCGAGCCGCACCGAGATCTCGCGCGACCAGTTCGCGCCCTACGCGGGCTGGTTCAAGGAGCTGCGCCCGGTCGGCTCGATCGCGTGGAAGCTCGCGTGCATCGCGTCGGGCGAGGGCGACCTCAACGTGTCGGTCGCGCCGAAGAACGAGTGGGACGTGTGCGCCGGCGACGTGCTGGTGCGCGAGGCGGGCGGCGTCTACGTCGGCTTCGACGGCGCGCGCCGCGTCTACAACCAGCCCAAGACGCTGATCGAGGCGGGCATGGCGGCGGGGCCGCCCGCGCTCGTCGAGGCCTTCAACCGCCGCGAGCGCGCGCGCAGCGGCTGACGCGCCGGCGGCCTACAGCCCGAACACGAGCTTCGCGCCCGCGATCGTGAGCACGACGGCGAGCAGGCGCTGGATCCAGATCGGCGGCAGACGCCGGCTGCCGAGGCGCGCGCCGAACGCTCCGCCCACGCCGGCCGCGATCGCGAACGCCAGCGACTGCGGCGGCAACGACTGGACGCTGGTCCAGTGGCCCGCGAGGCCGGCCGTCGAGTTCACCAGGATGAACAGCGCCGAGACCGCGGACGCCGTCTTCGCCGGCGCCCAGTGCAGGAAGATCAGGAGCGGCGTCAGGAAGATGCCGCCGCCGGTCCCGGTGAGGCCGGCCAGCAGCCCGAGCGCGCCGCCGACCGGCACCGCGACGAGCGCAGTGGGCGGCGATCCCGGCGCGTCCGCGGGCGGACGCAGGAAGAAGCGCGCCGCCGAGAAGAGCAGCACGATGCCGACGAGCAGCTTGAAGATCGCCGTCGGCAACGCGAGCCATCCGCCCAGGAACGCGAGCGGGACCGAGAGCAGCGCGAACGGCCAGAACAGCCGCCACGAGAAGTGCCCGGCGCGCCAGAACTGCCACGACCCGAGCGTCGCGACGAGGATGTTGAGCGCGAGCGCGGTGGGCTTGATCTCCGCCGGCGCCATGCCGGCGAGCGACATCACCGCGATGTAGCCCGACGCGCCGGCGTGACCGACCGAAGCGTAAAGGAAGGCGACGGCCGCGATCGCGGCCGTGACGGCCGGATCGTGCGTCAACCGAGCCCGAGCTTCGCGCGCACCGCCGGGTGCACGACTTCGCCGCCCTGCGTCAGCAGCGTGCCGCGCGTGATCTCGTCCTCGAGATCGAGCGCGAGCGCGCCGTCCTTCACGAGGTGGAGCAGCAGCGTCGCGAGATTGCGCGCGTAGACGCGGCTCGCGTCGACCGCGGCCGTGGACGGCAGGTTGGTCGGGCCGAGAATCGTGACGCCGTGCGCGACGACCGTCTCGTCCGCCCGCGTGAGCGCGCAGTTGCCGCCGGTCGCGGCGGCGAGGTCGACGATCACCGAGCCGGGCTTCATGCCCGCGACGGTCTCGGCGTCGATCAGCAGCGGCGCGCGCGAGCCCGGCACGGCGGCGGTGCTGACGACGGCGTCCGCGATCTTCACGCGCGCGCCGAGCAGCGCGCGCTGCTTGGCGAGGAACTCGTCGCTCTGCGCCTTCGCGTAGCCGCCCGCGGCCTCCGCGTCGCTCGTGTCGAGCGGCAGCTCGACGAAGCGCGCGCCGAGGCTCTCGATCTGCTCCTTCACCGCGGGCCGCGTGTCGTACGCCTCGACGACGGCGCCGAGCCGGCGCGCGGTCGCGATCGCCTGGAGGCCGGCGACGCCGGCGCCGATCACGAGCACGCGCGCGGCGGCGATCGTGCCGGCGGCGGTCGTCATCATCGGCAGCACCTTCGCCATCGACGTGCCCGCGAGCAGCACCGCGCGGTAGCCCGCGAGCGACGCCTGCGAGGAGAGCGCGTCCATCGCCTGCGCGCGCGTGATGCGCGGCACCAGCTCCATCGCGAAGCTGGTGACGCCGGCCTGCGCGAGGCGCGCCGCGAGCTGCGGCTCGTCGAGCGGGCGCACGAACGAGAGCAGCGCCGCGCCGCGCCGCATGCACGCGAGCTCGGCATCGCTCGGCGGCTGCACCTTCAGCACGACGTCGGCCTTCGCGAGCAGCGCGGCCGCGTCGGCGTGCACGGCGACCTGCTCCTTCTCGTACGCGGCGTCCTCGACGCCCGCGCCGTAGCCGGCGCCCGCCTGCACCGCCACGTCGAGCCCGGCCTTCTTGATCAGCCGCGCCGCATCCGGAACGAGCGCGACGCGCCGCTCGCCCGGAACCGTCTCCTGGATCGCCACGACCAACATAGGGCGGGCACGATAGGCGATCGGTCCGGGGGTCGCAGCGTCACGCGCGCGCGGGCGGACGGCGCTTCGGCCTACGAGCAGAGCGCGTCGGAGCAGTCGCCGGCGTAGTGGTCGGGGACCTCGACGGCGCCCTGCTCGCCGCGCACGAGGACGGCGACGCCCTTCGAGCTCTCGCGGAAGACGGTCACGCCCTTGAGGCCGCGGCGCCAGGCGGAGCGGTAGATCTGGCGCACGTCCTCGGGCGTGGCGTCGGCGGGCAGGTTGATCGTCTTCGACACGGCGTTGTCGACGTGGCGCTGGAAGGCCTGCTGCACGTCGAGGTGACGCTCGGGTGCGATGTCGTACGCGGTCGGGAAGAGGCGGCGCACCGGCTCGGGCAGCTCGGGAATGCGGCGCGCGGAGCCTTCGCGGCGCACGCGCGCGACGAGCTCTTCGCGATGTGCGCCGGCCGCGCGCAGCGCCGCCTCGAAGCGCGCGTTGGTCTCGGGCAGGCGCTGGCCGTCGAGCACGTGGCGCACGAACGCGAGCGCGAAGTACGGCTCGATGCCGCCCGACGAGCCCGCGAGGATCGAGATCGTCCCGGTCGGCGCGATCGACGTCACCGTCGCGTTGCGCAGCCGCCGGCCGCGCGCGTGTGCGCGCGAGCCCTCCCAGTTGGGGAACGTGCCGCGCTCCTCGGCGAGCCGCTCCGACGCCTGCTCGGCGCGCGCGTGGATGCGGCCCATCAGCTGCTCGCCGAGCGCCGTCGCGTCGGGCGAGTCGTACGGGACGCCGAGGTCGACGAGCAGGTCGGCGAAGCCCATCACGCCGAGCCCGATCTTGCGGTTGCCGTGCACGGTGCGCGCGATCGCCGGCAGCGGATAGCGGCTCGCCTCGATCACGTCGTCGAGGAAGCGCACGCCGAGATCGACGGCGCGGCCCAGGCACTCCCAGTCGATGCGGCCGTCGCGCACGAAGGCGTCGAGGCGCAGCGAGCCGAGGTTGCACGCCTCGTTCGGCAGCAGCGGCAGCTCGCCGCACGGGTTCGTCGCGGCGAGCGGCCCGAGCTGCGGGGTCGGGTTCGCGCGGTTGACGGCGTCGATGAAGATCACGCCCGGATCGCCGCTCGCCCAGGCCGCCTCGGAGATCTCGGCGAGCAGCGAGCGCGCGTCGACGCTGCGCACGACGCGGCCGTCGCGCGGGTTCACGAGCTCGAACGTCCCGCCAGACTCGACCGCCTGCCAGAAGCGGTCCGGCGTCGCGAGCGACACGTTGAAGTTGGTGAGGCGCGTGCGGTCGCGCTTGGCGCGGATGAAGTCGAGCACGTCCGGGTGGTCGACGCGCAGCACGCCCATGTTGGCGCCGCGCCGCCGCCCGCCCTGCTTGACGACGGCGGTGGCCGCGTCGAACACGCCCATGAACGACACCGGGCCCGACGCTACGCCGGGCGTCCCCTGCACGACGTCGCCGGCCGGCCGCAGCGGCGAGAAGTCGAAGCCGGTGCCGCCGCCCGACTGGTGGATGACGGCCATCGACTTCACCGCGTCGAAGACGCTCTCGAGCGTGTCCTCGACGGGCAGCACGAAGCAGGCGGCGAGCTGGCCGATCTCGGTGCCGGCGTTCATCAACGTCGGCGAGTTGGGCAGGAACTCGCGGCGCTCGATCGCGTCGTAGAACGCGTCTTCCCAGCGCGCGACGTCGCCGCCCCACTCCTTCTCGACCGCCGCGACGCCGCCCGCGACGCGCCGGCACAGACCCTCCCACGTCTCGACGACGTGGCCGTCGTCGTCGCGGGCGAGGTAGCGCGCCTCGAGCACGCGCACGGCGTTCGGCGTCAGCGGCTCCATGGGCGCACAGGCTAGTGGGCGCCCCCGGCGCGAGCCACGCGGGGGATCCTGCGATGCGCGGAGCCGGCGGGTAGACTGCTCGCCCTTCCGGCTCCGGCCCGCCCCGTGACGATGGAGGATCGCCTCGTGTCCGACGCCCGCGTGCTCCGCAAGCAGATCGGCAACTTCCTCGAGGATTTCGTGCCCGGACAGGTGTTCCGCCACAAGGGCGGCAAGACGCTGACCGAGGGCCTGTTCACGACCTTCACCGAGTTCTCGATGACGACGAACCCGCTCGCGAAGAACGCGCGTTACGCCCGCGCGTACGGCTTCGACGGGCTCGTCTGCCCGCCGGGCCTCGTGATGCTGGTCGCGTTCAGCCAGACCGTCGAGGACGTCTCCGAGAACGCGCGCGCCAACCTCGAGTACATCGACATGCGCTTCGGGACGCCGGTCTACATCGGCGACACGATCGAGGTGGAGACGCGCGTGCTCGAGGTGACGGCGTCGAAGTCGAATCCGAAGCTCGGCGTCGTGCACGTGCAGAGCACGGCGCGCAAGAACCTCGGCAGTCGCGACGAGAGCGTCGTGCTCACCTGGCAGCGCAAGGTGCAGGTGTGGAAGCGCGACGAGCAGGCCGAGCTGCACACCGGCAAGGTCGAGCCCGAGTCGATCGCCTGCGAGCTGTGGCTGCCGGCCCACCAGCCGACGCGCGACTACAAGGCGCTCGCGCACCTCTCGAACGCCGACACCTACTTCGAGGACTTCCAGCCCGGCACGCGCATCGAGCACTCGCGCGGCCGCACCATGACGAGCGAGCACATCCACCTGACCGCGATCCTCGACAACACGAGCCAGGTGCACTGCAACCAGTTCATGATCGACCTCGACCCGAAGCAGTACGTCGGCGGCGAGCTGATCATCTTCGGCGGCATCCCGTTCGTGCTCTGCCTCGGCCTCTCGTGCCCGAACGTCGGCGACAACGCGCTCGGCGACCTCGTCTACAGGACCGGCCGCCACACCGCCCCGCTCTTCGCGGGCGACACCGTCTTCGCGGCGACCGAGATCCTCGGCAAGCGCGACCTCGCCGGCCGCGACGACGTCGGCGTCGTCGAGACGCGCCTGCACGGACACAAGTTCGTGCGCGCAAAGGACGGGGACGAAGCCGATCCGAACGCCCCGCAAGGCTGGAAGAAGGTCCGGATCTTCGAGCTCGACCGCGACGTCGTGGTGAAGCGGCGCAGCCACTACGCATGATCGACCTGCACTCCTGGCCGACGCCGAACGGCTGGAAGATCTCGATCGCGCTCGAGGAGATGGAGCTGGCCTACCGCTTCGTGCCGGTGGACATCGGCAAGGGCGAGCAGCTCCGCCCGGAGTTCCTCGCGATCAGCCCGAACGGCCGCATCCCCGCGATCGTGGACCAGGATCCCGACGACGGCGGGCCGCCGATCGCGGTGTTCGAGTCGGCGGCGATCCTCGTCTACCTCGCCGACAAGAGCGGACGCTTCCTGCCGCGCGATCCGCGCGGCCGGACCGAGGTGCTGGAGTGGCTCGCCTGGCAGGTCGCGGGCTTCGGCCCGATGCTCGGCCAGCACGGACACTTCAAGCTGTATGCCGCGGAGAAGCTGCCGTACGCGATCCTGCGCTACCGGCGCGAGGCCGAGCGCCTCTACGGCGTGCTCGACCGGCGCCTCGCGGGCCGCGAGCACCTGTGCGGCGCGTACTCGATCGCGGACATGGCGTGCTGGCCGTGGGTCGTCACGCACAAGGCGCAGGAGATCGACCTCGCGGCGTTCCCGCACGTGCGCCGCTGGTACGACGCACTGAAGCAGCGGCCCGCGTTGCGGCGCGGCTACGAGGTCGGGCGCGAGCTGCGCGGCTGACGCCGCGGGTCGGGATCACTGCGCCGAGCGCCGCGAAGCGGCGCGATCACTGAGGCTCGGGCGCCGTCTCGGCGGGCGGCGCGGAGCGCAGCTCTTTCGGCATGCGGCGGCGCATGAAGCGCCGCGGGCGAGGATAGAGGCGCTGCTCGGGCACCGCGGGCGCGCGGTCGTCGAGCGGGCACTCGCCGCCGAGCGCGCACGCGGCGTTGCCGTACCACAGGCCGCCGACCTGCGCGGACGCGAGGCCGAGCGCGCGTCCGCAGCGCACGCAGGAGCCGCTCGCGGCGACGTGCTCGATCATCCGGCGCTTCCTCTCCCCCGTCGGGCGCGCGGAACATGACCCACGGCCCCGCGGCGGGCAACCGCGCCTCGCGCCGATAGACTCGCCCGCGTGCAACGCCGAGGCCCGTGCGAGTTCGCGATGCGCGGCGCGGCGGCGCGCGCGCTCGCGCCGGCGATCGCCGCCGTCGTCGCGATCGCCGCCGCGCTCGCGCCCGCGGCGC
>QEVM01000219.1 GCA_003576805.1 Pseudomonadota bacterium | reverse complement strand
GAGGGCGGCGCCGTTCGCGGCGTGCGCACGCCGCTGCGGCGCTGGTCGGCGGCGCACGTCGTGCTCGCGAGCGGAGCCTGGGCGGGCGCCGCGATCGACTCGGCGCCGCCGCTGCCGATCCGGCCCGTGCGCGGGCAGCTCGCGTCCCTGCGCGGCCCCGCGCTGCCGTCGATCGTGTGGGACGACGCGATCTACCTGGTGCCGCGCGCCGACGGCGGCGTCACCGCCGGCGCGACCGTCGAGGACGTCGGCTTCGAGTGTCGCGTCACCAGCGACGGCGTGCGCTCGCTGCTCGCGCGCGCGGCGCAGCTCGTGCCGGCGCTCGCCGAGGCGGCGTTCGAAGGCGCGCGCGCCGGGCTGCGGCCCGCGACGCCCGACGGGCTGCCGCTCGTCGGACCGGCGCCGGACGCGCCCGGGCTGCTGCTCGCGCTCGGACATCACCGCAACGGCATCCTGCTGTCCGCGACGACGGCGGCGCTGGTGGCGGATCTCGTGCTCGGCCGCGCGCTGCCCGCGGCGGCGCGCGCGTTCCGGCCCGATCGCTTCGCGATTCCAGCGGCGGGCGCCGCCGCACGATGACGCCAGGGGAGGGGGGAGATGGCGATCCAGTACGAGCCGGGTCACACGACGCGGCTCGAGCCGAAGCTCGTGACCGCGCTGCGCGAGGGCTACTCGCTCGCGCAGCTCGGCCGCGACGCGGTGGCGGGCTTCGTGGTCGGCGTCGTCGCGCTGCCGCTCGCGATC
This sequence comes from Pseudomonadota bacterium, assembly GCA_003576805.1. Classification (GTDB taxonomy): domain Bacteria; phylum Myxococcota_A; class UBA9160; order UBA9160; family PR03; genus PR03. Next base: position 7,218 of record QEVM01000219.1, on the reverse strand, counting down.
GCGTTCGGCATCGCGTCGGGCGTGAAGCCGGAACAGGGGCTCTACACCGCGATCATCGGCGGCTTCTTGATCTCGGCGCTCGGCGGCAGCCGCGTGCAGATCGGCGGCCCGACCGGCGCCTTCATCGTGCTGGTCTACGAGATCGTGCAGCAGCACGGCTACGCGGGCCTCGCGCTCGCCACCGTGATGGCCGGCGCGATGCTGATCCTGATGGGTGTCGCGCGGCTCGGCTCCGTCATTCAGTTCATCCCGTATCCCGTGACGGTCGGCTTCACGTCCGGCATCGCGCTCCTGATCGCGGTGTCGCAGGGCCGCGACTTCCTCGGGCTGCGCATGGAGGCCGTGCCCGTCGAGTTCGTCGAGAAGCTGGCGGCCTACGCGGAGCACGTCGCGAGCTGGAATCCCTGGGCGTTCGCGGTCGCGCTCGGGTCGCTCGCGACGGTGCAGCTGTGGCCGCGCATCACGCACCGCATCCCGGGACCGCTCGTCGCGCTGGTCGCCGCGACCGCGCTGGTGCAGCTCGCCGGGATTCCCGTCGAGACGATCGGGTCGCGCTTCGGCGCGGTGCCGCGCGGCCTGCCGAGCCCGCAGATCCCGATCTTCGACTGGGAGACCGCGCGCGCCCTCTCGACGCCCGCGATGGCGATCGCGCTGCTCGCGGCGATCGAGTCGCTGCTGTCGGCCGTCGTGGCGGACGGCATGCTCGGGACGCGTCACCGGCCCAACATGGAGCTGGTCGCGCAGGGCGTCGCGAACCTGGCGTCGCCGATCTTCGGCGGCATCCCCGCGACCGGCGCGATCGCGCGCACCGCGACCAACGTCCGCAGCGGCGGCCGCACGCCGATCGCCGGCCTCGTGCACGCGGCGACGCTGCTGCTGATCGTGCTCTTCTTCGCCGACTGGGCCGAGTGGATCCCGATTCCCGCGCTGGCCGGCATCCTGCTCGTGGTCGCCTGGAACATGAGCGAGTGGCGGCACTTCGTGCACCTGTTCCGGATGCCGCGCAGCGACGTGCTCGTGCTGCTCGCGACCTTCTCGCTCACCGTGCTGGTGGACATCACCGTCGCGCTCGAGGTCGGCATCGTGCTCGCGGCGCTGCTGTTCATGCGCCGCATGGCCTCGCTGTCGCAGGCCGGCTACGTGACGCGCATGCTCTCGGAGGACGAGGACCGCGACGACCCGCTCGCGATCGCGCGCCGCACCGTGCCGGCCGGCGTCGAAGTCTTCGAGGTGCAGGGCGCGCTCTTCTTCGGCGCCGCCACGAAGTTCCGCGAGTCGATCCAGCAGGTGGAGACGCCGCCGCGCGTCCTGGTCGTGCGCCTGCGCCACGTGCTCGCGATCGACGCGAGCGGGCTGCGCGAGCTCGAGCTGCTCTGCGACGAGAGCGCGCGGCACGGCACGGCGGTCGTGCTCTCGGGCGTGCACGCCCAGCCGCTCGTCGCGCTCGAGCGCAGCGGCCTGCTCGAGAAGCTCGGCGAGGCCAACGTGTGCGGCGACATCGACCTCGCGCTCGCGCGCGCCGACGTGCTGCTCGGCGCCGGCGTCTAGGCGGCCGGCTCGGCGGCGCGCGCTCAGCCGGGCGCGTGTGCGCGCGCGTCGCCGCGCCGCACGCGCGCGGCGAGCTCGCGCAGGCGTCCCGACAGTGCGAAGCGCCGCCACGCCATCGTCTCGCCGAGGCGCGGCGCGAACGGCTCGGCCGGCGTGACCGGCGGCGCGGCGTGCTCGATCGGACGCACGGGGCGGTCGGCGAGGCAGAACGGGCACAGACCCGACCGGCCCTTCACGAACATGCGGTGCCCGCAGCGGTTGCAGTGCTCGGCTTCGCGGCGCGCGAGGGCGCGGACCAGGTAGGCGCTCGGAATCGCGTGCTGGGGCATGACGGCTCCTCCTCCGGCCGGTCTGCGCCGGCTGTGCGTGGGTGGCCCGCGCCGCGACGCGCGTGACGCGCTGCGCGCCGGCTGCGCGCGCAACGGAGATCCCAACTCCGCGCAAGCCCAACGTCCGAGCGCTGCGCGCGCGCCGCACCGCCTTCCGCGCGCGGCGGTGGCGCGCCCTCGCACGGCGGCCCGGCTCGCCGGCCCGATTCGGCTTTGCCGAATCGGCTACCGTGCATTTCCTATTGGAACGAAGCATCGGCGAGAACGATCCTCGCCCCGTCCCGCATCCGCGGGACCGACCGATGACCGCGCCCGTCCCGTGGCGCCCCGCGGCGCAAAGGAGTGTCTCGTGAAGCGGATCTTCCTGTTCCTCGCCACGAACATCGCCATCCTCGCGGTGCTCGCCGTGACCGCGAGCCTGCTCGGACTCGACTCGATCCTCGACGAGCGGGGCGTCTCGCTCTCGCTGCCGGCGCTGCTCGCGTTCGCCGCCGTGTTCGGCATGGGCGGCTCCTTCCTCTCGCTGCTGATCAGCAAGTGGATGGCCAAGCGCATGACCGGCGCGCGCGTCATCACCGACCCGCGCACGCCCGGCGAGATGTGGCTGGTCGAGACGGTGCGCGCGCAAGCGCAGGCGGCCGGCATCGGCATGCCCGAGGTCGCGGTCTACGACGCGCCCGAGCCCAACGCCTTCGCGACCGGCGCGCGCCGCGACGCGGCGCTCGTCGCGGTGAGCACCGGCCTGCTCCAGTCGATGGACCGCGCCGAGGTCGAGGCGGTGCTCGCGCACGAGGTGAGCCACGTCGCGAACGGCGACATGGTGACGCTCGCGCTGATCCAGGGCGTCGTGAACACCTTCGTGCTCTTCCTCTCGCGCGTCGTCGGCCACGTGGTGGACCGTGTCGTCTTCAAGACCGAAGAGGGCCACGGTCCGGCGTTCTTCGTGACGTCGATCGCCGCGCAGATCTTCTTCGGCATCCTGGCGAGCCTCATCGTGATGGCGTTCTCGCGGCGTCGCGAGTACCGCGCGGATGCGGGCGGCGCGCGCCTCGCCGGCCGCGAAGGCATGATCGCCGCGCTCGAGGCGCTGCGGCGCGGCGCCGGCGGCCGCTCGCAGCTGCCGGACCAGCTGCACGCGTTCGGCATCTCGGGCGGGCAGAGCCGGCTGGTGCGCTGGTTCTCGAGTCACCCGCCGCTGGAGGAGCGCATCGCGCGCCTGCGCGACGCCGCCTGAGGGGAACGCCGTGCGCGGATTCGATACACCCACGGATTCCGATCCCGCGCACGAGGCCCCGGGGCCGCCCGTGCGGAGAGCGCCCGTGGAATGGCTCAACTACCACCACCTTCTCTACTTCTACACGGTGGCGAAGGAGGGCAGCGTGTCGCGCGCGGCGAACGTGTTGCGGCTCGCGCAGCCCACGCTGTCGGGCCAGATCCGCAAGCTGGAGGAGGCCTTCGACGAGAAGCTCTTCCAGCGGTCGGGGCGGCATCTCGTGCTCACCGAGATGGGACGCGTCGTGTACCGCTACGCGGACGAGATCTTCACGATCGGCCGCGAGCTCACCGACACGCTGCGCGGCCGTCCGACGGGGCGCCCGGGCAAGCTGTCGATCGGCGTCGCCGACGTCGTGCCGAAGGGGATCACGCACCGGCTGCTGGAGGTCGCGCTCACGCTGCCCGAGCCGGTGCAGATCATCTGCCACGAGGGCAAGACCGAGCGGCTGCTCGCCGAGCTCGCGGTGCACAACTACGACCTCGTGATCACCGACGCGCCGCTGCAGCCGCACCTCAACGTGAAGGCCTACAACCACCCGCTCGGCGAATGCCCGGTCACGTTCTTCGCGAGCCGGGCGCTCGCCCAGGCGCACGGCCGGCGCTTCCCGCGGTCGCTCGACGGCGCGCCGATGCTGCTGCCGACCGCGAACACGTCGCTGCGGCGCTCGCTCGACCAGTGGTTCCAGGACCGCGACGTCCGCCCGCAGATCGTCGCGGAGTTCGACGACAGCGCGCTGCTCAAGGCGTTCGGGCAGCACGGGCACGGGATCTTCCCCGCGCCGTCCGTGCTCGCGAGCGAGATCCGCAAGCAGTACGGCGTGCGCGCCCTCGGGATCGCCGACGGAGTGCTCGAGCGCTTCTTCGCCATTTCGGTGGAGCGGCGCATCAAGCATCCCGCCGTCGCGGCGATCACCGAGGCCGCGCGCGAGCGGATCTTTCGGAACGGGAAACCGTGAGCCGCCGCCCTACGCGGTCGAGCGCCGCGGCGAGCTGAGCAGCGAGCGCAGCCGCGCGAGCCGACCGGCGCGGGTCGCCGCACGCGCCTCGCGCTCGCGCCGCCGGGTCTGCTCCTCCACCTTGCGCTGCTCGGCGCGTCGCAGCGCCTCGGCGATGTCGAAGGACGAGATCATCCCGAACCGGTCGGTCTGGTAACGGCGCATCGAGAGGCTCCTCTTACCCCCCAGGCCAGCCATAGGATGCCCTCCTTCGCGGCCCGTGACACGCCGGGTGCTTCGGGCGGAGTGAGAGCGATCGTCCAGTGCGTCGCCCCGAGTCGTCTCCGGGTTCGCCCGAGGCGCGCTGGCGATCGCGCGGTGCGGCGCTTTTCGTCGCGCGGCCGAGCACTTCGCTTCGGCCGGCGCGCGTGCGCGAGGCGCGGCCGGAGCGTTCGCGATCTCGTACGATGCGCTGCGGACGAGCCGACCGACGGGAGGAGAAAGCGTGATCAAGCTCTACGGGACGCCGCTCTCGCGCGCCGCGCGCTGTCTGTGGATGCTGCGCGAGGTGGGCGTGCCGTTCGAGAACGTGCCCACCCACTTCGCCGGCGAGGCGCAGAGCGCGGAGTTCCGGAAGATCAATCCGAACGGCCGCGTGCCGGCGCTCGACGACGACGGGCTCGTGCTGTTCGAGTCGCTCGCGATCAACCTCCACCTCGCGGAGAAGTACGGCAAGGATCTCGGGCCCCGCGATCAGACCGAGCGCGCGCAGCAGGTGCAGTGGAGCATCTGGGCGGTCACCGAGCTCGAGCCGGGCGTGATCGACGCCTTCCTGCACCGCGTGATGCTGCCCGAGGCCCAGCGGAATGCGAAGCTCGCGGACGCCGGCGAGGCCAAGCTCGCGCGCCCGCTCGCGGTGCTCGACGCGGAGCTGGGTCGCCGCGACTGGCTGGTCGGCGGTCGCTTCACGGTGGCGGACCTGAACGTCGCGTCCGTGCTGATGGTGGCGCCGATCGCGCGCATCGACCTCACGAGTTTCCCCCGGCTGCAGCGCTGGCTCGGCGCCTGTACGACCCGCCCGGCCGCGCGGGGCTGATCGCTCCGGCGAGGCGCCGGCCGGCCCGGCGATGCGCTCGCGGCGCCCCTCCGGGCTAAGCCCGGTCGCTTCGCCCGCCGAAGAGATGGGGCGATGCCCGCCCTCGTCGTCGACGTCGTGTTCCGCGGCAAGGTCCTCGAGACCGTCGCGTTCGATGCGCCGACGCTCCGGATCGGCCGGATGCCCGAGAACGACGTCGTCCTCGACAACCTCGGCGTGAGCCGCTTCCACGCGCGCCTGCACCGCGAGGACGACCGCGTCGTGCTCGAGGACGCGGGCAGCGGCAACGGCTGCCTGGTGAACGGCGAACGCGTCGAAGGGCGCCGGCCGGTGCAGCCGGGCGACCGCATCTCGATCGGCAAGCACGAGCTGGTCGTGCGGCGTGCGATCGAAGGCGATCCCGCCGACCGGCGCCCCGCGCGCCGCAAGGCGGACGCCTGGGACGGCGGCCGCACCTACGTGCTCGGCATGCCCGGCGGACCGCGCCCGGGGCCCGAGTCTGCGCTCGACGTGTCCGCGGAGACCGAACCGGCGGCGGCGCCGATGGACCCGCCCGCCTCTGCGCGAAAGGAACCCACCCCGATGACCCCGCCGTCCGCTCCCGTCGCCGCTCCGCTCGAACCGGCGCTCGACTCGCCCGAGCTGGACTTCGACTTCGTCGGGTCGCTCGCCGCCGACGCCGACGCGCCCGCCACGACGCCGCTTCCGCCGGCCGCCGAGGCGCCGCCCACGTCGATGGACCCCGCCGCGCCCGCGCTCCACGCCGGCTTCATCGTGCAGCGCCAGGGCAAGCTCGAGCGCGTGACGGCCTGGACGGGCGACGTCGTCGTCGCGGGCCGCTCGTCGGACTGCGACGTCGTCCTCGCGCAGGACGAGGTGTCGCGCCGACACGCGCGCTTCGAGCGCGTCGACGGCCGCTACGAGGTCCGCGATCTCGGCTCCGTCAACGGCACCTTCGTGAACGGCCGCCGCATCGAGTGCGAGTCGCTGTGCAGCGGCGACGTCGTGCAGATCGAGGGCTTCCAGCTCACGTTCGTGCTCGACCGCGAGCCGATCGACGCGGCGGTCGCCGCCGAGCCCGCCGCTGCGGCAGCCGCGCCGCGCCGCGACGAGACGCTCGCGATGACGATGCTCCAGGAACAGATGCCGCACCGCCCGGGCTTCACCGAGCTGCTCGCGAAGCCGGCGCCCGGCGCGGAGCCGTCCTTCGCCGAGGCGGACGTCGAGGAGCTGGCCGAGGCGGATCTGCTGCCCGACGAGGTCGAGGCGCCGGCGCCGAGCGCGGGCGACGGAGAAGCGGACGCGAAGCCCGATGACGCGGCCGCGCCGCTGCGCGGCTCGTCGCGCGCCACGTCGGTGCAGGACCTCGCGCGCACGTCGAACCCGAATCTCGGACGCGAGCCCGAGCTTTGCTTCGAGCTCCGCGTGCGGATGGACCTGCTCCCGCCCGCGCTGCGCCGCGCGTTCGAGGAGGCCGGCGCGAGCGAGCTCGTGCTGCCCGCCGAGCTCCGCCTGCGGAAGTGATCGCCCGGTCGCGGCGCTCGCTGGGACGCCTGCGGCACGCCGCGCGGAGACCGGCTCCGGAGTCGGTCTCCTAGCCGGTCGCGCCGTCCACGCGGGGCCGCACCAGGATCGCGGCGTAGCCCGCCGCGAAGACGGCGAAGGCCGCCGCCCAGACGGCGCCGCCGAGGGCGATCGGCGGCGCGCCGACGAGCGCGCTCGCGACGCGCAGCGCGGCGCCCGTCGTGACGAGCGCGTAGGCGGCGACGGCGCTCGGCGGCGCCGCGAGCGCGCGCCCGGTGTGGCCGAGCGCGACGCGCGACGCGACCGCCATCACCATCGTGCCGATCGCGCCCGCGCCGAGCGCGTGCAGGCCCGCGATCGGCGGCACCGCGTCGAAGGCGCCGAGCGCGAGCAGCGCGAATCCGATCGGGAGCCACGCGTAGCCGAGGTGGAGCGACCAGACGAGCGGATCGCCGAGCGCGCGGTGGACGCGCCAGCGGCCGAGGCGCGCGGCGAGCACGACCGCCGCGAG
>QEVM01000218.1 GCA_003576805.1 Pseudomonadota bacterium | reverse complement strand
CGACGCGCACGCGCTCGGCGCGCTGCTCGACGAGACGCGCGGCGCGCGCGCCGCGGCGTGGTGGGCCGAGCCGGGCGGCGAGCCGCGCATCGTCGCCGCCGCCGGCGCCGAGTCGCCGGCGCGGACGCCGACCGCGGCGGAGTTCGAGTCGCTCGCGATGCTGCCCGGCGCGACCGACCTCGGCGCACGCGACGCCGCGAGCGACGCCGTCGCCCGCGACGGCTACGCGGTCGCGGTGCCCGTCGCGCCGGACGCCGGCCGCGCGCACGCGGTGATCCTGCTCGGCGGCTCGCTCGACGCGCCGGGCACCGTGCGCCCGCGCACGCTCGCGCTGCTCGATGCGACGGCGCGCCGCCTCGAGCCCGACCTGCGCGCCGCGCTCGCGCACGCGCGCCTCGCCCGTCTCGACGCCGACGTGTGTCGGCTCGACCGGCTCGTCGCGCTCGGCACGCTGGTCGCCGAGGTGGTGCACGAGGTGCGCAATCCGCTGGTGTCGGTGAAGACCTTCCTGCAGCTGCTGCCCGCGCGGCGCGACGATCCCGAGTTCCTGCAGAGCTTCCTCGACGTCGCGGGCGACGAGCTGCAGCGCATCGAGCGCCTGCTCGACCTGCTGCTCGACTCCGCGAGCGAGCGCGCCGCGCTGGCGGCGCCGGGCGGATGCGCCGCGATCGCGGTGGCCGACGCCACGCTGCGGCTCGTCGCGCACCGCGCCGCCGCGGCCGGCGTGCGGCTCGAGCGCGACGTGCCGGACGCGCTGCCGCCGTGCTCGATCGCCACCGACGCGCTCCGCCAGATCCTGCTCAACCTCGTGCTGAACGCGCTCGACGCGACGCCGCCCGGCGGCGACGTGCGGCTCGCGGCGCGCGCGATCGGGCGCGCGGTCGAGATCGACGTCGAGGATCGCGGGCCGGGCATCCCGCGCGCGCTGCGCCGCCGCGTCTTCGAGCCGTTCTTCTCGACCAAGCCCGAGCGGCCCGGCGGGCTCGGCCTCGCGATCTCGCGCCGGCTCGTCGAGGAAGCCGCGGGCACGATCGCGATCGGCGATCGGCCCGGCGGCGGCACGCGCTTCAGGATCCGGCTGCCAGCCAGTCCGTGACTGCACGGCCCACGTCGGCGAGGCCCGCGCCGAAGAAGTGGTCGGCATCCTCGACGAGCGCGAAGCGCGCGCGCGGCAGATCGCGCGCGATCGCCTCCAGCTCGGCGGCGGGCGCGATCGCGTCGTGCGCGCCGGTCACGATCAGCACGTCCCAGCGCCGCGCGGCGAGCGCCGCGCGATCGAGCATCGAGGGCGGCGGCGCGACCAACGCGAGCTTGCGCACGCGCGGCGTCGCGCCCGCGGCCAGCACCGCCGCCGCCGCGCCGAACGAGTAGCCGGCCGCGACGAGCCCGCCCACGACCGACTCGGCGAGCTGCTCGAGCGCGCCGGCGTAGTCGGCGCGCGCGTCGGCGGCGTCGCCGCTCGGCGCGCCGGCGCTCGCGCCGACGCCGCGCCAGTCGAAGCGCAGCGTCGCGAGCCCGGCCTTCGAGAACGCCCACGACAGCTCGCCCACCACGGGCGACGACATGCTCCCGCCGTAGAGCGGGTGCGGCGGCGCGATCACGGCGCCGCCCGGATCCTCGAGCCGCGGATCGGGCGCGACGTAGAGGCCGTCGAGCGCGAGGCCGCCGCCGTCCGCGATCGGGATCGTCACCGCGCGCTCTTCTCGTCTCGCCATCGCCCCTCCCGTCGCTACCGTGGCTCCATGCCGCGAGAGAGCCGCGACGAGCGCGCCCGCCGTGCCGCGCGCATCGCGCAGGTCCTCGCGAAGACGTATCCGGACGTTCGCACGGCGCTGCGGTTTGCGAACCCGTTCGAGCTGCTGATCGCGACGATCCTCTCGGCGCAGTGCACGGACAAGAAGGTCAACGAGGTGACCGCCGTGCTGTTCCGCCGCTTCGGCACGCCCGCGAAGCTCGCGGCCGCCGATCCGGCCGCGGTGGAGGAGATCATCCGCCCGACGGGCTTCTACCGCCAGAAGGCGAAGTCGATCCAGTCGGCGTCGCGCGACCTCGTCGAGTCGTTCGGAGGCGAGGTCCCGCGCACGCTCGAGGAGCTGGTGAAGCTGCGCGGCGTCGCGCGCAAGACGGCGAGCGTCGTGCTCGGCAACGCGTTCGGCATCCCGGCGATCGCGGTCGACACGCACATGCTGCGCGTGAACCGCCGGCTCGGGCTGACGGCGCACGAGGAGCCGGACCTCGTCGAGCGCGACCTCGCCGAGATCCTGCCGCCACGCGAGTGGATCGCGTGGACCAACCGCATCATCCACCATGGGCGCGTGTGCTGCGTCGCGCGCGCGCCGCGCTGTCCCGAGTGCCCGCTGCTGCCCCTCTGTCCCGAAGGAGTCCGCCGCACATGAAGACGCTCGCGTACCAGGGCCGCTCGATCAGCGTGTGGCGCGAGGAGGTGACGCTCCCCAACGGCCGCACGACGCCGCTCGACATCGTGCGCCACCCGGGCGCGTCGGCGGTCGTGCCGTTCGAGAGCGAGAGCGACGTGCTGCTGATCCGGCAATACCGCTACGCCGCGGGCGGCACGATCTGGGAGGTCCCGGCCGGCAAGCTCGACGGCGAGGCGCCCGAAGTGTGCGCCGCGCGCGAGCTCGAGGAGGAGGCCGGCCGCAGCGCCGGGCGCGTCGAGCACCTCGCGACGATCTGGACGACGCCCGGCTTCACGGACGAGCGCATCCACCTGTTCGCGGCCTTCGAGCTCCGCGAGGTGCCGCAACGCCACGAGCACGACGAGGTGATCGAGCTGGTGCGGATGCCGCTCGAGCGCGCGCTCGACCTGGTCTGGAGCGGCGAGATCGCGGACGCCAAGAGCGCGCTCGCGCTGGTGCACGCCGCGCGCCGCCTGGGGCGCCTCCGCTGAGCGACCTCGCCGCGCACCTCGGCGGTCACCACCGCGACTTCGACGAGACGCTTTCGCTGGTGCGCCGCGCGGAGGCGCTCGGCTACCGCGCCGTGTACGTGGACGGCGACGTCAGCGTCGTGCCGTCGCGCGGCGACGCAGCGGTCCTCGACGGTTGGACCGCGACCGTCGCGTACCTCGCGCGCACCGAACGCGTCGAGATCGGGTCGGTGCGGCTGCTGCACCACTGGAACGTCGCGCGGCTCGCGCAGTCGGTGGCGACGGCCGAGTGCGTCGCGCCGGGCCGGCTGCGCCTGCTCACCGCCATCGGCGCGCAGCCCGCCGACCGTCGCTTCGGGCTGCCGCAACGCCCGGTGGCCGAGCGCATCGCGTGGCTCGACGAGTGGCTCGGCGCGCTGCGCGGGCTGCTGGCCGGCGAGGTCGTGACCTTGCGCGGTCGCCACGTCGAGCTGGAGGAGGCGCTCGTGCGGCCGACGCCGCGGGGCGGTCGCATGCCGATCGAGGTCGCCGCCGCGGGCGCGCGCATGCTGGACGTGGTGGCGCGGCGCGCGGATCGCTGGGATCTGAACCTGCCCCCGGTGAAGCGGATCGTGGCGGAGGCGGATGCGCAGCTCCGGCGCGCGTGCGAGGCGATCGGGCGCGACCCGGCCTCGCTCGGGCGCTCGATGTGGGTGTTCGTGCGCCCGGGCGACGGCGACGAGGCCGGAGTGCGCGCCGCGTTCCGCCGCTGGCACCCCTGGTTCCGGTCGCTCCCGGACGCCGCGCTGGCGGAGGCGGTCGTCGCGGGTCCCGTGGGGGGCTGTCGCACGCGGGTCGCCGAGATCCGAGCCGAGCTCGGCGTCGACCTTCCGGTGCTCGACCTCGCGGGCCTCGCACACGACGCGGCAGCCCGTGCGCTCGCGGCAATGGCCGGAGCGTGACTCCAAGTAGGCGATTTCATTGACCCGGGGGTCGGCCGCGTTTACGCTGCCTGCACTGCGGGAGCCCGCGCCCTTCCCGCGTTCCATGGACGCTTGCTCATCAGCTGCGCCCCTCAGACGGGCGCCTCGATGCTCCGATGCAAAGCGGAGCGCCCGAGCGAGGAGGCAGGTTGTACGGTCGCGGGTATTCGGGTGGGGGCCTGGGCTTCGGTCCGCCGGTCACACCGCCCGTCATCAAGCAGCTCGTCATCGCGAACCTCGCGGTGTTCTTCGCGCAGTTCGCGATCGGCGGCGTGACCGAGCGATTCGCCGCGAGCCCGATCGACTTCTGGCGCTCCGGCGCCCTCTGGCAGCCCTTCACGTACATGTGGCTGCACGGCGGGCTCGGACACATCTTCGCGAACATGTTCAGCCTCTGGATGTTCGGATCCCAACTTGCGTTGGTGTGGGGACCGCAGCGATTCCTGCGGTTCTACCTACTGTGTGGGGTCGGCGCCGGACTGCTGATCGTGACGGTGCCGATGTTGCTGCTCAAGCTCGGCGCCGACGCGCCCGGCGTGCTCTCGATGGTGAACGCGCCGACGCTCGGCGCTTCGGGCGCGGTGTTCGGCGTCCTCCTCGCCTACTCGCTCACCTGGCCCGACCGCACGATCATGTTCATCTTCCCGCCGGTCGCCTTCCGCGCGATCTGGCTGATCCCCATCCTCTTCTTCATGGAGATCTACTTCGGCCCGCCGAACGTGAGCCACACCGGCCACCTCGGCGGCGTGCTCGTCGGCTGGCTGCTGCTGCGCAGCCAGGGCGACGCGCGCGGACTCCTCTCCTTCGAGCAGATCCGCTGGCGGTGGCGCCGCTGGCGGATGCGGCGGCGGCTGCGTGCGGTCCAACAGGTGGACCCGCGGCGCGACGACGACCGCCCGTTCTACCACTAGGTGACGCCGGTGACCCCCTCCTCCAACACCGACTTCACCCTCGACGAGCCGCTCGACGCGGCGATCCGCCGCGCCGGCGCGCTGGTCGCGGGCGCCCGGCACGCGGTCGCGCTGACGGGCGCGGGCCTGTCGGTCGAGAGCGGCATCCCGCCGTTCCGCGGACCCGGCGGCATCTGGACCCGCTACGGCGAGCCGCCGATGGACGGCTATCAGCGTTTCCTGCGTGACCCGCGCGGCGCCTGGCTCGAGCGCCTCGCCCCCACGGAGGACTGGATGCGCGCGCTCGCCGACGCGGTGCGCGCCGCCAAGCCCAATCCGGGCCACCGCGCGCTCGCGGAGCTCGAGCGCCGCGGCCTGCTCGCCGCGCTGATCACGCAGAACATCGACGACCTGCACGCGCAGGCCGGCCACGCGAGCGTCCTCGAGATCCACGGCAACCACCGCCTGCTGCGCTGCATCGACTGCAACGCGCGCTTCGAGCCGGAGGCGATCGCGGTCGACCCGGACCGGCTGCCGCCCCACTGCCCGGAATGCGACGGCCTCGTGAAGAGCGACATCGTCCAGTTCGGCGAGCCGATCCCGTCCGACGTGCTGCGCGCCTGCTTCGACACGGTGGCGCGCGCCGACGTGATGATCGTCGCCGGCACGTCGGCGACGGTGTATCCGGCGGCGGAGTTCCCGTACGAGGTGCTGCGACAGGGCGGCGCCGTGATCGAGGTGAACCCCGAGCCGAGCGAGCTGACGTCCGCCGCGACGCTCTCGCTCGCGGGTCCGGGCGCCGCCGTCCTGACGCGCCTGCTCGAGCACGCGATCGCGACGCAGGAGGCGTGCGCATGAGGCCGCGCGCCCGTTCCGGCGACGAAGCCTGCGCGCACGGTCACGGCGGCTTCGGCGACTTCCTGCGCAGCCTGCTCGCCGGCATCCCGTGGAGCGACCGCGCCGAGGCGTGCGAGACGGTGCGCTTCGCGGCGCCGCGCTCGGGCGCGATCCGCATCGAGAACGCCAACGGCAAGACGCGCGTCCTCGGCGAGGACCGCGCCGACGTCGAGGTGCGGCTCCAGAAGATTGCGCGCGCCGAGAACGAGGCCGCCGCCCGCGCGCTCGCCGAGGGGACGCGGCTCACGGCGCACGACACCGATTTCTCGCTCGACTTCGAGATCGCGATGCCGCGCCGCTGGAACCGGCGCGGCATCGTCAACATGGAGGTGCGCGTGCCGCACGGCACGCGCGTCGACGTGCTCGCCTCGAACGGGAAGGTCTGCATCTCGTCGCTGCGCGCCGCCGTGAAGGCGCACTCGAGCAACGGCGCCGTCTCGGTCGAGAACGTGGAGGGCGACGTCGAGGTGCAGTCGTCGAACGCCAAGGTGCACTGCGCCTGCGTGCACGGGCGGCTGGTCGCGCGCACGAGCAACGGCAAGATCGAGATCGAGAAGCACCGCGGCGCGCTCGACGCCGCGACGTCCAACGGCCTGATCGAGGCCGAGATCGAGGAGCTCGGCGGGCCGGTCGTGCTCGCCACGAGCAACGGACGCATCGCGGTGTCGCTGCCGGAGGACGCCGACGCGGACGTCGACGTGCGCGTCGACAACGGCATCATCCGCAGCCAGCGCTCGCTGTGCCGCTGCACGCACTCGACGGGCGGGCGGCTGGCGGGTCAGCTCGGCAAGGGCGGGACGCCGATCAAGCTGCGGACGTCGAACGGCTCCGTGTCGGTGCGCTGACCGGCGTCAGCGTCCCACCTCGCGGCGCACCTCCACCTCGCCGTCCGAGAACAGCACGCCGGCCGGCTCGATCTCGCGCACGACGTAGGGCCCGACGCGCTCGCCCTCGCGCACCTCGCGCAAGGTCCCCATCTCCTCGACCTCGACCCACGCGACGCGCCGCTCGGGCGCGGGATGCCACTGCGTGCGGTCGACGCGCACGGGGCTCGGCGGCGGCGCGACGCGCTCGGCCGGCGGCTCCTCGTCGACTTGCTCGACCACCGGGCGGCGTGCGAACTGCTCGTACTTCGACGGCCGCGCGAGCGGCGCCGGCGGCGCGGCGAGCGTGTCCCGGTCGTCGCCGAGCTTCGGCAGCGGCTGCGGCGCGAGCGGGCGCGGCGCCGCGGCCGGATCGGGCCGCACGATCTGGAAGTCGTCGGCGTCCTCGAACGCCTCGGCATCGCCGGCGCCGCCAAAGTCCGCGGCGCGCGACACCGGAGCGGCGCCGAGCGCATCCGCGGCGGGTTCGGCGGGCTCGCTCGCGGCCGGCGCCGCCGCGACGGCGGGCGGCTCGGGCGCCGCAGCGGGCTCGCCCTGCAGCAGCCACGACAGCAGACCGCCCACCACTGCGAACGCGACGAACGCCGTCAGCGCGACCGCGAGCCCGCTCGGCGGCGCGCGGCGCGGCGGCTGGATCACCACCTCGTCGCGCAACGGGCGCTCCGCCGTCTCCGCCTTCTGGTCCTCGAGGCGGCGCAGCGCCTTCAGGATCGTGCTCATCCGGCGCCTCCCGCGAGCGACGCCTGCGCGACGTGCGGGACGGCGTAACGGCCGAGCGCGCGGTAGATCGCCATCTTCGTGAGCGGCCCGACGGCGCCGTCGGGCTCGAGCCCGCGCTCTTCCTGGAACGCGCGCACCGCGTCTTCCGTGACCAGGTCGAAACGCCCGGTCGCCTCGCCGGCGAGGAAGCCCATCTCGACGAGCGACGACTGCAGCCACGCGACGCCGTCGCCGGCGTCGCCGGCGCGCAGCAGCTCGGGCAGCGGCTCGAAGTCACGCCACACGAGGTGCGCATCGCCGAGCCAGTAGCGCTGCAGCTCCTCGAGCGGCACGCGCACCGAGCCCGACGCGACGACGCCTTCGAGCTCCGCGTCGGTGTCGTCGATGCGCGTGAGCGCGACGACGCGCCGCACGCCGTCGGCGGCGTCGATGTCGAGCAGCACCGGGTGGTCGAGCGCGCGGAGCTGCTCGAGGTCGGTCGCGTTGAACGAGTAGACGTCGAGGTCGCGGTCGATCAGCTCGCCCACGATCTCCGCGAACGAGAGCAGCTCGGGCGCCGGCTCGGCGGCGGGCAGCTCCCAGGCGCGCAGCAGCGCGACGTACGAGGCGGCCGCGGTGGCACCGGGCGAGCGGAGCGCGAGCGCGCGGGCGAGGTCGTCGACGCGCGCGGGCGCCGCGGGCTCGGCGGGGGCGGGCGCCGGCGCGGCAGACGGCGCTGCGACGGGCGGCGCG
>QEVM01000217.1 GCA_003576805.1 Pseudomonadota bacterium | reverse complement strand
CGCCAAGCCTCCGACGCAAACGTCCTCTGATGAGCCACGTCATCCCCCCCGGCTCTCTTCTACCATGCCGGGCGGCTTTTTCAGAGGTTCCCTAGTCGGTCGCGGTCAGGTAGTCGACGCCGAGGCGGATCTTCACCGGGCCCGCTTCCTGGTCCACCCACGCGGGCTGGTTCTCGGGCAGGTCGTAGAGCGGGTTCATCTCCGCCTCGAAGGGCAGCAGCGCGATGCCGGGCAGCAGCTCCAGCGCGCCCGCGACGCCGCGGATCACCGAGGCGCCTGCCTGGATGCTGATGCCCCAGATCGGAGCGAAGGGCGCATAGCCGTACTTCACGGCCGGCGTGTCGTCGCTGTCGCGCCACTTGTCCCAGATCGCCTTGCCGCCGACGAACGGCGAGAGCGCGAAGTCGAACGGGAAGAGGAGCAGGTTCTGCATCGAACGGATCAGCGTCTTCGGTCCGGCGTGCGACACGCCCGGCGAAGCGACCACGAACAACGCAGCGAGAACGGCCAGTGACGCGAGGCGGCGCGCAAAGCGGATCACGAAAGTCCCCTCCATCGGCCAGCGGGCAGCTCGAACGCGATCGAACGCGAGATCGGATGGCAAGAGCGAATGCGATGACGAGCGCGTTTGCGGCGAAGCGTTCGAACCCGGGTCCGATTCGCGGCGAGCCTACTTGCGCGCGGCTCCGATTGTCAAGCAAACTGCGCCTTCCTGCAGGCTTCCTCGGCGAGTTGCGAATTCGCCATCACCCAGCATGAACGAACGACCCCTCGCGCCGCTGATCGCGATCGTGGGCCGCCCGAACGTCGGGAAGTCCACGCTCTTCAACCGCTTCGCCGGGCGGCGGCGCGCGCTCGTCGACGATCTGCCCGGATTGACGCGCGACCGCATCGTCGAGGCCGTCGAAGTGGCAGGCCGCCGCGTGCTCGTCGTCGACACCGCGGGCTTCGAGCCGGCGCCGACGGGGAGCCTCGGGGCCGCGGTCCAGGCGCAGGCGCGCGCGGCGGTTCGCGACGCCGACGCGATCCTGTTCGTCGTCGACGGACAAGCGGGGCTGCTGCCCGAGGACGACACGATTGCGCGTGAGCTGCGGCGCAGCGATCGTCCGATCGCACTGCTCGTGAACAAGATCGACACGCTCAAGCACGAGGCGCGCGCCGCGGAGTTCCATCGACTCGGCTTCGAGCGCGTCCGCGCGATCTCCGCCGAGCACGGCCGCGGCGCCTGGGACGCGCTCGAGGAGATCGTCGCCGCGCTGCCCGAGGCGGCGGCGCACGGCTCAGCGCTCGCCGCGGACGTGCCGGATGCGATCCGGATCGCCGTCGTCGGCCGCCCCAACGTCGGCAAGAGCTCGCTGGTGAATCGGCTGCTCGGCGAGGAACGCATGGTCGTGTCGGATGAGGGCGGCACGACGCGCGACGCCGTCGACTCGGTGCTCGAAGGCCCGGGCGGACCGTACGTGCTCGTCGACACCGCGGGAATCCGCCGGCGCGGGCGGCGCGACCGCATCGGAGAGCGGACGAGCGCGCTCCAGGCGATCCGGTCGCTCGAGCGCGCCGACGTCGCGCTCGTCGTGACCGACGCGAGCGAGGGCTTCACCGACCAGGACGCGAACGTGCTCGGCGTCGCGCGCGAGAGCGGCTGCGCGACGGGGATCCTGCTCAACAAGTGGGACACCGTCGCGAAGCTGCCCGCTTCCGACCGCGAGCGCCTGCGCGAGGGCGTCGCCATGCGAACGCGCTTCGCCGCGGACGTTCCGCAGCTCGCGATCTCCGCGAAGTCCGGGTCGCGCGTCGACAAGGTGCTGCCGCTCGCGCGCGAGCTGGCGGAATCCGGCCGGCGGCGGATCGCCACCGCGGAGCTGAATCGCTGGCTCGCGGACGTCACGCACGCGCACGAGCCGGCGATGGCGCAGCGCGGAGCGCGCAAGCGGCCGCTCCGCTTCCTCTACGCCACCCAGACCGGCGTGCGGCCTCCGAGCTTCGTGATCTTCTGCAGCGACCCGTCGGGCGTGCGCGCCTCGTATCGCCGCTATCTCGAGAACCGACTGCGCGAGCGCTTCGAGCTGCAAGGCACCCCGATCCGCATCACGCTGCGCGGTCGCCGCGAGAAGAGCAGGGGCGCGCGGCCTTCGGGCGGCGCTTCCTGAGCGCCGTTACAATGCGCGCCCTTCGAGCCCGAGGAGCCGATTCCTTGAACCAACATCGCAAGGACGCGCCGGCGGACACCCTCGAGGAGCTCGAGTCGCTCGGCGAGCGCCTCGCGCAGTGGGTCGGCGCCAATCCCGCGGTCGTGCTCGGCGTGGCGGGCGCGATCCTGCTGATCGCGGCGTCGATCGGCGGCTACCGGGCCTACTCGCACGCGCGCGTCGAGAAGGCGTCCGCGGCGCTCGCGGCGGTGCGGGGCGAGTTCATGACCGCGATGGGCGGCAAGCCGACGGACGCCGAGGTTCCGGAGCCGGCCAACGCCGAGGCGGCCCGCTCGATCCGGACCGACTTCGCCGAGCGCTACGCGATGCTCGCGCGCGACTGGAGCGGCACGCCGACCGCCGCGCTCGCGCTGCTCGAAGCGGGCCAGCTCTACGAGCAGCTCGGGAATCGCGAGCGGGCGCTGGAGCTGTGGACGGAAGCCGTGGCCGGTGCGGCGACCGGCTCGCCGGTCGTCGGCGTGATCCAGTCGCGGATCGGCCATCTCCAGGAAGACGCCGGCGACTTCGCGGCGGCCTCCCGGGCCCACGAAGCGGCGGCCGCGGTGCCGGGCTATCCGCTCCGCATCGACGCGCTCGCGGACGCCGCGCGCACCTCCGCGGACGCGGGCCAGACCGATCGCGCGCTCGATCTGTACCGGCAGATCGAGAGCGAGGCGCCCGAGGCGCAGCTCGCGCCGCACGTCGAGGCGCGACTCGAGGAGATCGCGGCCCGCGCCGGCGGCGCGGCCCCGGACGCCAAGACGCCGGCATCTCCGCCGGCCCCCTGAATCCAGTTCGAATCGGACCTTTCTCCGTCGGCGCCTCGACCTTGTGCGCCGATAAGAAAGATTATGTCAAATAGGCGGTCTGCCGGGCGCCGGCTCGCTTTGGCCGGCGGCCTACCCGAGCGGATGCTTTGCGTCCGGGACTCCATGTGCTATCCGCGGAGCGCGATCCGACCCCCCGGGTGAACAAGTCCGCGTGCAACCGTCCATCGAATCGCTGCGCACGAAATACGACGAGGCCGGCCAGGGTCACGTGTTCCGTTTCTGGGACACGCTCGACGACGCCGGACGGCGCGCGTTGGCGGCGCAGGCCGAGGCCATCGACCTCGCGGAGCTGCGGCGCGTCCACCAGTCGACGCGCTCGCTCGCGGCCCCCGGGTCGCGCCGGCTCGAGCCCGCTGCCGTCGAGACGCTCCCCGAGTACGGCGGGAGCGCCGAGCGTCGGGCGCGCGCCAAGCGCCGTGGCGAGGACGTTCTCCGGGCAGGCCGGGTCGCGGTGATGGTGGTCGCCGGCGGCCAGGGAACCCGGCTCGGCTTCGACGGCCCGAAGGGCCTGTTCCCGCTCGGGCCGGTCACGGGACGCACCCTCTTCCAGCTCCAAGCCCAGAAGATCCGAGGTGCGCGACGCCGCTACGGCGCCGCGATCCCCTGGTACGTCATGACGAGCCCGGCCACCGACGCGCCGACCCGCGCGTACTTCGCCGGCGAGCGCTGGTTCGGGCTCCCGGAGCGCGACGTCTTCTTCTTCCGTCAGAGCATGGCGCCGGCGCTCGATTTCGAGGGCCGCTTGCTGCTGGAGACGCCGAGCCGGATCGCGGAGAGCCCGAACGGCCACGGCGGCGCGTTCCAGGCGCTGGCCGACTCGGGCGCGCTCGACGACATGGCGCGGCGCGGGATCACCACCATCTCCTACTACCAGGTGGACAACCCGCTGATCCAGCTCGCCGACCCGGTGTTCGTCGGCCTGCACGACGAGGCGCGCGCCGAGATGTCCGCGAAGGTCGTCCGCAAGATCGACCCGATGGAGAAGGTCGGCGTGGTCGCCCGGGTCGGCGATCGGCTCGGCATCGTCGAGTACACCGAGATCGACGACGAGCACCGCTTCCAGAAGGACGCGGCAGGCCAGCTCGTCTACTGGGCCGGCAGCATCGCGATCCACGTCCTGGAGGTGGAGTTCGCGCGCCGGATCGCGCGCGACCCGGAACGCCATCTCCCCTATCACGCGTCGGCGAAGAAGATTCCCTGCATCGCCGCGGACGGCTCGCCGCTCAGGCCCGCCGAGCCGAACGGGCACAAGCTCGAGCGCTTCCTGTTCGACGCGCTGCCGGCGGCGGAACGCGTGGCGCTGCTCGAGGTCGCGCGCGAGGACGAGTACGCGCCCGTCAAGAACGCGGAGGGCGGCGACTCGCCTGCCACCGCGCGCTGCGCGCTCGACGACGTCGTTCGACGCTGGCTCGACGCGGCCCGGATCTCCGCGCCCGCCGACGCCTGGGTGGAAGTGGACCACGCGCGCCTCGACGGCGAGGACGACGCACGCGCGGGAACGCTGCGAGCCGACGACGTCGGTCTGGTACTCGCACCGAGGACGAAGTGATGCCGACCGTGAAGAAGTCGAGCGCGAAGCCGAGTGCTTCCAAGAAATCGGTGGCAGCGCCGAAGAAACGCGCCACCGAGAAGAAGCCGGCCGCCACCAAGAAGGCAGCTCCGAAGCCGCCCCCCGCCAAAGCCGCCGCCAAGCCGGCGAAGTCGACCGCGTCCGCCAAGGCGGCCGCGAAGGAGATCGCGACGTCCACCCCGCCGCCGACCCCGCGTGGCCGCGCCGCAGCCAAGCCGCCGAAGCCGGCCAAGCCCGCGAAGCCGACCAAGAACGCGAAGCCCGAAAAGCCCGAAAAGCCCGAGAAGCCGCAGAAGCCGGCGAGAGCCGCGAAGGGCGCACGCGCCATCGTGGTGACGGCGGGCAGCGCCGTCGCGTCGAAGCTCGGCACCAAGTGGAACTGCTTCCGCTGCGCCGCGAAGTTCTACGACCTCCACAAGCCCGAGCCGCTCTGCCCGAAGTGCGGGGCGGACCAGCGACAGCGGCCGAAGGTCTCCGCAACCCCGCCGCCCGCGCCTGCTCCGCGCAAGCAACCGCGTCCGATGGCGCCGCTGCTCGAGGACGAGGACGACGGGAGCGTGCGCTACGACGAGGACATCGACCTCGGCGTGCGCACCGAGATCGACGAGCCCGAGGAGGAGCTGTTCCCGCCCGGTGAGTTCGAGGAAGACGACGTCTTCAACGCGCCGGACGAGGAGTAGCTAGAAGCGCGTCAGCCGCTCGAGGTGCAGCTGCCACTCGGCGCGCTCGGGACCGCGTACCGCCAGCTCCTCCTCCACGTCGCGCAACGCGGCCTCGCGTTCGGCGACCTGCGAGCCCGCCGCGCGGATCTTCCGCGCGTTGCGCTGGACGCGTTCGAGCTCGCCGACCTGCTCGTCGAAGTACGCGCGATCGCTGGCTTGCACGCGCGCGGCGCGCTGTTTCTGGTAGCGCGCGTCGTACGCCGCGATCTCGGAGCGGTACGCCTCGGCGAGCGCCTCGAGGTCCTCGGTCGCGTAGCCGGCGAGCGGCCGCACCGACGCCGCGGCCTGCTCGGCCGCCAGGTTGCGGCGATAGTTCCAGGCACCCGCGGCGCAGAGCCCGAGCAGCACGATCAGGAGCAGCAGCTGTCCTCGGCCGGCTTCGCGGCGCGCGGATTCGGATCGCGTGCGCATCATCGCCCTCCCTCGCTCGCGGAACCGCGCCGCGCCGCGCGCTCAGCCGCGGTCCGGATCGCGCCAGGGTCCCGGTTCGTGGTCTCGCAGGAAGGCCTCGAGGTCCGCACGCGACGGCAACGCGCCCTGCGCGCCGAGACCCCGACACGAAGCTGCGGCGGCCGCGCTCGCGTGACGCAACAACTCGTCGCCGCCGAGCCCTTCGAGCAGTCCCCACGCGAACGCCGCGTGAAAGACGTCGCCGGCGCCAGTCGTGTCGCGAGCCGCCACCCGGAATCCGGCACAGGAAATCTCCCGCGCGCCATCGCGCGCGAGACAGCCGCCCTCGCCGAGCGTCGCGACCGCCATGCGCGCGCCCGCCCGGACGAGTCGTTCCAGACCGCTGCGAACCGTGCCATCCAACCCGAGCGTTTCGGCGAACGAGCGCGACACCAGAGGGAAATCCACGCTCGCGAGCAGCGCGTCGACGCCCTCCCCGCCGGCGTCCACGTCCGCGATCACCGGAATCCGCGCGGCGCGGGCGACCCGCGCGGCCGCGAGCGAGAGCTCGGGATCCTCGGCGTCGACCAGCAGGCAGCGCGCGGCTCGGATGCGCTCGGCCGGCGCGTCCTGCGCACGCAGCCGCAGGCGCGGATCGCGGAATCCGAGCACCGTGCGCTCGCCGCTCGCGCGATCGACGAGGATCACGGCGAGACGCGTCGGCGCGCCCGGCACGCGGCGCACGCCCGCGACGTCCACGCCGGCGGCGACCAGCGGCGCGAGCGCGACGTCCGCCGCCGCGTCGCCGCCCACCGATCCCACGAAGGCGGTTCGCAAACCGAGCCGCGCCGAGGCCAGCATCGCGGTCGCGATCTGTCCGCCGGGCATCACGTCGTAGCCGAGCATCGACGCCTTGCCGCCCGGCTGCGGCAGGCCGTCGACCGTGCACACGTGATCGATCGAGCACTGGCCGATGCCGAGCACGTCGAGCGCGGCCGTCACGGATAGAGCGTCCGGTGCACGAGCAGGCTGCGCAGCACGCGCTTCACGTAGCCGCGCGTCTCGTCGTACGGGATCGACTCGACCCATTCGTCGGGCGGCGGCAGCACGCCGCGGCGCCAGCCGGCGACCGCCTCCGGCCCGGCGTTGTAGCTGGCCGCGACGGCTTCGAGGACGCCGTCGAAGCGAGCAGCGAGGCGGTCGAGATAGAAGCTCCCGATCCGCAGGTTGACCGCGGGGCGCACGAGCAGCGCGGGCGAGAACGGATCGACGCCGGCCTCGCGCGCGATGCGGTGCGCCGTCTCGGGCATCAGCTGCAGCAGACCGACGGCGCCGCTCACCGACACCACGTCAGGTCGGTAGCCGCTCTCCTCGCGCAGGATCGACGCCACGAACCACTCGTCGATGCGCGCGCCGGGCGGCAGCGCGCGACGGCGCTCGGCCGCGAACGCGTCGGGCCACGCGAGCCGCCACAGCTCTTCCTGACCCGGCGCGATGCCGCGCGAGAGCTGCGCCGCGTAGGCGGCGACGATCAGCGTCTGCGCCTCGTGATACGCCTCGGCGTCTCGATAGAGCCGCGCCACGGCGATTCGATCGCGGACGCTGCGGGCGCGCCGGGCGAGCGGCGCGAGCACGCGGACGCCCGGCTCCGGGAGCCCTGCGCCGATCAGCACGTGGGCCGCGAAGCGATCCGACTCGGTGAGCGCGTCGGCGCCGTTCGCGATCGGCGCGACGTCGCGCCGCTGCACGGAAGCGCGCGTCGCGGCGCGCCAGCCGTAGTAGCTGAGCGGGTGCTCGGCGGCGATCTCGGCGAGCTCGCGCTCCGCCTCGGCGCGGTCGGTGCCGTCCAGCGCGCGCGCCGCCCAGTAGCGGGCCGCCAGCCGGTCCAGCGGGTCGCTCTGCGCACGGGCGAGCGCCTGGAACCGACGCCGCGCGGTGTCGCGCTCGCCGGCGCGCCAGGCGCTCCAGGCGAGCCGCCAGAGGGCGTCGTCGCGCAGCTTCGCGTCGCCGCCGTCCGCGACCGACTCGAAGAGCGCGATCGCGCGCTCCGTGCGACCGCGGCCTTCGTGCAGCGTCGCCGCGAGGAAGCGCGCCCACGCCGCCGTCGCGCCGCTCGCTTGCGCGCCGATCGCCTCGAGCGCGGCGACGGCCTCTTCGACGCGGTCGGCGCGCGCGAGCGCGCGCGCGTGCCAGACGCGCACCTCGGGCGCGTCGCCGAGCGCCGCGAACGCGCGCTCCGCTTCCGCGTAGCGGCGCAGCCGGAACAGGCAGTCCGCGCG
>QEVM01000216.1 GCA_003576805.1 Pseudomonadota bacterium | reverse complement strand
GGCGAGCAGCAGCGCGGCCTCGGCGCTCCGGTGCGAGGCGGAGCTCCACGCCGCCGCGAACACGACCGCCGCCGACGCCGCGCGCGGCGCCCGGCCGAGCGCGCACGCGATCGCCACGGCGACGAGCGCGAGCGCCGCGATCGGCTCCGCGCGGGCCGCCAGGACGAGCAACGCGACCGCCGCGACATTTCGCAGCCCCGCCTCCGCCTGGCGTGTACCGACTGCTGCGTCGATCGGCGCGTCGGCCGCGTCGCGGTCGCGCGCGCCGAGCGCTTCCACTCCGCCGTCGTCACTCGATCCGGGCCGCATGGAACTCGTAGCCTTGCGCCATTTCCGATCGATCTCCACACTCGCCCGGCTGAAATCGGCGGAAGAGATCGGAGCCGTCGATGGAATCGAATCTGGGGGGTTTCGACATGCGATCGCAAGCGCGTTCGGGGGCGGCTCGACGATCGTTCGCGCCGTTCCCGCAGCTCGTCGTCCTGATGGCGATGGTCTCGCTGCTCGCCGTGGGCGGCTGCAAGAAGAAGTCGGCGGCCGAAGAGGACGACCTCTCGGGCGGCATGGGCGACAGCGAGTTCAGCGGCGGCACCGGGATGGGCGACGACGAGGCCGGAGCCTACGGCGGCGAGCCCGAGCGGGTGCGCGAGCTCGGCTCGATCTACTTCGACTACGACAGCGCTTCGATCCGCGGCGACGCGCGCACCACGCTGAAGGCGAACGCGCAGGCGATCGAGGGCAAGTCGGAGTGGAAGACGATCACGCTCGAGGGTCACACCGACGAGCGTGGCACCGAGGAGTACAACCTCGCGCTCGGCGAGCAGCGCGCCAACGCGGCGAAGCAATACCTCACCGACCTCGGCGTTCCCGCGTCGCGCATGATCACCGTGAGCTTCGGCGAAGGCTCGCCCGCCGTGCAGGGCCACGACGAGTCCGCCTGGCGCTGGAACCGCCGCGTCGAGTTCAAAGTCTCGCGCCGCTAGCCATCGCCGCCGCGAACGCAAGCTCGCAGCACCGATCGCAGCCAACACGCCCGTTTCCGCCGTAGCGAGGCGAAGCCGAGCGGGCCGACCCCATCAGGCTCGCGTCCGCCCACGCGAGCTCGCAGCAACGACCGAAGTCAACACGCCCGTTTCCGCCGTAGCGAGGCGAAGCCGAGCGGGCAGTCCCCATAAGGCTCGCGGTCGCGAACCTCCAAGCCCCTTGATACCGTCGTCCGACCCAACGAACGACGGAGACCCCCATGCCCGTTCACGGCGGAAAGATCCTGGCTCGCGCGCTCAAGAACGCGGGCGTCGAGTGCGTCTTCACCCTCTCGGGCGGCCACATCATGCCGCTCTACGACGGCTGCATCGACGAAGGGATCCGCATCGTCGACGTGCGCCACGAGCAGGCGGCCGTGCACGCCGCCGACGCGTGGGCGCGCTGCAATCCCGGCAAGATCGGCGTCGCGGCGATCACGGCGGGGCCGGGCGTCACCGACGGCGTGACCGGCGTCGCGAACGCGTGGCGCGCCAACTCGCCGATCCTCGTGATCGGCGGCCAGGGCCCCTTCAGCAACCTGCGCCGCGGCTCGCTCCAGGAGATGGACCACGTCAACCTGATGCGACCGATCACCAAGTGGGTCGACGCCTGCTACCAGACGCACCGCATCGCCGAGTACGCGGAGCTGGGCATCCGCCACGCGGTGTCGGGCATTCCGGGCCCCGCGTTCCTCGAGATCCCGATGGACGTCTTCATGGGCCAGTGCGAGTGGTCGGACGCGCCGATGCCGCCGATCCGCACCGCGCCGCCGCGCATCTCGCCCGACCGCGCCGACGTGCGCGAGGCGCTCGAGCTGCTGAAGCACTGCGAGCGCCCGATGCTGATGGCGGGCACCTCGGTCAAGTGGTCGATGGCGAGCGCGGCGATGAACGCCTTCCTCGACGAGACGCACATGCCCGGATACACGAACGGCATGGGGCGCGGCACGATTCCGCCGACGTCGCCGCAGTTCCTGAACCGCTCGCGCCGCGAGGCGATGAAGAAGATCGACCTCATCATCCTCGCGGGCTCGCTGCTCGACTTCCGCCTCGCCTTCGGCAAGACCATCCCGGCGGACGCCAAGATCGTCCAGCTCGACATGGATGCGACGCTGATCGGCCAGAACCGCGCCGCGCACGTCGGCCTGGTCGGCAACCTCGCGTGCACCTTCGAGCTGCTGCTCGAGGAGATGAAGAACGCCGGCACGAAGCTCGACTTCGCCGGCTGGCGCGACGAGCTGCGCGCGATCGAGGTCGCCGAGGAGCAGAAGGTCGAGTCGGCGCTGAGCAGCAACGAGTCGCCGGTCGACCCGCAGCGCATGTGCAAGGAGACGCGCGACTGGCTCGCGGCGCTCGGCGACACGATCGTGATCGGCGACGGCGGCGACATCGTCGCGACCGCCGCGAAGATCCTGCCCGTCCCGAAGGAAGGCGCCTGGATGGACCCGGGCCCGCTCGGCACGCTCGGCGTCGGCATGCCGTTCGCGCTCGCCGCGCAGCTCGCGCACCCGGACAAGCGCGTCGTGATCGTCTACGGCGACGGCTCGTTCGGCCTGAACGGCTTCGAGTACGACACCGCGGTGCGTTTCGGCCTGCCGATCATCGGCGTCATGGGCAACGACGGCGCGTGGGGCCAGATGATGCGGCCGCAGGGCGCGGTGTACGGCTGGGACCGCCTGCAGGCGACGCTGCTCGAGTACACGCGCTACGACAAGGTCGTCGAGGCGCTCGGCGGCCACGGCGAGTACTGCGAGCGCCCCGAAGAGATCCGCCCCGCGCTCGACCGCGCCGCGGCCTCGGGCAAGCCGGCCCTCGTCAACATCAAGATCCGCCAGGACCGGCAATACAAGGGCGGCATCTACGTTTGAAGGCGCCGTAGGCGCCTTGCAAGCGAGCGAAGCGAGCGCGCAGCGAGCCAACGGCGAGCGGAGATCACCAGGACGCCTCCGAGCAAGCTGCAAGGTGAGTGTCCCAACGGATGATCGAACCGGCTGACGTGCCTGGCATCGACGTCGCGCCGCTCGCGGCGTGGCTGGCGCGCGTCGGGCCGGTGGCGATCGTCGATCTCGAGACGACGGGGCTGCCGAGCGATCCCGCGGCGCGCGTGATCGAGATCGGCGTGCTGCTGCTCGAGCCGCGCAATCCCGAAGTGCGCAGCGTGTCGACGCTCGTGAATCCCGGCGTGCCGGTGCCGCCCGCGATCGCGCGGCTCACCGGCATCACCGACGACGCGGTCGCGGCGGCGCCGGCGATCGATCAGGTGCGCGAGCCGCTGCGGCGGCTGCTGTTCGGGCGCGTCATCGTGGCGCACAACGCGGAGTTCGAGCGCCACTTCCTCTCGCGCTGGATCGGCGGCGAGCTCGCGGGCGTTCCGTATCACGACACGCAGGACCTGCTCGCGGTCGCGTATCCCGACGCGCCGGACCTGCGCCTGGAGACCTTCACGCGCTGGCTCTCCGGCAGCGAGGAGCGGCACCGCGCGCTCGACGACGCGACCGACACGCTGCGCGTGCTGCTGCGCGTCGCGGAGGAGGCGCAGGCGGGCGGCGCGCGTCACGCGGCCGCGCACGCGGCGCTCGCGAGCCACGCGCCCGACTCGCCGTGGACGGCGCTGCTCGCGCGGCGCGAGGGCCAGCCGTTCGGCCGCATCGAGCTGCACTCCCCGTACGTCGCGATCGGCGCCAGCGACGAGCCGCCGGTGCCGTTCGACGAGGACGCGATCGCCGCCGCGCTGCGCGACGGCGCGCGCGGCGCGCGCCACTTCGCGGGCTATCGCGTGCGCGAGGCGCAGGTGGAGCTCGCCCTTCGCTTCGCCGCGGCGCTCGCGCACGGCGGCCGCGTGCTGATCGAAGGCGGCACCGGCGTCGGGAAGTCGCTCGCGTACCTCGCGGCCGCGATCCCGTTCGCGATGCGCGAGGCCGAGCGCGCGCGCGAGAGCGGCGCGCGGCTGCGGCCGGTCGTGATCTCGACGCGCACCAAGCTGCTGCAGGATCAGCTCCTCTCGAAAGACATTCCCGCCGCGGCGCGCTTCCTCGGCCATCCGGAGCTGCGCGCCGTCTCGATCAAGGGCCGCGCCAACTACGCCTGCGAGCGGCGCCTCGCGAGCGTCCTCGCCGAGGCGGGCGAGGCCCAGCTCTTCGCCGAGCAGCGGCTCTCGTACGCGGTGCTCGCGGCGACCGCCGCGATCCGCCCGCACGGCGAGCTCGGCGCGATGCCGGGCGCGTGGCTGCGCCGCCATCCGCCGCTCGCCGACCTGTTACACCGCTCGGTGGCGGCGCGCGCCGAGCAGTGCACGCGCGAGCAGTGCGCCGTGCACGCGCACTGCGCGTTCGGGCGCCGCCGCGCCGCGCTCGCGCAGGCGCACCTCGTCGTCGCGAACCACGACCTCTTGCTGCGCTGGCCGCCCGACTATCCGGCCTTCGCGCACGCGATCGTGGACGAGGCGCACGAGCTCGCCGACGTCGCCGACGAGGTGTACGCGCTGGGCGTGCGCCCCGACGAGGTGGTCGGCCGCCTCGACGACGTCTTCGGGCGTCCCGACCGGCGGCGCGGCGAGGACGCGTCCGACGCGCTGCTGCCCGCCGCGAAGCGGCGCGCGCTGCGCAAGGACGCGCTCGCCTGGCGGCGCAGCGTGCAGCAGGAGCTGGTCGCGCTCGGCCGCGCGCTCGAGCCGCTCGCCGGCGACTTCGGCGAGGTGCAGGTGCCCGAGCACGCGGGCGCGATGTTCGAGGCGGCCGCGCGCTGCGGCGAGATGGCCGCGGTGCGCATCGACGCCGTCGCCCGCGAGATCGACGCGCTGCTCGATCCCACCGACGCGGCGAGCGCCGTCGCGCGCACGGTCGCCGAGCTGCGCGCGTCGGCGAGCGCGTTGCGACTCGCCTTCAGCGGCTCGGACGACTCCGTCGCGGCGTTCGAGGGCGTCGACCCGCCGTGGGATCGCTGGCGCCTGGCGGTGCGGCTCGTCTCGCCCGCCGAAGCGTTCCAGGAACACTTCCTCGCGCGGCTCGAGTCGTTCGCGGGCGTGTCGGCGAGCCTCTTCGTCGGCGGCGACGCGTTCGCGGCGCTCGGTGAGCTGGGCATCGAAGGCCCGGACCAGGAGCGCATCGAGCGCGTCTCGGTGCCGAGCCCGTTCCCGTACGAGAAGCACATGCGCGTCGCGGCCCTGTCCGGCGGCGACGACCTCGTGCGCGAGACGGCGGACGTGCTCGTCACGCTCGCGCGCCGCCTGGGCGGCCGCACGCTCGGGCTCTTCACCAGCCTGCGGCGCATGGGCGACGTCGCCGCGCTCGTCGCCGAGCGGCTGCGCGGCGACGGCATCGAGGTGCTCGCGCCGCGCCGCGCGAGCGACGACCCGAACGCGCTCGTCGAACGCTTCCGGCAGGGCGGCGCGATCCTGCTCGGCGCGCGCAAGTTCTGGCAGGGCCTCGACCTGCCCGGCGAGCAGCTCCAGGCGGTCGTGATCGAGAAGCTCCCCTTCGAGGTGCCGACCGAGCTGCGCCGTCGCCGCGAGCTGCGCCTGAAGCGCGCCGGCGTCGACTCCTTTGAGCGCTTCGCGCTCGGCAAGATGCTGCTCAACCTGAAGCAGATGGCGGGCCGCCTGATCCGCACCGAAGAGGACCGTGGCCTCGTCGTGATCGTCGAGTCGCGCCCCGAGAAGCGTTACTTCCGCAGGCTCGACGAAGCGCTGCCGCCGGGATCGCGCGTGGTGCTGGTGGAGCCGGACGAGCTGGGTGCGCTGCTCGCGGAGGTCGGCATCGGCGAAACCGCCAAGGCCACCTCGTAGCGGCGCACGAACGGCAGCGTGAACGGCGCGTCTTAGGGGCCGAAGCTGCCCCTCGAACGTCAGCGGAGGACGGTTGGCATGCTCGGCTGGGGAAGCCTGCAATCGCTGACGCCGTGTGGGGCGGAGCATTGAAGCTGACTCGCCGGTTTGTCGTGCGAGTGATGACGGGTACTCGCCGCAAACATTCTCCAGTAGCCAAGTGGTGTCGTCCGCTGCAGTCGAGATTGTTTGCGGAACGGCGACAAGCCGGATCGCCCCGGGATGGGAGAGATTCGGGGCGCGCTAGACTCACGCCCAAATGGATCAGAGGCTCCTAACTCGGATCGTCCTTAGGAATTACAAGAGCATCGCTGCTTGTGACGTTCAACCCGCGCAGCTTTCATTCCTTGTGGGACCGAACGGCGCGGGAAAGAGCAATTTCCTTGACGCTCTTCGCTTCGTCGCTGATTCGATTCGATTCTCTCTCGATCATGCGCTTCGCGACCGTGGTGGGATCAACGAGGTCCGACGTAGGTCTTCCGGTCATCCAACCCATTTCGGCATTCGGCTTGAGTTCGGTTTGCCTGATGCCACCGGGCACTACGCGTTCAACGTCGCTGCAAAACCGCGAGGAGGCTACGACGTTCAGCGAGAGGAATGCGTCGTCATCAGACGAGGCGCGCCCATGGATTTCTATCGCGTCGATGGAGGACAGGTCACGAAAACCAGTCTTTCGCCGTCGCCCGCTGCCGCGAGTGATCGCCTCTATCTGGTCAATGTCTCCGGAGTGAGCGCCTTTCGGCCACTTTACGATGCGTTGTCCGGAATGGGCTTCTACAACCTGAATCCAGAAGAGATTCGGGATCTTCAGCCGCCTGATCCGGGCGAGCTGCTCAAGCGTGACGGAAGCAACATCGCGAGCGTGCTTGCGAATCTCTCAACTCGATCTCCGAAGCTGAAGAAGCGAATGGAGGAATATCTCGCGCGCGTTGTTCCTGGGATTGCCGGCGTTGACTCGCGTTCGGTTGGTCCAAAGGAAACGCTGGAGTTCAGGCAGGACATCCGCGGCGCTAAGCATCCGTGGCGCTTTCTGGCGAGCAACATGTCCGATGGCACGCTTCGCGCGTTCGGCGTACTCGTGGCTCTGTTTCAGGGGGCAGTCAATGGCACTACGACGAGACGGTTTGTCGGTATCGAAGAGCCCGAAGTCGCCCTTCATCCCGCCGCGGCAGGTATCCTGACGGACAGTCTCCAGGACGCTAGCGCGCACGCCCAAATCGTGGTCACCAGTCATAGCACCGATCTGCTCGACAACGACACAATTCCAGACGAGTCGATACTCGCAGTAGTGGCTGAACACGGAGAGACCAGAATCGGTCCGCTTGACGAAGCCGGTCGCTCCGCGCTCAAGGACCATCTATACACCGCCGGAGAACTGCTCCGCATGGACCAACTCCGTCCCGACCCGACTGCATCCACGCTAAACCCCGACCAACTGGAACTTTTTGGGCCCGAATCCTGAGCCGTGGCAAGAGTCGTAACCATCGTCGAGGGCTACGGAGAGGTCGCATCCGTTCCTATCCTGATCCGGCGAATCGCGGAGCGCATAGACCCTGAGTGCTACGTCGATCTGCCTCGTCCGATCCGAGTCAAGCGACAACTAATCGTCAAGGAGGGTGAGTTCGAACGCGCCATCGAACTCGCGGCAAGGCAGTCGGGTACCGATGGACGGATTCTCGTCCTGCTGGACGCCGACAACGATTGTCCGGCAAACCTTGCAGCAACTCTTATCCAGCGTGCGACAGCTGCGCGCTCAGACCGGCCTATCCGAGTCGTACTAGCGAAGGTCGAGTACGAGGCTTGGTTCCTCGCTGCGGCGGCCTCCATCGCGGGTCACCGAGATCTCGATCCTGCGACGGTGGCACCCCCGGATCCCGAAGCAGTCGGTGATGCGAAGGGATGGCTAAGCGCCCGAATGCCCCATGGCCGTGGCTACCGAGAAACACTGGATCAGCCGGCCTTCACGAAGATCTTCGACGTTGACGCTGCGCGTTCCGCACCATCGTTCAAAAAATTGTGGCGTGACGTCGCATCCCTTCTCTAGATGAGGGGCCTCAACAGATTGCTGACACCTGTGGGTGCTCTGAGAATGGGGTTGCTCAACGACCTCAAGCTCAGAGGGGAACCCACAGGTGCAAC
>QEVM01000215.1 GCA_003576805.1 Pseudomonadota bacterium | reverse complement strand
GGCGGCGAGCCGCTCGAGCGCGCCCAGCCATGCGCCGAGCGCATCCGACTCGGCGGCGACGGGCGCCAGCAGCGGGTTCGACCCGAGCGCGGGCCCGGTCGCGTCCGGCTCGTGCAAGCGCGGGCCGTCGCTCCGGCGCTCGCCGCTCATCGCGCCGCGCCGGAAAGCGGCGCGCGCGCCTCCAGCTCCTGCGCGAGCGCCGCCAGCACGCGGGCGCCGCGATCGCGCGGCGCGTACTCGAAGATCGAGAGTCCGCGCGACTGCGCCTCGTCGATTTTCACGTGGTAGCCGACGACCGTCTGCGCGAGCTCTTTCGGGAAGCGCGCGCGCAGCGCCTCGAGCACTTCTTCCGCCATGCGCGTGCGGCGGTGGAAGGTCGGCACGACCATCGTGACGCGCAGCGCAGCGTGCGCGTAGCGCGAGCGCACGGTGTCGATCGTGCGCGCCAGCTCGGCGCAGCCGTCGAGCGCGAGGAAGGTCAGCGGCACCGGGATCACGACCTCGTCCACGGCGCGCAGCACGTTCAGCGTGAGCGTGCCGAACGAGGGCGGCGCGTCGACGAGCACGTAGTCGTAGCGCTGGATCTCGGACGCCACGTCGAGCTTGCGGCGCAGGCGGCCGGTGGGATCCGCATCCTCGCGTTCGAAGGCGGGCGCGAGACCGAGCTCCTTGCTCGCGACGATCACGTCGAAGCGCGGAATGCGCGTCGCCACGAGCGGGAGCCCGGCCGGCGGCGCGTGCGCGGCGTCGCCGAGCAGTGTGTCGAGCAGCAGCTCGATCGAGCTGCGCGGCGTCCTGCGCGCGTCGACGCCGAGCACCTTGCCGAGCTGGCCCTGCGGGTCCATGTCGACGCCGAGCACGCGGCGCCCGCGGCGCAGCGCGAGATACGCGCCGATGCTGGCGACCAAGGTGGTCTTGGCGCTTCCGCCCTTCTCGTTGAGCAAGGCGATGCGGCGCGGAATGCGAGTCCCCCTGCCGGCGCGCAGCCGGACGAAGCCAGACGTCCCGCGGCGCGCGGGCTTGCAGCGAGAGACACCGACCGCTTCAGCAGGGGGGCAGCGACCGACGGGCCGTCTGCGAATGCAGCTCTACCTACTTCGCTCGCCGATCGGTGTCAACCGCGAAACGACGACGGGGAGCCTGCGCGAGCAGGCTCCCCGTGTTTCGTGCGGTCGCGCGTCGTGCGCGCGTTCAGCCCTTGGCGGCCTTCACGGCCTCCGTCAGCTTGGGCACCACTTCGAACAGATCGCCGACGACGCCGAGGTCCGCGACCTCGAAGATGGGCGCGTCGGCGTCCTTGTTGATCGCGATGATGAAGTTCGAGGCCTTCATGCCGACCAGGTGCTGGATCGCGCCGGAGATGCCGCACGCGACGTACAGCTTCGGCGACACGACCTGGCCCGACGAGCCGACCTGGTACTCGTGCGGCAGCCAGCCCGCGTCGACGACCGGCCGCGAGGCGCCCATCGCGCCGCCGAGCGCGTCCGCGAGCGGCTTGATCACCTCCTGGAACTTCTCCGGGCCGCCGAGCGAGCGGCCGCCCGACACGATCACGTCGGCCTTGGTGAGGTCGACGCCCTTGGCCGAGGCCACCTTGGTTTCGACGAACTTCGTGCCGAGGCTCCCGATCGAGACCGCGAGCGGCGTCATCTTGCCCTCGGCCGCGCCGTCGAAGGCCGCGGTCGCACCGGGCTGCATGGTGGCGACCACCGGCAGCGAGGTCGGGCGCAGGCGCGAGTCGAGCTTGCCGTTGAAGAAGCGGCGCAGGAACACGAGCTCGCCGCCTTCGACGTCGACGTTGAAGCAGTCGGGCGCGAAGCCGGCGTCGAGCGACGCCGCGATGCGCGGCGCGAGGTCCCAGCCGCTCGGCGTGTTCGACACCAAGACGACGTCGGGCGAGGCCGCCGCGATCGCCGCCTTCACCGCCGCGAACGCGGCGTCGAGGTTGTAGTTGGCGAGCGCCGCGTCGTCGGCCGCGAACACCTCGCCGCCGCCCTTCTTCGAGAGCTCCTCGGCCGCGGCCGAGATGCCTTGACCCATGACGAGGCTCTTCACCTCGCGATTCGTGGCCGCGCCGATCTTGCGCGCGAACGAGACGAGCTCGTAGCTCGCCTCGCGAACCTTGCCCTTCTGGATCTCCGCGATGACCAGGATGGATCCCATGCTGATGCTCCCGTGGGGCTAGAGAAGCCCCAGCTCCTTGATCTTGCCGACCAGCTTGCCCACGACCTCGTCCACCGAGCCCGAGAGAATCTCGGCGCCCTGGCCCTTCGGCGGCGTGTACAGCTTCTCGATCTTGATCTTCGCGGCGTCCGCGCCGACCTGACCCGCGAGGCCGAGATCGGCGACGGTCTTCACGTCGATGGGCTTCTTCTTGGCGGCCATGATGCCCTTGAGCGACGCGTAGCGGACCTGGTTCATGCCGGTCTGCGTCGTCACGAGGCACGGCGTGTTCAGCTCGACGACCTCGAGCGCGCCGCCCTCGAGCTCGCGCTCCACCTGGATCGCGCCGTTCTTCTGGAAGCTGACGGCGGTCGTCGTGTGCGGGATGCCGAGCAGCGTGGCGAGCATCGGGCCGGTGGCGGCGAGGTTGCCGTCGTCGGACATGAAGCCGGCGAAGATCAGGTCCGGGCTCTCGGCTTTCGCGACGGCCGCGAGGATCTTGGCGGTGCCGAGCGAGTCGGAGCCGTCGGCCGCGCCGTCCTTCACGTGCACGGCGCGGTCGGCGCCCATGCCGAGCGCGGTGCGCAGCGACTGGGTCACCCGCTCCGGTCCGATCGAAACCACCACGACCTCGGTGCCCGCCTCCTTGTCCTTCAGCTGCAGCGCAGCTTCGAGCGCGTTCTGGTCGTAGGGATTGATCTCGAACTTGATGTTCTCTTCCTGGATCCAGGTGCCCGCGCCGTTGACGTCGAGCCTGGCGTCCTGATGCGGGACCTGCTTGATGCAGACCATGATCTTCATGGGATTGGGGGCCTCCAACGGACCGGGGACCGGACCGAAAAAAACGGCGGGCCTCGGAGCGGCACGGCTCCGGGGTGGCAGAGCGCGCCGACGCTAACGGACGGGGGAGGCGTTCTCAAGGCGCGCGCGGACGCGAAAAATGACCGCGATTCACGGGTCTACGCGTGCGTGCGTGCGCGACTGGGCTAGTAGCCGAGGAAGCCGAGGAAGGCTTCGAGGGTCGCGACGCGGAGGTAAGGGTTCGTGCGCTTCTGGTCGCCGAGCGACCCGCACGGCTCCGCGTAGAGGTGGCCGGGATAGACGAGCGTCTCGTCGGGGAGCTGCTTCAGGACCTCGTGCAGCGAGCGGTAGAGCGCCTCGGGATCGCCGCCCGGAAGATCGACGCGGCCGCAGCCGCCGAGGAAGAGCGTGTCGCCCGAGACGAGGCGGCCGGGCTGGCCGGCCTCTTCGACGAGGAAGCACTGCGAGCCGGGCGTGTGGCCGGGTGTGTGGAGCAGGCGGATCCGGATGGGACCGAGCTCGATCGCGTCGCCGCCTTCGTGCGCGACCAGGTCGCCGGCCGAGAGGCCGGTCACGTGCCGCACGCCGTCGGCCTCGCAGCGCTGCACGTGGACCGGCACCGGGTGCAGCTCGAGCAGGCGCGGCAGGCCTTCGATCGAGATGCCGAAGATCTTTCCGCCGACGTGGTCCTGGTGGTAGTGCGTCGCGAGCGCGCCGACGATGCGCACGCCGTCGTCCTCGGCGCGCGCGACCAGCGACGCGACGTCCCAGGCGGGATCGACGAGCAGCGCTTCGCGCGTCGAGCGGCTGCCGACCAGGTAGGCGAGGTTCGCCATCTCGCCGACCGGCTGCTGCACGAAATAGAGATCGCTCGCGCCGCTCATGCGCCGATCACCTTGCGGCACCACATGTCGACGGCCTCGAGCACCTCGGCGTGCACCTCTTCTTGCGAGCGGCCCGCGCGGCGCGGAACGGTGAGCGTGCCGTCGGCTTCCGGGATCACGTGGAGCGTCTTGGGTGCGCCGACGCGCGTCAGCGTGCGGCGCAGCGCGTCGAGGTCGCAGGTGCGGTCGCGCGTGCCCTGCACGAACAGGATCGGGGACACGACGCGGAACAAGGCTTCGGCGCGCAGGTTCTTGTCGGGAACGTCGCGACTGTGCAGCGGGTAGCCGAGCGCGAAGATGCCGTCGACGCGCAGCCGCGAGGCGGCCGCCTGCACCGCGACCTGCGCGCCGAGGCCGCAGCCGCCGACGAAGAGATGTGCGGGCGCGGCGGACGGATCGCGAGCGAGCACCGCGACGGCGTGGCGGAAGACGCGTTCGAGCGCGGCGACCGGATCGGGCCGCGAGCGCTTCGCTTGCGCGAACGGGAAGTTGAAGCGGAGCGAGAGATACTTGCGATCCGTCAGGCCGCGCTGGAGCGCGGCGACGAGCGGATCGTCGAGGTCCTTGCCCGAGCCGTGCGCGAGCACGACACCCACGCGCGAACCCGTCGGCCACCACTCCGGTACGCCGAGCACGCCGGAGACGGACGTGACGCCGCCGACCGGCTCGTCGAGCGGAATCTGGACTTGTTGTACGCGCGCCGACGGCTCCACGATTCCGATCCCCTGGGGCGACTCTTATACCACGCTGGGCGCACAACCCGGTCGCCGGCCGCTGGCCCGGACGCACCGCGAAGGTTAGGATGGCGACGCAAACCCGCGGAGATGCAATGGAAAAAGTCCTGATCACCGGCATCTCGGGGGGCCAGGGCCGGCTCCTCGCGCGGCGCCTGCTCGACACCTTCGAGGTGTGTGGCGTGGATCGTGTCGCGTGGGAGGGGCGGCCCAAGGACGTGAACGTCCATCAGGTCGACCTGCGCAAACGCAAGTTCGAGGACGTCTTCCGCACCGAGCAGCCGACCGCCGTCGTGCACATGGGAATGGTCCGGCACTTCCGCGTCTCGGAGCAGGTGCGGCACGACGTCAACGTGCGCGGCACCAAGCAGCTGCTGGACCACTGCGTCAACTACGGCGTCCAGAAGCTCATCGTGATCTCGAGCAGCTACGTCTACGGCGCGGCGCCCGAGAACCCTTTCTACATGGACGAGGACTTTCCGCTCGGCGCGAGCCGGTCGTACCCGGAGATGCGCGACCTCGTCGAGGTCGACACGCTCGCCTCGGCGTTTCTGTGGAAGTACCCGCACATCCGCACCGCCGTGCTGCGGCCGGTGAACACGCTCGGGTACTACGTCCACTCGATGATCGGCGAGTACCTGCGGCAGGCGCGCGTGCCGACCGTCATGGGCTTCGACCCGATGATGCAGTTCATCCACGAAGAGGACGTCTCGGAGGCGATCGCGCTCGCGCTCGAGCACGGGCTGCAGGGCGTCTTCAACGTGGTCGGGCCCGGCGCCGTGCCGATCTCCGTGGCGATCCGCGAGGCCGGCAGCCAGGCGTGGCCGGTCCCGGAGTTCGTGCTGCGGCCGATGATCGACCGCGCCTTCCGCTGGGGGCTGGTGCCGTATCCGGCGGGCGCGATCGACTACGTGAAGTACCCGGTCACGCTGTCGGGCAAGCGCTTCGTCGACACGACCGGCTTCCGGCCGCTGTTCGGGCTCGAAGAGATCTTCCACAGCGTGCGGCGGTGAGGAGGCGGCGATGAGCGCGCGCAGCGGATGGCGGGGCGCCCTCCGCGATCTCGGCGGGGCGCTGCTGCCGTTGTCGGTGCGCGACCTCGAGCGCGAGCTCGACGACCGCATCCGCAAGGTCCCGACGCGCCTCAACGAGTTCGGCTTCGATCCCTGGGGCCTGCACCCGCAGACGGTGCGCGACACGATCCTGCCCGCGCTCGCGCTCTACAAGCTGTGGTTCCGGGTGCAGACGCACGACATCGACCGCGTCCCGGCGGGCCGCGTGCTGCTGATCGCCAACCACGCCGGCCAGCTCCCCTTCGACGCCGCGATGATCGCGATGGCGATGCTGCTCGAGGCCGAGCCGCCGCGCATCGTGCGCGGCATGGCCGAGTACTGGGTCTCGCAGCTTCCCTGGGTGTCGGTCTACGCGACGCGCGGCGGCGCGGCGTCGGGCACGCCGGACACCTGCCGCGAGATGCTCGAGGCGGGCGAGTGCGTGCTCGTCTTTCCCGAAGGCGTGCGCGGCATGAACAAGCTCTACCGCGACCGCTACAAGCTGATGCGCTTCGGCACCGGCTTCATGCGGCTCGCGCTCGAGGCGCAGGCGCCGATCGTGCCGGTCGCGGTCGTGGGCTCCGAGGAGCAGAACCCGGGGCTCGCGAACGTCGGGCGGCTCGGGCGCGCGCTCGGCATGCCCGCGTTCCCGATCACCGCGACGTTCCCGTGGCTCGGCCCGCTCGGCATGCTGCCGCTGCCGGTGAAGTACCACCTCTACTTCGGCGAGCCGATGCAGTTCTCCGGCGCTCCCAGCGACGAGGACGCGCTGATCGACGCGCAGGTCGCGCAGGTGCGCGCCGCGATCGAGTCGCTCTTCGAGCGCGGCCTCGCCGAACGGCGCGGCGTCTTCCGCGGATGAGCGCCGCGCCCGCGCGCAAGCGGGTCTTCATCCTCGGCGGCGGCGCCTCGCTCGGCGCGCACCAGGTCGGCGCGCTCCGCTATCTGGAAGAGCAGGGCATCCGGCCCGACGCGATCGTCGGCTCGTCGATCGGCGTGATCAACGCCTGCGTCTACGCGACGGGCGGCGTCTCCGCGCTCGAGGAGGCGTGGCGCACGATCCACCTGGGCCTCACCGACTTCCGCCCGAGCCTCCGACACAATCCGCTGACGGGCCTCTCGTTCGCGTCGATCGAGCGCCTGCAGAGCCAGTTCGAGCGCTTCGTCGACTACCCGAAGCTGGCCGCGTCGCCGCTCGAGCTCTCGTTCATCGTGCTGAACCTCTCGCGCGGCGAGGGCCAGTTCGTGTCGAACCGGCAGGACCACAGCGTCGAGGAGCTGCGCAGCCTGGTCACCGCCGGCTACTCGATCCCGATCCTGTTCCCGCCCGTGCAGCACCGCGGCGAGTGGTACGTCGACGGCGGCTTCGCCTGGAACGTGCCGCTGCTGCAGGCCGTCGAGATGGGCGCGACGGAGATCTACGTGCTCGCCGTCGTCGCGACCGAGCTGCCGTACCAGCGCCGCTTCGCAGGCTTTCCGCAGTACCTGATGCGGCTCGCCGACGTGCTGTGGCGCACGCTCGCGAACGTCGGCTACGTCACGACGCGCATCGAGGCGGACGGCACCTATCGCGGCGTGCCCGTCACCGTGATCCAGCCGACCGAGCGCCACGCCGGCTTCTCCGTGGGCGCGCTGCTCTCGTCGACGCCGGCGCGCAGCCGGCGGCTGATCACCGCCGGCTACAGCGACGCGAAGCGCACGCTGACGGCTCGCGCGCGCGCCCGCGCCGGCCGCGCGCCGAGCGGGCCGATCTCCGAGGTCGAGCCCGCGTTCCGCCACGAGGTCGCATGAGACGCGCTCTGCCGATGACACTCGCCTGCGTCGTCGCGCTGGCGTGCGCGACGGGCGGCGACGGGCCGCGCGACGCTTCGCCCGCGCCCGCGCAGCGTTCCGAGCTGCCGCAGCCGGCGGGCGGGCGGCCGCAGCACCTCGTCGTCGTCAGCGTGCACGGCATGTCGCCGGCCGCCTACGGCGACGCGGGCCTCGAGCCGTGGATGCCGACGGTCGCGGCGCTGGCGCAGGCGGGCGCTGCGGCGGAGTGGATGGTGCCCGCGTTCCCGGCGACCGCGTATCCGGCGCACGCGACGCTCGTCACCGGCGTCGCGACGGCGGAGCACGGCATCGCCGGCGACCGGCGTCTGACGGAGCAAGGCCTCGCGGACGGGCCGCTCGACCAGGCGGCCGACGTGCAGGCCGAGACGCTGTGGCAGGCCGTCGCGCGCGGCGGCGGCCGCGTCGCGGCGCTCGACTGGCCGTCCACCGGGAGCGCCGCCATCGCCGACCTCGCGCCGGACCTCGCGTTGCCGGCGGGCGCGAGCTGGCTGGACGCGCTCGCGCGGCTCGGCGCCGGGCG
>QEVM01000017.1 GCA_003576805.1 Pseudomonadota bacterium | reverse complement strand
GCCCGCGAAGCCCGCGGCGCGCTCGTCTCCGTGGCGTGCGACCCCGCTCGCGGCGCGCCGCCGCTCGCCGGCGCCGCGGGCCTGCTGTTCGGCATTCCGCTCGACGTGAACCGCGCCGACGCGCGCGCGCTCGAGGCGCTGCCCGGCATCGGGCCGACCCGCGCGGACGCGATCGTGCGCGCACGCGATGCGGCTCCCTTCTGCCGCGTCGAGGAGCTGACGCGCGTCGCCGGCCTCGGGCCGGTGACGGTGGCGCGGCTCGCGCCCTTCGCCGCCGCGACCGGCGCGCCCGGCTGCGGCGACTCCTAGGAGCGCGCGATGGCGGTCGACCTCGGAGCCCTGCGCCAGCGCGTCCACCGCTACCTCGAGCGCGATCTGTGGCAGCGCCGCGTGCGCCCGGAGGACGGCCGCGCGACGCGTGTCGGCCGCGCGGCGCTCCAGCTCGGCGTGGTCGTCGCGCAGGGCGTGTCCCGCGACCAGCTGCTGCTGCGCGCCAGCGCGCTCACGTACTTCGCGATGCTCTCGCTGATCCCGATCCTCGCGGTCGCGATCGGCCTCGTCGGCGCGTTCGGTGTCAGCGAGGGCCTGGCGCGGGCCGTGGTGGACCGGATTGCCGTGGGCAGCCCGCAGGCCGGCGAGTACATCCTCGACCTCGTGAAGCGCGTGAACTTCCGCAGCTTCGGTGCGGTCGGCGGCGCGAGCCTGCTGGTGACGACGGTGCTCGGGCTCAGCAACGTCGAGGCCACCTTCAACGCGATCTGGGGCATCGAACGCCAGCGCTCGCCGATGCGCCGCTTCTCCGACTACCTCGCGGTGCTGGTGGTCGCGCCGCTGCTGTTCACCGCCGCGGTGTCGCTCGCGACGAGCCTGCGCAGCGACACGTTCGTCGCGCAGCTGCTCGAGCACCCGCTGCTGAAGCAGGCGTACGAGCTCGGCCTCGGTCAGGTGCCGACGCTGCTGCTCTGGCTCGGCTTCTCGTTCCTCTACTGGTTCCTGCCCAACACCAGCGTGCGGATCGGTCCCGCGCTGCTCGGCGGGCTGGTGGCGGCGCTGCTGTTCGCGCTGGCGCAGGCGATCTACATCGGCTTCAACGTCGGCGTCGCCCGCGCGAACGCGATCTTCGGCAGCTTCGCCGCGCTGCCGCTGCTGCTCGTCTGGCTCTACGTCTCGTGGACGGTCGTGCTGCTCGGCTGCGAGGTCGCCTTCTCGGCGCAGAATCTCGCGAGCTTCCGGCTGGCGCGCGTCGGCGAAGAGCCGGGGCCGGCGGCGCGCGAGGCGATCGGCGTGTTGGTGGCGTCGCGCGTGGCGCGCGCCTTCCGCTCGGGCGAGGGCGTCACCGCCGAGCAGGCGGCGGGCGACCTCGACGTCCCGGTGCGCACGATCCGCGCGATCCTCGCCGACCTCGAGGCGGCGGGAATCGTGGCGGCGCGCGGCGGCGAGGAGCTCGACAGCTACCAGCTCGGGCGCGCGGCGGAGTCCGTGTCGGTGCGCGAGGTGCTGGAGGCGCTGCGCGGGCGCACGGCGCTGCCAAGTCCCGAGAACCCGGCCGACCGCGTCGTGCGCGGGCTGATCGAAGAGGTCGACGCCGGCATCGCGGGCGCGCTCGGCGGCCGCACGCTCGCCGACCTGCTGCGCGACGTTCCGGTTGACCCTGCGCGACCCGCCTCGTAGCCTCGACCGACTCTCCTGCGATGCGCATCTACCTCGACCACAACGCCACCACGCCCGTGCGCGACGAAGTCGCCGCGGCCGTGGCGCGCGCGCTGCGCGACGTGCCGGGCAACCCGAGCAGCGCGCACGCCGAAGGCGCGGCGGCGCGCGCGGAGCTGGAGCGCGCGCGCGAGCGGGTCGCGTCGCTCGTCGGCGCGAGCGCCGCGGAGATCGTCTTCACCTCCGGCGCGACCGAGGCCAACAACCTGGCGTTGCACGGCGTCGTGCGCGCCGCTGCGAGCGCGACACCGCACGTGGTCACGAGCGCGGCGGAGCACCCGTCGGTGGAGGAGCCCCTCGCCGCGCTCGAGGCGACGGGCGTGCGCGTGACGCGCGTCGCGGTCGGCGCGGACGGGCGCGTCGACCCCGACGCCGTCGCCCGCGCGATCGGCCCCGACACCGCGCTCGTGTCGATCCTGTGGGCGAACAACGAGACCGGCGTGATCCAGCCGATGCGCGAGATCGCGGCCGTTGCCGCCGCGCGCGGCG
This sequence comes from Pseudomonadota bacterium, assembly GCA_003576805.1. GTDB lineage: Bacteria > Myxococcota_A > UBA9160 > UBA9160 > PR03 > PR03. The sequence goes on along the minus strand of QEVM01000017.1, from coordinate 41,227 downwards.
TGCCGCTGCACGTCGACGCGACGCAGGCGCTCGGCAAGGTCGCGGTGCGGCTCGAAGAGGTGCCGGCGCAGCTCCTGTCGGCGTCGGCGCACAAGCTGAACGGCCCGAAGGGGATCGGCTGCCTCGTCGTGCGCGGCGGCACCGCGCTCGCGCCCTGGCTGCGCGGCGGCGCGCAGGAGCGCGGCCGCCGCGGCGGCACGCCCAACGTGGCGGGCGCGGTCGGCTTCGGCGTGGCGTGCGCGCTCGCGGATCGAGAGCTCGCGGCGCGCGCGGCGCGGATGGCCGCATTGCGCGACCGGCTGTGGACCGGCATCGAGGCGAAGGTGCCGCGCGTGCGGCGCAACGGCGCCGCGCAGCACCTGCTGCCGAACACGGCGTGCATCGAGTTCGTCGGCGCAGCGGGCGACGTCCTGCTCGAGGCGCTCGACCTCGAGGGCGTCGCGGTGTCGGCGGGCGCCGCCTGCGCCTCGGGGTCGGTGCATCCGTCGCGCACCCTGCTCGCGATGGGTCGCACGCCCGAGCAGGCGCGCGCGTCGCTGCGTTTCTCGCTGGGACTCGGCAACGACGAGGCCCAGGTCGACCGCGTGCTCGCGCTGCTGCCCGACCTCGTCGCGCGCGTGCGCGGGAGCGCCGCGCCGTGAGCGAGCGGGTGGTCGTCGCCATGTCCGGCGGCGTCGACTCGTCGGTCGCGGCCGCGCTGCTCGTCGAGGCGGGCTGCGAGGTGATCGGCGTCACGCTGCGCCTCGCCGGCGACGCGTCGCGCTGCTGCTCGCTCGACGACGCCGAGGACGCGCGCCGCGTGGCCGAGCGGCTCGGCATCCGCTTCTACGTCGCCGACTACGCCGCCGCGTTCCGGCGCGAGGTGATGGAGCCGTGGGCCGACGCCTATCTCGCGGGCCGCACGCCGATCCCGTGCGTCGCGTGCAACCAGCGCTTCAAGTTCCGCCATCTGCTCGAGCGCGCGCGCGCGCTCGGCGCCGGCGTCGTCGCGACGGGCCATTACGCGCGCGTCGAGCGCGACGCCACGAGCGGCGCGCTGCGGCTGCGCCGCGGCGCGGACGCCGCGAAGGACCAGTCGTACTTCCTCTTCGATCTCGGGCCCGAGCAGCTCGCGCGCATCCGCTTCCCGGTCGGCGCGCTGCGCAAGGACGAGGTGCGCGCGCGCGCGCGCGCGCTCGGCCTCGCGACCGCCGAGAAGCCCGAGAGCCAGGAGATCTGCTTCGTGCCGGGCGGCGATCATGCGGCGGTCGTCGAGGCGCTGCGGCCCGGCGCCGCGCCGGGCGCGGGCGACGTCGTCGACGAGAGCGGGCGCGTCGTCGGCCGCCACGGCGGGATCCACCGCCTCACCGTCGGACAGCGGCGCGGGCTCGGGATCGCGCTCGGCGAGCGCGTCTTCGTGAAGTCGATCGACGCGGCCGCCAACCGCGTGACCGTCGCGCCGGCCGCGTCGCTCGGGGCGCGCGGCGCGCGACTCTCCGCTGTGTCGTGGGTCGCGGGGCGTCCGCCGGACGGCGCGCTGCGCGCGCGCGTGCGCGTCCGCCACCGCCACGCCGGCGCCGAGGCGACGGTGGAGCCCGCGGCCGGCGGCGGCGCGCGCATCGCGTTCGACGAGGCCGTGACGGCGGTGACGCCCGGGCAGGCGGCCGTGTTCTACGACGGCGACGACGTGCTCGGCGGCGGCTGGATCGACGAGGCGCTCGCGTGAGCGACGTCGGACCGGGGCTCGACCCCGCCGATCGCGAGGCGCTCGAGCGCGCGCTCGGCCACCGCTTCGGCGATCCCGCGCTGCTCGCGGCGGCGCTCGCGCACCCGTCGTGGGCGCACGAGTTCGACGGCAGCCGCGGCAACGAGCGGCTCGAGTTCCTCGGCGACGCGGTGCTCGACCTCGCGGTCGCGCGCCTGCTCTACGAGGCGCACCCGCGCTGGAGCGAGGGCGACCTGACGCGCGCCCGCGCGGCGGCGGTGAACACGCGCTCGCTGGCGCGCTGCGCGCGCGCGCTCGGCATCGGCGCGCACACGCGGCTCGGGCGCACCGAGCGCAAGACGGGCGGCGCGGACAAGGAGCGGATCCTCGCGAACGTCTTCGAGGCGCTCGTCGCGGCGCTCTATCTCGACGCCGGCGTCGAGCCGGTGTTCGCGCTCGTGCGGCGGCTGTTCGCCGAGCTGTTCGTGACCGGCTCGGACCCGCTCGAGGCGGATCCCAAGACGCGCTTCCAGGAGTGGTCGCACGCCGAGCGCGGCGCGACACCGCGCTACGTCCCCGTCGCGGACAGCGGCGTCGAGAACGACGAGGAGCGCTTCGCCGTCGAGGTGCGCCTCGCCGGCGAGGTCTGGGGCCGCGGCGTCGGGCGCACCAAGCGCGCGGCCGAGGCGGCGGCGGCGGCGCAGGCGCTCGTGCGCGTCGCGCTCGATCTGTCGAAGGTCGGCTGACTGGGGACCTTGCGCGCGCGCTGGCCGCTCGCGCGGTGCGCGTCAGACTGGGCGCATGAGCGAAGCCGACGCGCAGGATCCGCCGTTCCGCACGGGCGTCGTCGCGCTCGTCGGCCTGCCGAACGCCGGCAAGTCGACGCTCCTGAACCGCCTGCTCGGGGAGAAGATCGCGGCGGTCACGCCGAAGCCGCAGACGACGCGCAGCCAGCTCCTCGGAATCCTGTCGCTGCCGCAGGCGCAGATCCTGCTGCTCGACACGCCGGGCCTCCACGAGGGCACCAAGCCGCTCGACCTCGCGATGCGCGAGGCGGTCGGCAAGGCGGTCACCGACTGCGACGTCGTGCTGCTGCTCGTCGACGTGACGCGCGGCTTCCAGCCGCTGCACGGCGAGTGGCTCGCGAAGCTCGCGCAGCGCGGCGTTCCGGTGCTCGTCGTCGGCACGCAGGTCGACCGGCCGGAGGCCGCGCGCGCGCCGTGGCCGCCCGCCGACGCGGTCGGCGCCGCGGCGACGCCGCGCATCTCGGCCCGGACGGGAGAAGGGCTCGACGCGCTCGTCGCGGAGGTCGTCGCGCGCTTGCCGGAGGGGCCGCCGCACTTCCCGACGGACCAGCTCACCGATCGCCCGATGCGCTTTCTCGCCGCCGAGCTGATCCGCGAGGCCGCCTTCCTCGAGCTCTCGCAGGAGCTGCCGTACCGGATCGCGGTCGAGGTGCTGGACTACGAAGAAGGCGATCCGCGGCTGACGCGCATCCGCGCGCAGCTGCTCGTCGAGCGCGAGTCGCAAAAGCCGATCGCGATCGGGCAGGGCGGCGCGCGCATCCGCGCGATCGGCGTGCGCGCGCGCCGCGACCTCGAAGCGCTGATCGGGAACCAGGTGCATCTCGACCTGCGCGTGAAGGTCGATCCGACGTGGGCGAAGAAGCCGAACCGGTTGAAATCGCTCGGCTATCGGTGACTCGCGGTCGCCTTGTGGTCAATTGACTTCGGCGTCGGCCATCGTGTACGGTGCCGCGACCGGCCGCGCGCGCCGCCTCTCGCAAGTCGCTCTCGCAGCAGCGCGCCGACGCCGCCCATCGCCCGATCCCACCCATCCCAACAGGATTCATTCCAGGAGACTCGCATCCCATGAGTCAGAAGGAAGTCGTGATCTGCAGCGCCGTGCGAACCCCGGTCGGGTCGTTCCAGGGCGCGCTGTCGTCGTTCTCGGCGTCGGACCTCGGCGGCGTCGTGGTGGCCGAGGCGGTGAAGCGGGCCGGCGCCAAGCCGGAGGACGTCGAGCGCGTGATCCTCGGCAACGTCCTCACCGGCGGCAGCGGCCAGGCGCCCGCGCGCCAGGCCGTGATCAAGGCGGGCCTGCCGGTCAGCGTCGGCGCCATCACGATCAACAAGGTGTGCGGCTCGGGCCTTCAGTCCGTGATGTTCGCGCGCCGCGAGATCCTGGTCGGCGACGCCGAGGTGCTCGTGGCGGGCGGCATGGAGTCGATGACCAACGCGCCGTACGTGCTGCCGCAGGCGCGCGGCGGCTACCGCATGGGCAACGGCCAGATCATCGACACGATGATCCACGACGGCCTCTGGGACCCCTACGACAACGTGCACATGGGCAACTGCGGCGACGCGGTCGCCGCCAAGTACGGCTTCAGCCGCGAGGACCAGGACGCGTTCGCCGTCGAGTCCTACAAGCGCGCGCAGGCCGCCCAGAAGGAAGGCCGCTTCAAGGAAGAGATCATCCCGGTCACGGTGAAGACCAAGAAGGGCGACACGCTCGTCGACACCGACGAGGAGCCGACGCGCGCGCAGCTCGACAAGATGGGCGGCCTGCGCCCGGCCTTCTCGAAGGACGGCACGGTGACGGCCGCCAACGCCTCGACCATCAACGACGGCGCCGCCGCGCTGCTGGTCACCTCGGCGGATCACGCCAAGGCGAAGGGCTGGACCGTGCTCGCCCGCATCGTCGGGGACTCGGCGGCGGCGGTGGAGCCCAAGTGGTTCACGATCGCCCCGGTCCACGCGCTCGCGAAGCTCTACGAGAAGACGAAGACCAAGCCGCTCGACTGGGACCTCTACGAGATCAACGAGGCCTTCTCCGGCGTCACGATGGCGGCGATGAAGGACCACGCGATCCCGCACGACCGCGTCAACGTGCACGGCGGCGCGGTGTCGATCGGCCACCCGATCGGCGGCTCGGGCGCGCGCATCCTCGTCACGCTGCTCCACGCGCTGCGACAGCGCGGCAAGAAGACGGGCATCGCGACGCTCTGCATCGGCGGCGGCGAGGCGGTCGCGCTCGGCGTGGAGCTCGTCTGATGGCGGCGCACAAGCACACGATCGGCATCATCGGCACGGGCACGATGGGCCAGGGCATCGCGCAGGTCGCGGCGCAGGCGGGCTACGAGGTCGTGCTGCAGAACCGCCGGCAGGAGTCGGTGGACCGCGGCATGAAGGCGATCGCCAAGTCGCTCGACCGCATCGTCGCCAAGCAGAAGATGACCGACGCGGAGAAGACCGAGACGCTCGACCGCATCCGCGGCGTCGTCCCCCTCGAGGAGCTGAAGGGCTGCGAGCGCATCATCGAGTGCGCGCCCGAGGACCTCGAGCTCAAGCGCGACCTGCTGCAGAAGATCGACCAGATCGTGTCGGACGAGGCGATCATCGCCACCAACACGTCGAGCTTGTCGATCACGAAGCTCGCCTCGTTCCTGAAGAAGCCGGCGCACTTCGTGGGCCTGCACTTCTTCAACCCGGTGCCGATGATGAAGCTCGTCGAGGTGGTGCGCGGCATGCGCACCAGCGACTCGACGATCGCCGCCGTGCGCGGCCTGGCCGAGAACCTCGGCAAGGTCCCGATCGACGTGATGGACTCGCCCGGCTTCGTCGTGAACCGCGTGCTGTTCCCGATGATCAACGAGGCGGCGTTCGCGCTGCAGCAGGGCGTCGCCAAGCCCGAGGCGATCGACGAGTGCATGAAGCTCGGGTGCAACCACCCGCTCGGGCCGCTGGCGCTCGCCGACCTGGTCGGGCTCGACGTCGTGTTCGCGATCCTGGACTCGCTCTACCGCGAGTACGGCGAGCCGCGCTACGCGCCCTGCCTCGAGATCAAGAAGCGCGTCGAGGCCGGCTGGCTCGGCCGCAAATCCGGCCGCGGCTTCTACAACTACGACGCCTGAGCATCGTCCGAGTCCGGAGCGAGCCCTGCGACCCGACGTGATCATCTACGAGGTCGGGCCGCGCGACGGACTCCAGAACGAGCCCGACACCGTCGCGACCGAGGCGAAGGCGGAGCTGGTCCGCCGCCTCGCCGCGGCGGGGCTCGCGCGCATCGAGATCACGTCGTTCGTCTCGCCCAAGTGGATTCCGCAGCTCGCGGACGCCGATGCGCTCTGCGCGCTCGTCGCGCGTCCGCCGACCGCCACGTACAGCGCGCTCGTGCCGAACGAGGCCGGCTACGAGCGTTTCCGCGCGGCGCGCCTGCCGGTCGCGGCGTTCTTCGTGTCGGCGAGCGAGACGCACAATCGCAAGAACGTGAACCGCGGGATCGCCGACCATCTGGAGCGCTTCCGGCCGCTCGCGGAGCGGGCGCGCGCCGACGGCGTCCCGCTGCGCGCCTACGTCTCCACCGTGTGCGGCTGTCCGTACGAGGGCGACGTGCCGGTGGCCGCGGTCGTCGACGTGGTGCGGCGGCTCGACGCGCTCGGCGCGGACGAGATCTCGCTCGGCGACACGATCGGCGTCGGGCACCCGCGCCAGGTGCGCGAGCTGGTGCGCGCCGTGGCGGGCGCGATCGCGCTCGACCGCATCGCGCTGCACATGCACGACACCTGGGGCCGCGCGCTCGCCAACGTGCAGGCCGGCTACGACGAGGGCGTGCGCGTCTTCGACGCGTCGCTCGGCGGGCTCGGCGGCTGCCCGTACGCGCCCGGCGCGTCGGGCAACGTCGCGACCGAGGACGTCGTGGATCTCTTCGAGCGCGCCGGCGTCGCGACCGGCGTCGATCTCGACGCGCTCGTCGACACCACGGCGTGGCTCGAGCGCGACGTGCTCCGCCGTACGCTGCCGGGTCGCGTGTATCGGGCGAAGCTCGGCATGCGCGAGCGCCGCGCGGAGGGACAGGCGTGAAGACAGGGGACGACGTCCGCGGCAAGCTCGCGCGGATCGAGGCCGGCGGCGAGGCGAAGTACCACGCGAAGGCGCGCGAGGAGAAGAAGCTCTTCTGCCGCGACCGTCTCCGCCTGCTGCTCGACGAGGGCTCGTTCGTCGAAGACGCGGCCTTCGCCAACAGCCTCGCCGGCGATCTCCCCGCGGACGGCGTCGTGACCGGCAGCGGCACGGTCGGCGGCCGCCCGGTGTGCGTCATGGCGAACGACTCGACCGTGAAGGCGGGCTCGTGGGGCTGGCGCACGGTCGAGAAGATCCTCCGCATCCAGGAGACGGCGGAGCGGATGCAGGCGCCGCTCGTCTACCTCGTGGACTCGGCGGGCGCGCGCATCACCGACCAGATCCAGATGTTCCCGGGCCGGCGCGGCGCGGGGCGCATCTTCATGAACCAGTGCCGTCTCTCCGGCTGGGTCCCGCAGCTCTGCCTGCTGTTCGGCCCCTCGGCCGCCGGCGGCGCGTACATCCCGGCCTTCTGCGACGCGCTGTTCATGGTCGAGGGCAACGCCAGCATGTATCTCGGCTCGCCGCGCATGGCGGAGATGGTGATCGGCCAGAAGACGACGCTCGAGGAGATGGGCGGCGCGCGCATGCACTGTGCGGTGTCGGGTCTCGGCGATCTGCTCGCGGCGAGCGAGGAGGAGGCGATCGCGGCCGCACGCGACTACCTCGGCTACTTCCCGGTGCGCGCGGGCGCGCCGCTGCCGGCGGTCGCGGCGCGCGCGCCGGCCAAGCACCCGGCCGAGCTCGAGTCGGTGATCCCGCGCGACGAGAACAAGCCCTTCGACATGCGCGAGGTGATCGACCGGCTGGTGGACGAGGGCTCGTGGTTCGAGCTGAAGAAGCTGTGGGCCGGCGAGCTGCTGACGGGCCTCGCGCGCATCGAAGGGCGGCCGGTCGGGATCGTCGCGAACCAGTCGAAGGTGAAGGGCGGCGTGCTGTTCGTGGACTCTGCCGACAAGGCCGCGCGCTTCATCGGCCTGTGCGACGCGTACGGGATCCCGCTGCTCTACCTGGCCGACGTGCCCGGCTTCATGATCGGCAAGCAGGTCGAGCGCCAGGGCATCATCCGCGCCGGCGCCAAGATGGTCCAGGCGGTGTCGGAGGCGAAGGTGCCGCGCGTCTCGGTGGTCGTGCGCAAGGCCTACGGCGCGGGCCTCTACGCGATGTGCGGGCCCGGCTTCGCACCCGACGCGTGCCTCGTGCTGCCGACCGCGATGATCGCCGTGATGGGGCCCGAGGCCGCGGTGAACGCGGTCTACTACAACAAGCTGCAGGCGATGCCCGAGGACCAGCGCAAGGCCGAGACCGAGAAGCTGCGCGCCGAGTACCGCGAGGACATCGACATCGAGCGGCTCGCGAGCGAGCTCGTGATCGACGCGATCGTGCCGCCCGAGCGGCTGCGCGACGAGCTGGTCGCGCGCTTCCGCGCGATCGCCGAGCGGCCGCACGATCCCGAGCCGCCGAAGCGGAGAAGCGTCACGCCGATGTAGCTCCGCAAGGCGGACTCCGAGCCGCTGGCGGCGGAGGGGGCGGGTCCGCTAGTCAGTTGACGTGAGCTGGCAAAGCGAGCCCCCCGACCCCCGAGCTCCCCGCGCAGGCGGCGCGGCCCAGCTCGCCATCTCCGACGTCTGCGCCGAGACCGGCCTCTCGGCGCGCACTGTCCGCTACTACGAGGAGCTGGGACTGCTGCCCGGCGTCCGGCGCCGCGCCGGCGGGCGGCGCGTGTACGGCCCCGACGAGGTCGAGCGGCTCCGCTTCATCCAGCGGCTCCAACTGCTCGGGCTGCCGCTCGCCGAGATCCGCGAGCTCAACGACGTGCACGCGCTCGCCGGCTCGACCGCCGACCTGCTCGAGCGTCTCGACCAGCTCCTCGGGCAGCGGCTCGCCGACCTCGACGGCCGCATCGCCGAGCTGACCGCCCTGCGCGACCAGATCGAGAAGTACCGGGCGCGCGTCGCCAGCCGCGCCGGCGCGCTGCGCACCCAGGAGGAGACCGGCTCGTGACGTCCGCTCTGCGCCTCGCATCGCCCGCACCGCGCGGCGCGACGGTCCGCGTCGTCACGGCGGCGTCGCTCTTCGACGGCCACGACGCGTCGATCAACATCATGCGCCGCATCCTCCAGGCGCACGGCGCCGAGGTGATCCACCTCGGCCACGACCGCGGCGTCGACGAGATCGTGGACGCCGCCGTGCAGGAGGACGCGCACGCCGTCTGCGTGTCGTCCTACCAGGGCGGGCACATGGAGTTCTTCGCCTACCTGGTGGAGCGCCTGCGCGCTTGCGGCGCTGGACACGTGCGCGTGTACGGCGGCGGCGGCGGCGTGATCGTGCCCGAGGAGATCGAGGCGCTGCACGCGCTCGGCGTCGCGCGGATCTTCAGCCCCGAGGACGGCCGGCGCCTGGGCCTCGACGGCATGATCCGCACGATCCTGGGCGAGTCGGCCGCGCGGCCTGCGCCCGACGTGGACGCCGAGCTGCTGCGCTGCGCGCCGGGCGAGCCCGCCGCGGTGGCGCGCCTCGTGAGCTGGCTCGAGGAGCACGGCGGCGACGACGGCGCCGCGGTCGCGCGCGTGCGCGAGGCGCTCGCCACGCGGCGCTCCGGCGCGCCCGCGCCGGTCGTCGGCTTCACGGGCACGGGCGGCGCGGGCAAGTCGAGCGTCGTCGACGAGGTCGTCCGTAGGCTGCGGCGCGACCACCCGGCGCTCTCGATCGGCTGCCTGCTCGTCGACCCGACGCGCCGCCGCACGGGCGGCGCGCTGCTCGGCGACCGCATCCGCATGAACGCGATCGGCGCGCCCGGCATCTACGTGCGCTCGCTCGCGACGCGCCGCGCGCACCACGCGCTCTCGCAGGCGGTGCGCGACGCCGTCGGCGTGCTCCAGGCGGCCGGCTTCGACCTGGTGCTCGTCGAGACGGCCGGCATCGGCCAGAGCGACTCGGAGATCACGGAGCTCGCGGATCTCTCGGTGTACGTGATGACCCCGGAGTACGGCGCGCCGTCGCAGCTCGAGAAGATCGACATGCTGGACCTCGCGGACCTGGTCGTGCTGAACAAGTCCGACCGTCACGGCGCGGCCGACGCGCTGCGCGACGTGCGCAAGCAGTGGCGCCGCAACCGGACCGCCTTCGAGCTCCCCGACGACGCCGTTCCGGTGTACGCGACGATTGCGAGCCGCTTCGGCGACGCCGGCACCGAGCGCTTCTACCGGGCGCTCGCGGCGCGGCTCGCCGAGCGCTTGGGTCCCGCCTTCGCCGCGCCCGCGACCGAGCTGGAGGCGGTCCCCACGGCCCCCGCGCTCGTCCCGCCCGCGCGCCGCCGCTACCTCGCCGACATCGCCGAGAGCGTGCGCGCGTACCGCGCCCGCTCCGACGCGGAGAGCGAACGCGCCTCCGACGCGTGGGCGATCGCGCGCGCGCTGCGGGCGCTCGGCGACGCGCCGCCGGACGGGCTCGCCCCGTACGCGGAGACGCAGCTCGCGCCGGGCGCGGCGCCGCCGGAGATCGTCGCGCTGCGCGCCCGCTATGGCGACGCGCTCGCGGCGCTCGATCCCGAGACGCGGGCGGCGCTCGCCGCATGGCCCACGCTGCGCGCGCGCTACGAGGCGGACGCGCAGTCGTACGCGGTGCGCGAGCGCGAGATCCCGGTCGAGAACTACGTCGAGACGCTCTCGGGATCGCGCGTGCCGCGCGTCGCCTTGCCGCGCGCGGACGAGTGGGGCGAAGTGCTGCGCTTCCTGCGCCGCGAGAACGCGCCGGGCGCGTTCCCGTTCACCGGCGGCGTGTTCCCGTTCAAGCGCGAGGACGAGGAGCCGACGCGCATGTTCGCGGGCGAGGGAACGCCCGAGCGCACCAACCGGCGCTTCCACCTGCTGGCGGCGGGGCAGGGCACGGCGCGCCTCTCGACGGCCTTCGACAGCGTGACGCTCTACGGGCGCGATCCGCACGAGCGCCCCGACGTCTGGGGCAAGGTCGGCAACTCGGGCGTCTCGGTCTGCACCGTCGACGACGCGAAGAAGCTCTACTCGGGCTTCGACCTGTGCGATCCGCGCACGTCGGTGTCGATGACGATCAACGGCCCGGCGCCCGTGCTCCTCGCGTTCTTCCTGCACGCGGCGGTCGACCAGCAGGTGGAACGGCACCTGCGCGAGACGGGCGCGCTCGACGCCGTGCGCGCGCGCCACGCCCCGCGCGGCCTGCCGGAGTACGGCGGCGCGCTGCCGCCCGGCCACGACGGCCTCGGCCTCGGGCTGCTCGGCGTCAGCGGACGCGAGGCCGTCGCGCCCGAGATCTACGAGCGCATCCGCGCCGACGTGCTGCGGCGCGTCCGCGGCACCGTGCAGGCGGACATCCTGAAGGAGGATCAGGCGCAGAACACCTGCATCTTCTCGACGGAGTTCGCGCTGCGCGCGATGGGAGACGTGCAGCAGTGGTTCGTCGAGCACGAGGTGCGCAACTTCTACTCGGTCTCGATCTCCGGCTACCACATCGCCGAGGCCGGAGCGAACCCGATCACGCAGCTCGCCTTCACGCTCGCGAACGGCTTCACCTACGTCGAGGCGTATCGTGCGCGCGGCATGGAGATCGACGCCTTCGCGCCGAGCTTCTCGTTCTTCTTCAGCAACGGGCTCGACGCCGAGTACTCGGTGATCGGGCGCGTCGCGCGGCGCATCTGGGCGGTCGCGATGCGCGACCGCTACGGCGCGTCGGAGCGCAGCCAGAAGCTCAAGTACCACGTGCAGACGTCGGGCCGCTCGCTGCACGCGCAAGAGATGGCGTTCAACGACGTGCGCACCACGCTGCAGGCGCTGACCGCCATCGAAGACCACTGCAACAGCCTCCACACCAACGCGTACGACGAGGCGGTCACGACGCCGACCGAGGAGTCGGTGCGGCGCGCGGTCGCGATCCAGCTGATCGTGAACCGCGAGCTGGGCCTGACGCGCAACGAGAACCCGCTCCAGGGCTCGTATCTGATCGAGCGTCTCACCGACCTCGTCGAGGAAGCGGTGCTGCAGGAGTTCGAGCGCATCGCGGAGCGCGGCGGCGTGCTCGGCGCGATGGAGACGCTCTACCAGCGCGGCAAGATCCAGGACGAGAGCCTGCGCTACGAGGAGCGCAAGCATTCGGGCGCGCTGCCGATCGTCGGCGTGAACATGTTCCTGCGCCCGGAAGGCGAGAGCGCGGGCGACGAGCGCGCGCGTCCTGCCGGCCTCGTGCGCTCGAGCGAAGACGAGAAGCGCGCGCAGCTCGGCGCGCTGCACGCGTTCCACGCGCGTCACGCCGACGCCGCGCCCGCCGCGCTCGCGCGGCTGCGGCGCGCGGCGGTCGCGGGCGAGAACCTCTTCGACGAGCTGATGCGCACGGTCGAAGTGGCCAGTCTGGGACAGATCAGCGACGCGCTGTTCGAGGTCGGCGGTCGCTATCGCCGCGCGATGTAACGGCTATTCTCGGGCACCCCACGACGGGAGAGGACCATGGCGAAGCGAGCGGCGGACGAAGTTGCGGCAGAGCTCGGCAAGTGGCGCGAGGCGGCGAAGGCCGAGACGAAGGGCAAGGACGCCGACGCGCTCGCCTGGGAGACGCCCGAGGGCATCCGCATCCAGCCGCTCTACACCGCCGCGGATCTCGAGAAGCTCGAGCACCTCGACACGCTGCCGGGCTTCGCGCCCTTCGTGCGCGGCCCGCGCGCGACGATGTACGCCAACCGCCCGTGGACGATCCGGCAGTACGGCGGCTTCTCGACGGCGGAGGAGACGAACGCTTTCTTCCGCAAGAACCTCGCCGGCGGCCAGCAGGGACTCTCCGTCGCCTTCGATCTCGCGACGCACCGCGGCTACGACTCGGACCACCCGCGCGTGGTCGGCGACGTCGGCAAGGCGGGCGTCGCGATCGACAGCGTCGAGGACATGAAGCTGCTCTTCGACGGCATCCCGCTCGATCAGGTCACGGTCTCGATGACGATGAACGGCGCGGTGCTGCCGATCCTCGCCTGCTTCATCGTCGCGGGCGAGGAGCAGGGCGTCGGCACGGAGAAGCTCGCCGGCACCATCCAGAACGACATCCTGAAGGAGTTCATGGTCCGGAACACCTTCATCTATCCGCCCGCGCCGAGCATGCGGATCGTCGCCGACATCATCGAGTACACGGCCAAGCAGATGCCGAAGTTCAACTCGATCTCGATCAGCGGCTACCACATGCAGGAAGCCGGCGCGAACGCGGTGCTCGAGCTCGCCTTCACGATCGCCGACGGCCTCGAGTACGTGCGCGCCGCGCTCTCCAAGGGCCTTCCGATCGACGCCTTCGCGCCGCGCCTGTCCTTCTTCTTCGCGATCGGCATGAACTTCTACATGGAGGTCGCGAAGCTGCGGGCGGCGCGGCTGCTGTGGTCGGAGGTGATCGCGCCGTTCGCCCCGAAGCGGGCGGAGAGCGCGATGCTCCGCACGCACTGCCAGACCTCGGGCGCGAGCCTCACCTATCAGGACCCGCTGAACAACGTGGTGCGCACCACGATCGAGGCGATGGCGGCGGTCTTCGGCGGCACGCAGTCGCTGCACACCAACGCCTTCGACGAGGCGCTCGCGCTGCCGACCGAGAACAGCGCGCGCATCGCGCGCAACACGCAGCTCATCCTCCAGGAGGAGACGGGCATTCCCGCGGTGATCGATCCGTGGGGCGGCTCGTACTTCATGGAGAGCCTCACCGCTGCGCTCGCGGCCGAGGCGCGCAAGGTGATCGCCGAGGTCGAGGAGCTCGGCGGCATGGCGCGCGCCATCGAGTCGGGCATGCCGAAGCTGCGCATCGAGGAGTGCGCCGCGCGCCGGCAGGCGCGCGTCGACCGCAGGGAAGACGTCGTGGTGGGCGTCAACAAGTACCAGATCGCCGGCGCCGAGAGCGAGTTCGACCTGCTCGAGATCGACAACGCCGCCGTGCGCGAGTCGCAGGTGCGCCGCATCGGCGCGGTGCGCGCCAAGCGAGACGCGGCCGCCGTGGAGCGCACGCTCGGCGCGCTCACGGAGATTGCGAAGGGCGGCCCGGGCAACCTGCTCGCCGCGGCGGTCGACGCGGCGCGCGCGCGCGCCACCGTCGGCGAGATCTCCGAAGCGCTCGAGAAGGTGTGGGGCCGACACCGGCCGGAGACGCGCACGATCTCGGGCGTGTACGCGGGCACGGCCGAGGGTGATCAGGACTACGACGCCGTGCGCGCCGAGGTCGAAGCGTTCGCCGAAGCGGAGGGGCGGCGGCCTCGCCTGCTCGTCTGCAAGCTCGGGCAGGACGGCCACGACCGCGGCATGAAGGTGATCGCGAGCGCCTTCGCGGACCTCGGCTTCGACGTCGACATCGGCCCGCTCTTCCAGATGCCCGACGAGGCGGCGCGCCAGGCGATCGAGAACGACGTGCACGCGGTGGGCGTCTCGACGCAGGCGGGCGGCCACAAGACGCTCGTGCCGCAGCTCGTGGCGGCGTTGCGCGCACAGGGCGCGGGCGACGTCGTCGTCGTGGCCGGCGGCGTGATCCCGCCCAAGGACCACGCGGATCTGTCCGCCGCGGGCGTCGCGGCCGTGTTCGGGCCGGGCACGCCCGTCCCCAAGGCGGCGCGCGAGGTGCTGGCGGCGATCCGCGCGAAGCGCGCTTGAGCCGCGCCGGGGGGGCGGGCGCCGCGTCGCGCGCCGCCGCGCCGTCGGTCGAGCTGCACCGCGACGGCGTGCGCGCCGGCGACCGGCGCCTGCTCGCGAAGACGATCACGCTGCTCGAGAGCCGGCGCGCCGACCTGGCCGCGGTCGGGCAGGCGGTGCTCGAGGCGCTCGCGCCGCACACCGGCGGCGCCTTCCGCGTCGGCATCACGGGAACGCCCGGCGTCGGCAAGAGCACGTTCATCGAGGCGCTCGGCCTGCACCTGATCGATGCGGGGATGCGCGTCGCGGTGCTCGCGATCGATCCGTCGAGCCCGCGCTCGGGTGGGTCGATCCTCGGCGACAAGACGCGCATGGAGAAGCTCTCGCAGCACGCGGCCGCGTTCATCCGGCCGTCGCCGTCGGGCGGCTCGCTGGGGGGCGTCGCGCACCGCACGCGCGAGACGCTGCTGCTGTGCGAGGCGGCGGGCTTCGACGTGGTGATCGTGGAGACGGTCGGCGTCGGCCAGTCGGAGGTCGCCGTGGCGTCGATGGTCGACTTCTTCGCCGTGCTGCTGCAGCCGGGTGCCGGCGACGAGCTGCAGGGCATGAAGAAGGGCGTGCTCGAGCTCGCCGACGCGCTCGTCGTGAACAAGGCGGACGGCGAGCAGCTCGAGGCCGCGCGGCGCGCGCGGACGGCCTACCGCCACGCGCTCGGCATGCTGCGCCCGGGCTCGCCGAGCTGGCGGCCGCCGGTGCTGCTGGCGAGCGCCGTCACCGGCGAAGGCATCGCCGGCTTCTGGAATGCGGTCCGCGAGCACCGCGCGCGGCTGGCCGAGTCGGGCGAGCTGGCCGCACGCCGCAGCGAGCAGGCCCGCGCCTGGATGTGGAGCCTCGTTGGCGAGGCGCTCCAGGCGAGCTTCCGCGCGCACCCGGAGGTCGCGGCGGCCCTGCCGGGCCTCGAGGCCCAGGTCGGCGCCGGGCGGGCGACGCCCGGAGCCGCTGCGCGCCGCCTGCTCGAGATCTACCGGCGTTCCTGAATCCCCGCGCGTCGCGCTTCATTCGCGGCGGGGTCCCGCCGATGGGAACACCGGCGGGATCTGCCGGACGGCTGGGCCATGTGGCCCGGCGGACCGAGGCCGCGGAGGAGCCATGGTCCAGATCAACATGGGAGCGCGCGAGATCACCCTGAAGGTGGTCTATTACGGCCCCGCGCTCTCCGGCAAGACGACGAACCTGCAGCAGCTCCACCAGCTGCTCGACCCGTCGTCGCGCGGCAAGATGGTGACGCTCGACACCGCGGACGACCGCACGCTGTACTTCGATTTCCTGCCGATCCAGTTCGGCGCCGGCAAGGGCGTCTCGGTGAAGCTGAAGCTGTTCACCGTGCCCGGCCAGGTGATGCACAAGAGCACGCGCAAAGTCGTGCTGGCCGGCGCGGACGCCGTCGCCTTCGTCGCCGACTCGCAGCGCGCCTCGGCGAGCGCCAACGCCTACTCGTGGCGGGACATGGAGGCGAACCTGCGCGCCAACGGGATCGACTTCGACGCCATCCCGAAGGTCGTGCAGTTCAACAAGCGCGACCTTCCCGACATCAAACCCCTCACCGAGATCCGCGCGTCGTGGGGCGACATCCCGACCTATCCCGCCGTCGCGATGCGCGGGGAGGGCGTGCTCGAGACCTTCCGCGAGCTGCTGCGGCGCCTCTACCGCCACCTCGACGCGAAGCACCAGTTCGCGTCGAGCTTCGGCGTCTCCGAGGACGACTTCCTGAACGGCGTCTTCCGCCACGTCGGGCGCAGCCCGGAGACGAAGGCCGCCGCCGTTTGAGCCCGTCCTGGAGGCGCGCGGCGTGCGCCGCGGTTGACGCCCCAGTCGACGCACCAGATACTCTGCCCGAGCCGATTCCCGTGGGGATCATGCGACGGAACCCGTTGCCCCGGGCGGCAGCCGCGGAAGCGTAGATCGGCGTTTCCCGGTCCCGACGCCCGCCCGCAGCCGGGTCCGTACGAGAGGCAGAACCGATGTCCAACGCGGCCCCCACCCTGCGGCTGAAGCCGCGCCGTGTCCCCCCCGAATGGGCGGACGTGATCGTTCCGGTCGAGGCCGGCATCGCCGAGATCCGCGCCGGCCGGATGATCATCCTCACCGACGACGAAGACCGCGAGAACGAGGGCGACCTCTGCATGGCGGCGGAGTGCGTGACGCCCGATGCCATCAACTTCATGGCCAAGCACGGGCGCGGTCTCGTCTGCCTCTCGCTCACCGAGGAGCGCCTCCAGGAGCTGCGCATCCCGATGATGGTGCCGGACGGCGACAACACGACGACCTTCGGCACCGCCTTCACGATCTCGATCGAGGCGCGCCAGGGCGTCACGACCGGCATCAGCGCCGCCGATCGCGCCCACACGATTCGGGTCGCGATCGACGACGAGTCGCGGCCGCACGATCTCTCGCGGCCCGGCCACATCTTTCCGCTGCGCGCGCGCACCGGCGGCGTGTTGCGACGCGCGGGCCAGACCGAGGGATCGGTCGACCTCGCGCGCCTCGCGGGCAAGAAGCCGGCCGGCGTGATCTGCGAGATCATGAACGACGACGGCACGATGGCGCGCATGCCGGACCTCGTGAAGTTCGCGCGCGAGCACCGGCTCAAGATCATCACCATCGCCGACCTGATCGAGCACCGGCTGCGCAACGAGAAGCTGGTGCGGCGCATCGCGGAGGCCGCGCTGCCGACGGCGATCGCGGGCGAGTGGCGTTCGTTCGTGTACGAGAACGACATCGACCACGTCGACCACATGGCGATCGTGAAGGGCGACATCGGGCCGGACGACGCCGTCCTGGTGCGCGTGCACAGCGAGTGCCTGACGGGCGACGCGTTCGGGTCGATGCGCTGCGACTGCGGCGAGCAGCTGCACGCCGCGATGAAGATGATCGAGGCCGAGGGGCGCGGCGTGATCCTGTACATGCGCCAGGAAGGCCGCGGCATCGGGCTCAAGAACAAGATCCGCGCCTACGCGCTGCAGGACCGCGAGGGCCTCGACACCGTCGAGGCGAACGAGAAGCTCGGCTTCCCGCCCGACCTGCGCGACTACGGCGTCGGCGCCCAGATCCTGGTCGACCTCGGCGTGCGCAAGATGCGCCTCATCACGAACAATCCCGGCAAGCGCGCAGGCATCGAGGGCTACGGACTCGGGATCGTGGAGCGCGTTCCGCTCGAGATCACGCCGAACGAGAAGAACTACGAGTACCTGCGGACCAAGAAAGAGAAGCTGGGCCACGTGCTCCATCTGATGAGCTAGCGCGGCACGGCGCCACAATTACTCAGGCGCGCCGGCGTCGCCGCCGGAAGCACGAGGTGATCCCCCCAATGTCCTCTCCGATGGAATCCGTCGACGCAGTGCAGAAGAGCCTCGAGGCCGAGGGCTACATCTGCGACCGCCGCATCGCGACCGTCGTCTACCTGGCGATGCAGCTCGAGAAGCCCGTGCTCGTCGAGGGCCCCGCCGGCGTCGGCAAGACGGAGCTGGCCAAGGTGGTCGCGCGGGCCACGGGCCGGCCGCTGATCCGGCTCCAGTGCTACGAGGGCCTCGACGAGGCCAAGGCGCTCTACGAGTGGGAGTACTCGAAGCAGCTCCTCTACACGCAAATCCTCAAGGAGAAGATCTCCGAGGTGATGGAGGGCACGCGGACGCTGCGCGAGGCGGCCGAGCGCGTCGGCGCGCAGGACAGCGTGTTCTTCTCGGATCAGTTCATCGTGCCGCGCCCGCTGCTGCACGCGATCACCGCGGACGAGAAGAGCGCGCTGCTGATCGACGAGGTGGACAAGTCGGACCCGGAGTTCGAGGCGTTCCTCCTCGAAGTGCTCTCCGACTTCCAGGTGACGGTGCCCGAGATCGGCACGTTCCAGGCGAAGAGCAAGCCGATCGTGTTCCTCACCTCCAACGACGCGCGCGAGATGAGCGATGCGCTCAAGCGCCGCTGCCTCCACCTCTGGATCGACTATCCGAGCGAGGACGTCGAGCGCAAGATCCTCGAGGTGAAGGTGCCGGGGATGGACCGCAAGCTCGCGCAGGATCTCGTCACGCTGATGCACAAGATCCGCAGCCTCGACCTCAAGAAGACGCCGTCGATCTCGGAGACGCTCGATTGGGCGCGCGCGCTGCTCGCGCTCAACGCCAGCGCGCTCGAAGAGGATCTCGTCAAGGAGACGATGAACGTGATCCTCAAGTACGAGGCCGACATCCGGAAGGCGCAGCAGGAGCTGTCGCGCATGATGGCCAAGCCGGCCGCGCAGCCGGGCGCCCCCGCGGCGCCGGCCGACCCGGCGCGCAAGAAGGGCACGCTGCACTAGTCGGCGTTCCGGGAGGCGCGAATGCAGCGCAAGATCCTCGAGTTCGCGAACCTGCTGCGCCAGAGCGGTCTGCGCGTCTCGGTCGCCGAGGCGATCGACGCGTTCCAGGCGCTCGACGAGCTGTCGCTCGACGACCGCGACGTGTTCCGGGACGCGCTGCGCGCTTCGCTCGTGAAGCGCGGCGACGACATCGCCACCTACGACCAGCTCTTCGACCTCTACTGGTCGGGCTTCTACGACAACCTGAAGAACGCGTTCGACTCGGCCACCGGATCGCTCGCGGAGCAGGGCATCGACGTCCAGCAGCTGCTCGAGCAGATCCGCCAGATGCTCGAGAGCGGCCAGCTGCCGGAAGGCGAGATGGACCTGGGCGACCTCGCCCGCGCGCTCCTCACCGGCGACCTCAACCAGCTCGAGCAGATGATCCGCGCGGCCGCCAGCCAGGCCGGCGCGGCGCGCATCGAGAACATGCTGCAGATCGGCTTCTTCTCGCGCCGCACGATGGAGCAGCTCGGCGCCGAGAACGCGGCGGGAGAGCTGCGCGATCTGGCGGCGCGGCTGCGCGCCGCCGGCATGGGCGACGCCGAAGCGGAAGCGATCGGCAAGCTCGCCGACCGCTTCTTCGAGGCGCTGCGCCAGAGCGTGCGCGACTACATGGATCGCGAGCTCCAGACGCGCAACTTCGACTACATGGAGCGCTTCCGGCGCGAGGCGCTGTTCGAGAAGAGCTTCTACAGCCTCACCGAGGAGGAGATCGCACGCATGCGCGAGGTCGTGAACCGGCTCGCGCAGCGGATCAAGAACGTGATGTCGATCCGCAAGCGGCGACTCAAGCGCGGCAAGCTCGACCTGCACACGATGCTGCGCCGCAACGCCGGACACGGCGGCCTGCCGTTCGAGCTCGTATTCAAGGAGCGCCGCAAGGACCGTCCGAAGCTCGTCATCCTGTGCGACGTGTCGTCCTCGGTCGCGAACGTGTCGCGCTTCATGCTGCAGTTCGTCTACAGCCTGCAGGAGTGCTTCACCAAGATCCGGGCCTTCGTGTTCGTCGCCGAGCTCGGCGAGGTCACCCAGACGTTCCACGACCACGAGGTGAGCAAGGCGATCGAAGAGGCGCTCGAGGGCGGCGGCGTGATCAACGTCTACACCCGCAGCAACTTCGGCATGGCGTTCCACACCTTCTGGCGCGACTTCCTGTCGGCCGTGGACGCGAAGACCACGGTTCTCGTGCTGGGGGACGCGCGCAACAACTACAACGACCCGAAGGCGTGGTGCCTGCGCGACATCCACAACAAGGCGAAGAACGTCATCTGGTTGAATCCGGAGAGCCCGAGCGCGTGGGGCTTCGGCGACTCCGTGATGGACAAGTACCTGCCGTTCACGACGCTGGCGGAGGAGTGCCGCAACCTCCGGCAGCTCTCGCGCATCGTCGATCGGCTCGTCCTCTAGCGGCGCCGTCGCGCGACGAGATCGAAATGAAACGCCCCGCTTGGAGTCATCCAAGCGGGGCGTTCGACGAGGCGGAGGGCGGTGGATAGATGATGGGGGGTGAGAGGTTGGACATTTCAGTTCGAAATGTCTTATCCACCGCCGCTCCATAACTCGCTGGTTTCTTTCGTCGCTCCTCGGTTCGCGACCTTCGATGGATCGCATTATGCCCGCGGCTCCAGCGCAGTGTCAAACAGCTTTTTGAGCGTGAGGCGATTCCCCGTCGCGCGCGCGACGTCCGCGGCAGCGAGGCGCGCTTTGGCGACGCCTGCGCGCCTCGGATAGGTTGGGCCCCCATGGCGTTCCGGAGCTTCGCGATCCGCACCTTCGGGTGCCAGATGAACGTCCACGATTCCGACAAGTTGGCGAATCTGTTGCTCCATGCCGGGTACGCGGCGGCGGAGCCGGACGACGCCGACGTACTGGTCGTGAACACCTGCTCGATCCGCGAGAAGGCCGAGCACAAGCTCTACAGCGACCTCGGGCTGCTGCGACGGTGGAAGGCGGCGCGCGAGGGGCGCCTGATCGGCGTGGGGGGCTGTGTCGCGCAGCAGGAAGGCGACGCGCTGCTCGCGCGCTTCCCGCAGCTCGACTTCGTCTTCGGCACCCACAACCTCCGGCACGTGCCCGCGATGGTGCGCGCGGCGGAGGCGGGCCAGCGCTCCGCGGACGTCTCGACCAGCCGCAGCCTCGACCGCTTCGATCTCCCGGAGCGCCATCCCCAGTTCGAAGCGTCGACGCCAGGGCGCGCCTTCCTCACCGTGATGGAAGGCTGCGACATGTTCTGCACCTTCTGCATCGTGCCGACCACCCGCGGCCGCGAGGTGAGCCGTCCCGCCGACGCGATCGTGTGCGAAGCGGAGGATCTCGCGGCGCGCGGCGTCGTCGAGCTGGTGCTGCTCGGGCAGACCGTGAACGCGTACGGTCGTCACGACGTGCGCCGCGGTCACGCCTCGTCGAACGGCACGATGCGCTTCTCCGCGCTGCTCGCGCGGCTCGCCGCGATCCCCGGCATCGAGCGCATTCGCTACACGAGCCCGCACCCGCTGTTCTTCGACGAGGCGCTCGTCGCGGCGCACGGCGACCTCGCTCCGCTGTGCCCGCACGTGCACCTGCCGGTGCAGAGCGGCTCGGATGCCGTGCTCGCGCGCATGCGGCGCCGGTACACGGGCGACGACGTGCGCCGGCTCGCGGAGTCGCTGCGCCGCGCGCGCCCGGGCCTGGTGCTGACGACCGATCTCATCGTGGGCTTTCCCGGCGAGACCGACGCCGAGTTCGAGGCGACGCTGCGGCTCGTGCGCGACGCCGGCTTCGTCGACGCATTCTCCTTCAAGTACTCGCCGCGGCCCGGTACGCCGGCTGCCGGGCTTCCGGACGCCGTGGCGGAAGAGGTCGCGCAGGCTCGGCTCGAGGCCCTGCAGGCGCAGGTCCGCGCGCAGACGCTCGCCTATCACCGCAGCCGCGTCGGCGGCGAGGCGGACGTGCTGATCGAGGGCCGCAGCCGGCGCGCGCAGCAGCTCGCCGGACGCGACCCGTGGCACCGCGTGGTCAACGTGGCCGCGGAGCACTTCCCGGACGTCGCGCCCGGGCAGATCGTGCGCGTGCGGATCGCCGAGGCCACGCCGCACTCGCTGATCGGCGAGCCCGACGCGTCCGCCGGCGCGCACCCCGGATCGCGGAACCTCCCGGTCGCCTCCGTCCCGGAATCGGGATTTGCCTCAGGAGCCGTCGCCATTCGCCGATGAGCACCCGAGGCGCGGACTCGCTGCCGCAGCGGGGGTCCGTGCGCCGGGGGTGGGATGGCCAAGGCGCGGATCCTCGCGGTCGACGACCAGCGGTACTTCCGTGTGTTCCTCGAAGATCTGCTCGTGCAGCAGGGCTTCGAGGTGCGCACGGCGGGCAGCGGCGAGGAGGCGTTGCACCTGCTCGAGCGCGAGCGCTTCGACGTGGTCGTGACCGACCTCGTGATGCCCGGCCTCTCCGGCGCCGAGCTCGTGGAGCGCGTCAAGGCCCGCTCGCCCGAGCAGGACGTGATCGTCGTGACCAGCGTGGGCGACGTACGCACGGCGGTCGAGGCGATGCGCACGGGCGCCTCGGACTACCTGCTGAAGCCGCTCGACCCGACGCTGCTCGAGCGCTCGCTCGACGCGATCCTGCAGCGCAAGCGCCTGCGCCAGGAACACGCCGCGTTGATGGCCGAGAACCTCGAATACCTCGGGGTGCTCTCGCTCTACGAGCGGACGCTCGCGCTGTTCTCGACGCTCGCGCTCGAGCCGCTCGCGGACCGCATCGTCGAAGGCCTCTGTCTCGAGATGCGCGCGCAGGGCGGCGTCGCCTGGATCGCGCGCGCCGACGATGCGACGCGCCTGCGCCTCGCCGCGGCGCGCGGCCTGGTGCGCGTCGACCGCGAGCCCGAGGAGATCGCGCTCGACGCGCTGCCCGCGGAGCTCGCCGCGCTGCACCGTCCCGAGGCGACCCCGTTCCTGACGGAGAGCGGAGGCGCGCCGGCGCTGGTCGTGCCGCTTCGCCATGAAGGCCGCGTGCTCGGCTTCGTGCGCGTGACCGACAAGCTGGCGGGCGCCGCCTTCGAGGAGCGCGACCGCGCGATCGCGGAGCGCTTCGGCGCGCCCGCGGCCGTCGCCGTCGCGAACGTGCTGCGCTTCCGCGCGCTCGAGCACCGCTCGTTCCGCGATCCCGTGACCCGCGCGTACACCTTCGCGTTCTTCGAGGACATCGTCCGCAACGAGATTCGCAAGGCGACGCGCTTCGGGCGCAGCTTCTCGTTGCTCGAGATCGAGCTGCGCGACTTCGCGCGCTTTCGCCGCGAACGCTCGGAGGCGGACATCGCCTCGTGGCTGGAGCGCTTCGCGTTCCAGATCGGGCGCGTGCTGCGCACCACCGATCTACTCGCCTCGGCCAGCGAAGATCGTTTCGCCGTGCTGCTGCCCGAGACGGATGCGCTGGGCGCCGCCGTCCTGAAGCGCCGCATGCGCGAAGTGCTGCTCCGCTCGGACCTGTGCATGGGGCCCGGCGAGGACGGGCCGCGCGCATATCTCTCGGCTGCGAGCTATCCGGTCGACGGAACGCAGCTCGAGGAGCTGCGCAGCGCGCTCGCGAGCCGGCTCGTGGAAGACCGCGAGAGCATCGTGCACGAGCTCGAGGGCAAGCCGTTCCCGCTCGTGCTCGACGCGCTCGCGGCGAAGGGCCAACCGCTCGGCGCCGACGCGCTGGGCGAAATCCTGCGCTTCGTGCTCGGCGAGGTCGAGCGGCGCGCGCACGAGCGCGGGCTTCTGTGCGTCGCGCCGGGACCGGAACTCGCGGGCATCGCGCGCGACGAGCTGGCGCGCTTCGATCCCGTCCACACGCGAACCGAGCTCGTACTGGTCGCGGAAGAGCGGGCGGCGAGCCTCGCCGGCGCGCCGATCACCTGCGTCACGCCGGCGCAGATCGGGACGCGGCGACCTTTTCTCGTGTACTACGCCGAAGGCCCGGGCTATGCGCTGGTGGGCGAGCCGCAGGCGGCCGACGGCTCGACGCTGTTGTTCCAGACCGGCGATCGCGTGACGGTCGAGCACCTCGCGTTCCAGCTGCAGCGTGCGCTCGGCGTGCCCATCACGCGGTGAAGGGGAATCCGTGAGCCGTCTGGTCGTGATCGCCGATGCCAACGCCGAACGAGCCGACCGCCTGCGCGAAGCGTGCGCCGTGCGCGGCTACGCGACCCGCACCGTCGCGAACGGCGCGCTCGCCCTCGAGATGGCGGTCCGCGAGGCGCCCGACGTGCTCGTGCTCGCGGGCCCGCTCGACCTCATCGACGGCGGCAAGCTGCTCGAGATCCTGCGCGCGAATCCGCGCACGCGGCGAACGCGCTTCGTGTTCGTCGGCGACGCGCCGCCGGGCGGCGCGGAAGAGTGGGGCGCCAGCGTCGTTCCCGGCGACGCCGATCCGGACGAGATCGGGGAACGGGTCGCGGAGCTGGCCCTGCGCAGCAGCGAGCTGGACGCGGTGGTGCAGGAGGCGCGCGAGGTCGTCGAGGGCCGCCTCTCGCAGATCGCGCTCGCCGATCTGTTGCAGCTCTTCCACCTGAACCGGCGCACGGGCACGATCGACCTGCGGCGCCGCACGTCCGCGGGGCGCACCGAGCGCGGCCGCATCGCGCTGCGCGACGGCGACGTCGCGCAGGCGAGCTGCGGCGCGGTGGAGGGCGAGAAGGCGCTCTTCCGCCTGCTCGCGTGGAGCGAGGGCAGCTTCTCGTTCCGGCCCGCCAGCGTGCCCGCCGAGATCCGCATCACGACGCCGACGCGCGCGCTCCTGCTCGAAGGCATGCGCCAGCTCGACGAGTGGAAGCGGCTGCGCGGGCAGCTTCCGGCGCGCGGGGCGCACGTCGCGCTGCGCGTGCGCAGCGGCGCGCTGCCGAGCGTCGTCCAGCCGCTCACGCAGGAGGTGCTGCTCCTGCTCGAGCTCTACACGCGCGTCGGGGACATCGTCGACCACTCTTCCTTCCCCGACTACCAGGTGCTGCGCACGCTGCACACGCTCGTCCAGCGCGGGATCATCGAGATGCGAGCGGCATCGCCGATGCCGCCGCCCGAGGCGGGCCTGTTCCGCTCGGCTCAGGTGCGGCGCATGCGCGACTGGCTGGCGGCGCGTCACGGCGAAGGTGCGCCGACGCGCGACGCGAAGCTGCTCGTCGCGTCGTCGGATCCCGTGCTGTGCGACGCCTTCTTCTCGCTACTGCGCGGTCTGCCCGGCTTCCAGCCGCACCCGCGCATGGCGAGCGGCATCCCCGCCGACGCGCTGGGGCCGCTCGCGCGCCTGCGCGTGGAGGGCGATCTCGGCATCGAGTTCGTGCACGTGCCGACGGACGCACGTTTTGCACCGCTCTGGCCGCTCGCCGGCCATGGCGCGCTCGGCAGCTTTCTGCTGATGGGAGGCCCGGTCGAGACGGCCACGGCGTCGCTGCAGCCGCTCGCAGACGCGCTCGGGTCGCTGCCCCGCTCGCGCCTGCTGCACGTGCTCGTGAAGCGCCCCGGCGAGGCCGAGTTCGCAGACGAGCTGCGCCGCAACGTCGCGATGCTCGAAGCGTCGCAGCTCTTCCTGCTCCCGCTCGAAGGCCGCAAGGATCCGCTCGAGCGCCTGCGCGGCGCGTTCTCGAGAATCGTGCCGTGAGCGCCGCGCTGCTCAAGCCGTTCGGGCTGTTCGCGGATCTCGTCGAATCCGAGCGCGAGGATCTGTTCGACCTGCTCGAGGAGCGCGACGTGTCGGTCGGGGAGACGCTGTTTGAAGAAGGCGACGACGCCGATGCGCTGGTGCTGTTGCTGAGCGGACGACTGCGCATCGCGAGCCGCCGCCGCAGCGAGCCCGTGTCGCTCGGACCCGGCGCTGCGATCGGCGGGCTCGCGCTCTTCTCCGTGGGCAACCGCCAGGTGACCGCGACCGGCGCGGAGCCGAGCGAAGTGCGCCTGCTGCGGCGCGAGGACTTCCTGCGCTTCGCGGAAGATCATCCGCGCGCGGCGTTCCGCATCGCGGGCGCCGTCGCGGCGGAGGTCGCGTTGCACGCGCGCGCCGCGCTCGCGCACGGCGAGCTCGGTTCCGTTGACCCCGCCGACGGTGGCGAGTAGACTCGGCCGCATCTCGGAACCCCCCGAGACGCTCCTCCGAGAACGCCGACCAGCCAGCCTGCGCTCCGCCCCGTAGACGCTTCCGGCGTCAGGCTCGTTGGTCCACATCCAACGGTCGACACACACATGAGCGAGCTGAGCGAGTCCACCGGGCCGAAGATCCGCGAGGCGCTCACGTTCGACGACGTGCTGCTCGTGCCCGCGGCGTCGCAGGTGTTGCCGCGCGACGTCAGCACGCGGACGCGCCTCACGCGCGAGATCGCGCTCAACGTCCCGTTCCTGTCCGCAGCGATGGACACCGTCACCGAGCACGAGACGGCGATCTGCATGGCGCAGAACGGGGGCCTCGGCGTGATCCACCGCAACTTGCCGCCGGCGGTGCAGGCGGCGGAAGTCGCGAAGGTGAAGCGCTTCGAGTCGGGCCTGATCACCGACCCGGTGACGATGCGCCCCGATCAGAGCATCCGCGAGGCGCGCCGCATCATGGCGCAGCACCGCATCTCGGGCGTGCCGGTCGTGCAGGACGGCAAGGCCGTCGGCATCCTGACCAACCGCGATCTGCGCTTCGTGCAGAACGACGACCAGCCCATCTCGCGCATGATGACGCCGCGCGAGAAGCTGGTCAGCGTCGCGCCCGGCACCGGGCTCGCGCGCTGCAAGGAGCTGCTCCACCAGCACCGCATCGAGAAACTGCTCGTGGTGGACGAGCAGGGCGACCTGCGCGGACTGCTCACGATCAAGGACATCGAGAAGAACGAGCGCTTCCCGAACGCCGCGAAGGACGACTTCGGCCGGCTGCGCTGCGGCGCCGCGGTCGGCGTCGGGCCCGACCGGCTGGAGCGGGCGCAGGCGCTGGTGGACGCGGGCGTGGACGTCGTCGTCGTCGACACCGCGCACGGCCACTCGCAGTCGGTGCTCGACACGCTGGTCGAGCTGGGCCGGACGTTCCCGATGCTGCCGCTGATCGGCGGCAACGTCGCCACCGCGGAAGGCGCCGAGGCGCTGATCAAGTCGGGCGCGTCGGCGGTGAAGGTCGGCGTGGGCCCCGGCTCGATCTGCACGACGCGCGTGGTGACCGGCGTCGGCGTGCCCCAGCTCACGGCGGTGATGGACGCGGTGCGCGTCGCGTCGCGCGCCGACGTGCCGGTGATCTCGGACGGCGGCGTCAAGTACTCGGGCGACGCGGTGAAGGCGCTCGCGGCCGGCGCCTCGACCGTCATGATCGGCTCGCTCTTCGCCGGCACCGACGAGGCGCCCGGCGAGACCGTCCTCTACCAGGGCCGCACCTACAAGCTCTACCGCGGCATGGGCTCGCTCGGCGCGATGGCCGACGGCTCGCGCGACCGCTACTTCCAGGGCGACGTCGAGGCGGCGAAGCTCGTGCCCGAAGGCATCGAAGGCCGCGTTCCGTACCGCGGCAGCCTCACGAGCAACATCCACCAGATGGTCGGCGGCCTGCGCTCGGGAATGGGCTATCTCGGCGCGTCCGATCTCGCCGCGCTGCGCGAGAAGGCGCGCTTCGTGCGCATCTCGCAAGCGTCGCTCACCGAGAGCCACGTCCACGACGTGATCATCACCAAGGAAGCGCCCAACTACCGGCTCGACTGAGAGAGGACCCGCGGCCATGGCGGTCGACGCGCACACGGACCGGGTCCTGATCCTGGACTTCGGAAGTCAGTACACGCAGCTGATCGCGCGGCGCATCCGCGAGAGCGGCGTGTACTGCGAGATCCATCCCTGCCATCTGCCGATCGACGCGATCCGCGCCTGGTCGCCGCGCGGGATCATCCTGTCGGGCGGCCCTTCGAGCGTGCTCGACGCCGACGCGCCGTTCGCGCACCGCGAGCTGCTCGACCTCGGCGTGCCCGTGCTCGGCATCTGCTACGGGCTCCAGTGGCTGTGCCAGCAGCTCGGCGGCGTGGTCGAGAAGGCCGACGACCGCGAGTACGGCCGCGCGCAGATCAAGATGGAGCGGCGCGGCGACCCGCTCTTCGACGGCCTCGACGAGCACGCCGCGCGCACGGTGTGGATGAGCCACGGCGACCGCGTGCTGCGGCTGCCCGCCGGCTGGGAGCTGATCGCCTCGAGCGACCACTCGCCGTTCGCCGCGGTGCGCGATCCGCACCGGCCGATCTGGGGCATCCAGTTCCACCCCGAGGTCGTGCACACCGACGGCGGCACGCGCCTGCTCGCGAACTTCGTCCACGGCATCTGCGACTGCGGCGGCTCGTGGACGATGGAGGCGTTCGCGGAGCGCGCGGTGCACGCGATCCGCGCGCAGGTCGGCGACGGCCACGCGGTCTGCGGACTCTCCGGCGGCGTCGACTCCTCCGTCGCGGCGGCCCTCGTGCACCGCGCGATCGGCGACCGGCTGCACTGCATCCTGGTCGACCACGGCCTGATGCGGGAGAACGAGGTCGCCGAGGTCGAGCGCGCGTTCCGCGAGGGGCTCGGCATCCCGCTCACGGTGGTCGACGCCAGCCGGCGCTTCCTCGCCGCGCTCGCGGGCGTCACCGACCCCGAGAAGAAACGCCGCATCATCGGCCACCTCTTCATCGAGGTGTTCGAGCAGGAGGCGGCGCGCATCGGCGACGTCGACTTCCTGGTGCAGGGCACGCTCTATCCCGACGTGATCGAGAGCGTGTCGGTGCGCGGGCCGTCGCAAACGATCAAGACGCACCACAACGTCGGCGGGCTGCCCGAGCGCATGCGGCTCGCGCTCGTCGAGCCGCTGCGCGAGCTCTTCAAGGACGAGGTGCGCGCCGTGGGCCGCATGCTCGGGATTCCCGAGCAGCTCGTCGGGCGGCACCCGTTCCCCGGCCCGGGCCTCGCGATCCGCATCATGGGCGACGTGACGCCCGAGCGGCTCGCGATCCTGCGCCGCGTCGACGCGATCTGGATCGAGGAGCTGCGCCGCGCGGGACTCTACGACGCGGTCTGGCAGGCCTTCGCGGTCTTCCTGCCGATCCAGACGGTCGGCGTCCAGGGCGACGCGCGCACCTACGACCACGTCGTGGCGCTGCGCGCCGTCACGTCGATCGACGCGATGACCGCCGACTGGGCGCACCTGCCGCCCGACGTGCTGGCGCGCGCGTCGAGCCGCATCACCAACGAGGTGAAGGGCGTGTCGCGCGTCGTGTACGACGTGTCGTCCAAGCCGCCCGCCACGATCGAGTGGGAGTAGGCAGGGCGGATGCCGCGTCCCTTCGCCCACCTCCATCTCCACACCCAGTTCTCGCTGCTCGACGGCGCGATCAAGCACAAGGCGCTCTTCCAGCGCGCCAAGTCGATCGGCATGCCGGCGGTGGCGATGACCGATCACGGCAATCTCTTCGGCGCGGTCGAGTTCTACGAGAACGCGCGCGGCGCCGGGGTGAAGCCGATCCTCGGCTGCGAGGTGTACGTCGCGTCGGGCTCGCGCCACGCCAAGGAGAAGCGCGAGCGCGACGAATCGGGCTTCGACGCGATCAGCCACCTGCTGCTGCTCGCGATGAACGACACCGGGTACCGCAACCTCATGTACCTGGTGTCGATGGGCTACCTCGAGGGCTTCTACTACAGGCCGCGCATCGACCTCGACCTCTTGCGCGAACGCAGCGAGGGCCTGATCGCCACGTCGGGCTGCCTCTCGTCGATGGTCTCGCGCGCGATCCTCGACCGCGACGCCGACCGCGCCTGGCGGCTCGTCGAGGACTTCGCGTCGATCTTCGACGGCCGCTTCTACCTGGAGATGCAACGTCACGGCATCCCGGCGCAGGACCAGGTGAACGCCGAGCTGATCAAGATGGCCGCCGACCTGCGGCTGCCGCTCGTCGCGACCAACGACGCCCACTACCTCGAGGCGGACGACCACGATCCGCACGACGTGCTGCTCTGCATCGGCACGGCCGCCAACCTCGAGGACGAGAAGCGCTTCCGCTTCGACGGCCACGGCTTCTACGTGAAGGACGGCGACGAGATGTGGGAGGTCTTCTCCGACCACCCGTCCGCCGTCGAGGCGACGCTCGAGATCGCCGAGCGCTGCAACGTCGAGCTCGAGATGGGCAAGTACCACCTGCCCGAGTACCAGGTGCCGGCCGGGCGCACGCGCGAGCAGGTGATGGAGGAGCAGGCGTGGGCGGGTTTGCGCGCGCGCCTCGGGCTCGACCCGGACGAGCCGCTGCCGAACAAGTACGGCGTCTACGCCGAGCGCATGAAGCACGAGCTCTCGGTGATCCAGACCATGGGCTTCGCCGGCTACTTCCTGATCGTCGCCGACTTCATCGGCTACGCGCGCCGCAACGGCATTCCGGTCGGCCCGGGGCGCGGCTCGTCGGCGGGCAGCCTCGTCGCCTACGGGCTCGGCATCACCGGCGTCGACCCGATCGAGTACGACATCATCTTCGAGCGCTTCCTGAATCCCGAGCGCATCTCGATGCCCGACATCGACGTCGACTTCTGCATGCGCGGGCGCGATCAGGTGATCCGCTACGTCGCCGAGAAGTACGACGGGACCGCCAAGCCGCAGCCCGACGAGATGCGCGTCGCCCAGATCGTGACGTTCGGGACGCTGCAGGCGAAGGCCGCGATCCGCGACGTCGGCCGCGTGATGGGGATGTCGTTCGGCGACGTCGACCGCATCGCGAAGCTGGTGCCGGAGACGCTCGGCATCAAGCTCGAGGACGCGCTCGCGCAGTCGCCCGACCTGCGCGCGCGCATCGAGGCGGACGGCCAGGTCGCGCGCCTGTTCGAGGTGGCGCGCAAGCTCGAGGGCCTGACGCGCCACGCCTCGAAGCACGCGGCGGGCGTCGTGATCGGCAACCGGCCGCTCGTCGAGATCGTCCCGCTGTACCGCGACGCCAAGTCCGGCGACATCATGACGCAGTACGACATGCGCTGCGTCGAGAAGGTCGGGCTGATCAAGTTCGACTTCCTCGGGCTGAAGACGCTGACCGTGATCGCCGACGCCGAGAAGCTGATCCGCGCCAAGGACCCGGCGTTCTCGGTCGACGCGATCCCGATGGACGACGCGGCCACCTACGACCTGCTCTGCGGCGGCGACACCGAAGGCGTGTTCCAGGTCGAGTCGTCGGGCATGACGGACCTCGTCATCAAGCTGAAGCCGCGCACCTTCAAGGAGATCATCCCGCTCGTCGCGCTCTACCGGCCCGGCCCGCTCGGCTCCGGCATGGTGGACGACTACGTGAACCGCAAGAACGGCGTGACGCGCGTCGAGTACCTGCTGCCCGAGCTCGAGGAGATCACGGCGGAGACGCTCGGCGTGATCGTCTACCAGGACCAGGTGCTGCAGATCGCCAACAAGCTCGCCGGCTACTCGCTCGGCGAAGCCGACCTGCTGCGCCGCGCGATGGGCAAGAAGAAGGCCGAGGAGATGGCGAAGCAGCGCGACCGCTTCGTCGACGGCGCGGTCGAGCGCGGCATCGACAAGGCGGACGCCGCGCGCGTCTTCGACCTGATCGCGGAGTTCGCGGAGTACGGCTTCGCGAAGTCGCACTCGACCGCGTACGCGCTGATCACCTACCAGACCGCGTACCTCAAGGCGAACCATCCGCGCGAGTACCTCGCCGCGCTGCTCACGATCGAGTCGGGCAACCACGACAAGCTGACGCGCTACATCGCGCACGCCCGCGAGAAGGGCATCGAGATCAAGCAGCCCGACGTGAACGAGTCGGCGCGCGACTTCGCCGTGGCGGGCGACGCGATCCGCTTCGGGCTCGCCGGCATCAAGAACGTCGGCGAGGGCGCGATCGAGGCGATCCTCGACGCGCGCGTGTCGGGCGGGCCGTTCCGCACGCTCTTCGACTTCAGCCAGCGCGTCGACGCGCGGCGCGTGAACCGGCGCGTGGTCGAGAGCCTGGTGAAGGGCGGCGCGTTCGACTCGCTGCACGCCAATCGCGCGTCGGTGTGGGGCGCGCTCGACGCCGCGCTCGAGCGCGGCGCGGCGGCGCAGCGCGACCGCGAGATCGGGCAGGGCAGCTTGTTCGGCAGCGCCGGCGGCGACCGCCCGGTGCAGCCCGATCCCAAGCTGCCCGAGGTGGCGGCGTGGACCGACCGCGAGCGGCTCCAGTACGAGAAGGAGCTGCTCGGCTTCTACGTGACCGGGCACCCGCTGGGCGCCGTCGCGCCGCTGCTCGCGCGCTTCACCGACGTGCGCTCGAGCGGGACCGAGGGCCGCGAAGGGCGTGACGTGCGGATCGGCGGCCTGCTGACGCAGCTGCGCGAGACGCGCACGAAGAGCGGCGCGGCGATGGCGTTCGGCACGCTCGAAGACCTCGAGGGCGCCTTCGACCTGGTGATCTTCTCCGAGCCGTTCGCGCGCCTGCGCCCGCTGCTCAAGTCCGCGCTCGAGCCCGGCCCCGGGCAGCCGCCGGTGCCGCTCGTCCTCTCGGGCAAGCTCGAGGCGGGCGATCCGCCCAAGCTGCTCGTGCGCGAGGCGCTGCCGCTCGAGCAGGCCGAGCAGAAGCTCGCGAGCCGCCTGCGCGTCGACGTGCTCGACAGCGAGGCTTCGCGCGATCGGCTCGTCGCGCTGCGCCGCATGTTCCAGGGCCGCCCGGGCGACTGTCCGGTGCTCGTGCACCTGCGCATCCCGGGCGAGAGCGAGACGCTGATCGCGTTGCCCGACGCGTGCGCCGTCGAGCCCGCCGAGGATCTGGTGCAGGAGGTGAACGCGCTGTTCGGGAGGCCGGTCGCGGAATGGGTGCACTGAGGGGCGCGCTCGCCCTCGGCGTCCTCGCGGCAGCGCTGGCGCTCGCGCCGGCGGCGCGCGCCGAGCTCGTGAAGGTCGAGGCGATCGGCTCGGTGCCGCTCGGCGCCGCGTCCGCCGGCGGCGCGACCGCGCGTCAGGACGCGCTCGAGGCGGGGATCCGCGAGGCGGTCGAGCGCACCGCCGTCGGGCTCGCGGAGCAGGCGGGCGCCACGGCCTCACCGGACGCCGTGCGCGCCGCGCTCGGCGGACAGTGGAAGCGCTACGCCGTCCGCTACCGGATCCTCGAGGACCGCGGCGAGCGCGCGCCGCTGCTCGAGACCAGCCCCGGCGCGCAGAGCGAGTACGTGGTCGCGGTCGAGGTCGAGGTGGACCAGGGCCGGGTGCGCTCGCAGCTCGCGAGCGCCGGCATCCTCGCCGTCGCCGGCAGTCGGGGCCCGAGCCACAGCGTTCGGCTCGCGCTCGAAGGGGTCGATTCGTATCCGCTGTGGCTGCGGATCCGCAGCGCGCTCGCAGCGCGGGGCGGGGCGGTGCGGCCGCTCGAGTTCGCGCGCGCCCGCGTGCTGGCCGAGGTCGAGACGGACGAAGCGCCGGGCGCCGTGATGGACCGGCTGGGACGCGCGCTCGGCGAGGACTACGTGCTGAGCCCGCTCGGCAGCGACGGCGACGTGCTGCGCGTCGGCGTCGCGCGCGTCGCGCCGGAGGCGCCAGCGGAGCCGCCGCTCGCCCCGCTCGGCGATCCCGGCGCCGAGGCAGCCGGCGCGGCGCCCGGCGACGGCGCGCCGCCGCGTTGACGGCGCCCAACGAAAACGGTATTGATCGCGCCACGTTAGCTGGGTTCTTGGCACGTAGCTCAGTGGGAGAGCACTACCTTGACACGGTAGGGGTCGGCGGTTCAATCCCGCCCGTGCCAACCATGCAAAGCCGCCGGAGGCGGCGCGCAGCGAGGCGCAGCCGAGCAAAGTTCACCAGGCTCGCGTCCGCGTCCGCAACCGTCTTCTGTTTCTTCCCGGTCCGCCTTCGGAGTCCACGAGCGTTCCGCATGTCGCCCCTCCACTCATGACCGAGATCCAGCTGCGCCTGCCCGACGGCAGGCAGCTCGCCGTGCCTGCGGGCACCACGGTTCTCGGAGTGGCGGAGCGCATCGGCCCCGGCCTGGCGCGCGCCGCGCTCGCCGGCCGCGTCGACGGCCGCCTCGTGGACCTGCGCGCGCCGATCGCGCGCGACGCGGCGATCGAGATCGTGACGGCCCGCGATCCGCAGGGCGGCGAGGTGATCCGCCACTCGGCGGAGCACGTGATGGCCGACGCCGTGAAGCGTCTGTTCCCGGACGTGCAGATCGACGTCGGCCGCACCGACCACACCGAGAAGTTCCAGTACGACTTCCTGACGTCGCGGCCGTTCTCGCACGACGACCTCGCGCGCATCGAGGACGAGATGCGCAAGATCCTCGCCGAGAAGGCGGCGTTCGAACGCCGCGAGGTGTCGCGCGAGGAGGCGAAGGCGCTGTTCGCGTCGATGGGCGAGCAGCTCAAGGTCGCGCGCATCGACGACATCCCGGGCGGCGAGCCGATCACGCTCTTCACGCACGGCGGCTTCACCGACCTCTGCCGCGGTCCGCACGTGCAGCGCGCCGACCAGATCGGCGCGGTCAAGCTGCTCGAGGTCGCCGGCGCCTATTGGAAGGGCGACGAGCGCAACCCGATGCTCCAGCGCATCTACGGCACCGCGTTCGCGACGCAGAAGGAGCTCGACGAGCACCTGGCGCGCATCGAGGAGGCCAAGCGCCGCGACCACCGCCGCCTCGGCGTCGAGCTCGACCTCTTCCACATCGAGCCGCTCGCGCCCGGCTCGCCCTTCTACCACCCGAAGGGGATGGCGCTCTACAACGGGCTCGTGGACTACATGCGCTCGTTGTACCCGAAGTACGGCTACCACGAGGTGATGACGCCGCAGCTCTTCCGCGCGGATCTGTTCAAGACCTCCGGCCACTACTTCGAGTTCCACGGCGACATGTTCTGGTTCGAGGGCGACGAGGGCGAGGAGCTCGGCGTCAAGGCGATGAACTGCCCGGGCCACTGCCGGCTGTACCAGTCGGCGAAGCGCTCGTACCGCGACCTCCCGCTGCGCTTCGCCGAGTTCTCGCGCCTGCACCGCAACGAGCGCAGCGGCACGCTGACGGGTCTCTCGCGCGTGCGCTCGATGGCGCAGGACGACGCGCACATCTACTGCGAGCCCGAGCAGGTCCCCGAGGAGATCGAGCGCTTCTTCGCGATGACCGCCGAGGTGTACCGCGACCTCGGCATCAGCGGCGTGAAGGTTTCGGTGTCGACGCGCCCCGAGCGCTTCCTCGGCGAGCCCGCGGACTGGGACGTCGCCGAGCAGGCGCTGATCGACAGCGTGCGCAAGGCCGGCTTCGTGTGCGGCATCAAGAAGGGCGAGGCCGCTTTCTACGCGCCCAAGGTCGAGTGCGACTTCCAGGACGTGCTCGGCCGCAGCTGGACGCTCTCGACGATCCAGGTCGACATGGCGGCGCCCGCCCGCTTCGACCTGCGCTACGTCGGCCGCGACGGCCAGGAGCACCGGCCCGCGATGCTGCACCGCGCGATCCTCGGCTCGCTCGAGCGCTTCATCGCGATCTACCTGGAGCACACCGCCGGCGACTTCCCGCTCTGGCTCGCGCCGGTGCAGGCCGTCGTGCTGCCGATCGCGGAGCGCCACGCCGAGTACGCGGCGCAGGTGCAGCGCGCGCTCGCGCTGCGCGGGCTGCGCGCCGAGCTCGACGCGCGCAACGAGAAGCTCAATTTCAAGATCCGCGAGGCCGAGCTCGCGAAGATCCCGGTGATGCTCGTGGTCGGCGATCAGGAGGTGGCGAACGGGACCGTCACCCCGCGCCGCCGTCACGCGGCGAAGGGCGCCGCGCAGTCGGTGGCCCTCGATGCATTCGCGGCGGAGCTCGCGGCCAGCGTGGCCGAGCGACGCGAGTAGCGCAGTCCCGACGAAGGAGAGACCTATCCGATTCCCGAAGCGTGGAGAACAGCCGCGGACCAAGGACGACACCCGCATCAACGAGCGCATTCGTGCGCGCGAGATCCGCGTGGTGGACGTCGACGGTTCGCAGCTCGGCGTGATGACCCCGTTCGACGCGATGCAGCGCGCGCAGGAGCGCGGGCTCGACCTGGTGGAGGTGGCGCCGAACGCCAACCCGCCGGTGTGTCGCATCATGGACTACGGGAAGTACAAGTACGAGCTGAAGAAGAAGGCCGCCGCGAGCAAGCAGAAGGCGCACGCGGCGATCTTGAAGGAGGTGAAGCTGCGTCCGCGCACGGACGAGCACGACCTCGACTTCAAGCTCAAGAACGCGCGCCGCTTCCTCATCGAGGGCGACAAGGTGAAGGTCACCCTGATGTTCCGCGGTCGGGAGATCGTTCACACCGAGCTCGGACGCGAGCAGCTCGACAAGGTGAAGGAGATGCTGGCCGACATCGCGGCGGTGGAGAACCCGCCCCGCATGGAAGGCCGCTTCCTCTCGATGATCCTGGTTCCCAATCGCGAGGCGATCGCGCGGCTCGAACGGCAGCGCGCGTCGCAGGCGGCGGAGGAGCCGGACGAAGACAACCAGCCGGACGTCGCGACGGCGGCCGGTGCAGAGACGGCGGCCGAGACCCCGGCCGACGCCGGAGAGTCGTGATGCCCAAGATGAAGACGCACCGCGGCGCTGCGAAGCGCTTCAAGCGCACCGGGACGGGGAAGATCTCCCGCCCGCAGAAGAACAAGCGCCACATCCTGACCAAGAAGAGCTCGAAGCGGAAGCGGCGGCTCAGCGCGAGGGTGCTGGTGTCCCCGGCGAACTTCAAGGCTCTCGACCAGCTCCTGCCGTAGCCAGCGGCGCGGCAGAAACGAAGGAGGACGGACCATGCCCCGAGTGAAGCGCGGCGTGACCAAGCGGCGCCGCCATCGGCGCATTCTCAACGAGGCCGAGGGCTACTTCGGGACGCGCAGCACGCTCGTCAAGGTGGCCCGCGAGACGGTGGAGCGCGCGTGGCGCTACGCCTATCGCGACCGCCGCCAGCGCAAGCGCGACTTCCGCAGCCTGTGGATCGCGCGCATCAACGCGGCGGCCCGCCAGCACGAGCTCTCGTACAGCCAGCTGATCCACGGCCTCGACAAGGCCGGCATCGAGATCGACCGGAAGAACCTGGCCGACCTCGCGGCGGCGGATCCGCAGGCGTTCGCCGAGCTCGCGTCGCGCGCCAAGGCGCAGCTCGCCTAGACGCGCGGGGGCGGCGGACGTGGACACGGGGGCGAGCCTCGCGGCGATCGAAGAAGAGGCGCGCCAGGCGATCGCCGCGGCGCCGAGCCTCGCTGCGCTCGCGGACGTGCGCGCGCGCTTCCTCGGCAAGAAGGGCTCGGTCTCGTCGGTGCTGCGCGGCATCGGCGCGCTCGCGCCCGAGGAGCGCTCGCGCGTCGGCGAGGCGGCCAACGCCTCCAAGGAACGCATCGAGGGCTTCGTGCGCGAGCGCCGCGAGACGCTCGAGCGCGCCGCGCAGGATCACGCGCTCGCGGCGCGCCGCCTCGACGTGTCGCTGCCCGGCATCCGCCCGCCGCAGGGTCACCTGCACCCGATCACGCGGGTCGAGCGCGACATCGAGCGCTTCTTCGCCGGGCTCGGCTTCTCGGTGGAGGAGGGCCCGGAGGTCGAGACGGAGTGGAACAACTTCGAGGCGCTCGGCATCCCGCCCGACCATCCCGCGCGCGACATGCAGGCGACCTTCTTCACCGAGGGCGGCCACGTGCTGCGCACGCACACCTCGCCGGTGCAGATCCGCGCGATGAGCGGTCGCCAGCCGCCGTTTCGCTTCATCGCGCCGGGCCGCGTCTACCGCAACGACCGCAGCCCGCGACACTCTCCGATGTTCCACCAGGTCGAGGGCTTCATGGTGGACGAGAACGTCTCGTTCGCGCACCTGAAGGGCATCCTCTACGCGTTCCAGCGTCACATGATGGGCGCCGAAGTGGAGCTGCGCTTCCGCGCCTCGTACTTCCCGTTCACGGAGCCTTCGGCGGAGCTCGACTACCGCTGCCTGCTCTGCCGCGGCGCGGGCTGCGCGACCTGCTCGCAGTCCGGTTGGATCGAGGCGGGCGGCTGCGGGATGATCCATCCCAGCGTGCTCGCCAACTGCGGCCTCGATCCGGAGCGCTGGCAGGGCTTCGCGTTCGGCATGACGCTCGACCGCGCCGCGATGCTGCGCTGGGGGATCCCGAACATCCACCTCCTCTTCGAGGGCGATCTGCGCGTCCTGGAGCAGATCTGATGCGCGTGCCGCTGTCGTGGCTCGCCGATTTCGTGGACGCGCCCGACGCAGGCGCGATCGCGGCGGCGCTCACGCAGGGCGGGCTCGAGGTGGAGAGCGCGACACGGGTCGGCCCGGACCTCTCGGGCGTGCGCGTCGGTCACGTCGTCGAGCGCGAGAAGCACCCGAACGCCGACCGGCTCTCGGTGTGCCGCGTCGATCTCGGCGAGGCAGAGCCCGCGACGATCGTGTGCGGCGCGCCGAACGTCGCGGCGGGTCAGAAGGTGGCCGTGGTGTCGCCCGGCGCGACGCTGCCCGGCGGCCAGAAGCTCGAGAAGGCCAAGATCCGCGGCGTCGTCTCGCACGGGATGATCTGCTCGGCGAAGGAGCTCGGCCTCGCGGAGGAGAGCGAGGGCATCCTCGTGCTCGATCCGGCGGCGCCCGTGGGCGCGCCGCTCGACCGCGTGGTCGCCGCCGGCGACACCGTGCTCGAGGTCGCGCTCACTCCCAACCGCGGCGACTGCGCGTCGATCCTCGGCATCGCGCGCGAGGTGCGCGCGCACTTCGGCGGCGCGCTGCGGCTGCCGCCGATCGAGCCGGCCGAGCAGGGCGAGCCCGCCGCCGCGACCGTGCGCGTCGCGATCGACGACCGCGCCGGCTGCCCGCGCTACTGCGCGCGCCTCGTGCGCGGCGTCACGCTCGGCGCGAGCCCTGCGTGGCTCGTCGCGCGCCTCGAGGCCGCGGGGATGCGCTCGATCAACGCCGTCGTCGACGTCACGAACCTGGTGCTGCTCGAGCTCGGCCAGCCGCTGCACGCCTTCGACTGGCGCACGATCCGCGGCGGCGAGATCCACGTGCGGCGCGCGCGCGCCGACGAGAAGATCGCGACGCTCGACGGCGCGACGCGCGCGCTCGCCAGCGAGGATCTCGTGATCGCCGACGCCGAGCGCGCGATCGCGATCGCGGGCGTGATGGGCGGCGCCGAGACCGAGGTCGGCGAGCGCACCCGCGACGTGCTGCTCGAGAGCGCGCACTTCGACGCGACCCGCGTGCGCCGCACCGCGCGCCGTCTCGGGCTCGCGACGGAGGCCTCGTACCGCTTCGAGCGCGGCATCGACGACGCGGGCGTGCGCCGCGCGATCGACCGCGCCGCGCGCCTCGTCGCGGAGATCTGCGGCGGCAGCGTGGCGCCCGGCGTCGTGGAGGCGCTCGGCGACGCCGCGTCGGCGGAGCCCGAGCTCGCGCTCGAGCCCGAGCGCGTGAACCGCCTGCTCGGCACGGCGCTCGACCGCGCCACGATCGCGGAGCTGCTCGCACGCGTCGACGTCGCGGTCGCCGACGACGGCCGCGGGCCGCTGCGCTGCCGCGTGCCGAGCCATCGCAACGACGTGCGGCGCGCGGTGGACCTCGTCGAAGAGGTCGCGCGCATCCACGGCTACGACCACATCCCGACCGAGATGCCGGTGCAACGGCTCGTGCCGGTGGAGACGCGCCGCGGGCGCGCCGTCACGGCGGCCGCGCGCGACGCGCTCGTCGCGGCCGGCCTCGTCGAGTGCATGACGCTGCCCTTCGCGAGCGGCGCCGAGCTCGACGCCATCGGCCTCGCGGCCGACGATCCGCGCCGGCGCAGCGTGCGGCTCGTGAACGCGCTCACCGAGGAGGAGTCGCGGCTGCGCACCACGCTGGCGCCGTCGCTCCTGGGTGTCGCGCGCGCCAACCGCGCCCGCCAGCACGCGCGCGTGCGCGCCTTCGAGGTGGGCCGCGTGTTCGCACCGCTCGCGGCGAACGACCTGCCGCGGGAGACGTTGCAGGTCGCGGGCGTGCTGGTGCGCGGCGAGCCGGGGCTGTGGGACGCGCGCGAGCCCGCGCCGCTCTTCTTCGAGGCGAAGGGCGTCGTCGAGGCCACGCTCGCCGCGCTCGGCGTCGCGGCGGCGTTCGAGGCGGACGCTCGCGAGCCGTATCTCCACCCCGGCGCGAGCGCGCGCATCAGCGCGAGCGGCCGCGTCGTCGGCGCGGTCGGCGAGCTGCACCCGGAGACGGCGGCGCGGCTCGAGATCGACGCGCCGTGCGCGCTCTTCGAGCTCGATCTCGACGCGCTCGCGGCGCTGCCGGCGGCGCCGGTCGCCTATCGCGAGGTGTCCCGGCATCCGAGCGTGCGGCGCGATCTCGCCGTGCTGCTGCCGCGAGCGCAGGCGGCCGGCGACGTGCTCGCCGCGATCCGCGGCACGGCCGGCCCGCATCTCGTCGAGGCCGCGGTCTTCGATCGCTACGAAGGCCGCGGCGTTCCGGAGGAACGCGTGTCCGTCGCATTCCGTCTCGTCTTCCAGCGCCCGGATCGAACCCTGACCGACGCGGAGGTCGCACGCGCGACCGATCGCGTGGTCCGCATGCTCGCCGACCGATTCGGCGGCGAGCTGCGGCAAGGGGCGGCCCAGGCCCAGCCCGGAGGGGGGTGATCGCATGGGAGAGCGCACCATGACCAAGGCCGAGATCGTCGAGCAGATCTACGAACGCGTGGGTTTCTCGAAGAAGGAGTCGGCCGACCTGGTGGAGAAGGTCTTCGACATCATCAAGGACACGCTCCGCGATGGCGAGAAGGTCAAGATCTCGGGCTTCGGGAACTTCGTGGTCCGCGAGAAGAACGCGCGCAAGGGCCGCAATCCGCAGACCGGCGAGGAAATCGTGCTCGAAGCGCGCAGAGTGCTCACGTTCAAGCCGTCTCTCGTGCTAAAGAATCTTCTGAACGAAGGAAGCGCGGGCGACGCATTCGACGACGACTCCGATGACGAAGCCGACGACGAGTAGCGATCGCTCCGCGGTGTAGCGCGCCGCAACGCCTGCACCGCCGCCCCGCGCCTCGAGAGGAGGGGGCCCGTGGATCGAGAACCTTCCCCGCCGCAGCCGGCGACGAAGCCGTCCACGCGGCGCGCGCGCCCCGCGCAGTCGGACGGCGCCGACGAGAACGCGGCCGGCGGCAAGCGCTACTACCGGATCGGCGAGGTGAGCCGCATCACGGGCGTGAAGGCGCACGTGCTGCGCTACTGGGAGAGCGAATTCCGCTGGATGGCGCCGGCGAAGTCGCGCTCGCAGCAGCGCCTGTACCGCCAGCGCGACATCGAGGTGATCCTGCTGCTCAAGCGCCTGCTGCACGAGGAGCGCTTCACGATCGCCGGCGCGCGCAAGCGGCTGCGCGAGCTGGGCGTCGCGAAGGCGCTCGAGGCGCCGCAGCTCGACCTCGGCCTCGAGATCGACCACGCCTCGCGCTATCGCCGCATCCGCGAGGAGCTCGAGGCGATCAAGGCGATGCTCTAGGGCGCGCGAGCGCGACCAGCGCCGCCGCCGCCGCGCCCGTGAGCGCGGCCGAAGCGCCGAGCGCGGCCCCCGCGCCGGCGGCTTGCCAGATCCAGCCGAAGAGCACGCCACCGGGCAGCGCGAGCAGCCCGACGGTCAGGTGATACAGGCCGAACGCGGTGCCGCGCGCGTGCGGCGGCGCCGCGTCGCCGACGAGCGCGCGCTCGGCCCCCTCGGTCGCGGCGAGCGTCGCCGCGTACGCGACGAAGCACGCCCACGTGGCG
>QEVM01000214.1 GCA_003576805.1 Pseudomonadota bacterium | reverse complement strand
GGCGCGATGATCGCTGAGCCGCCTTCACGCGGCGGTCTGGTGACGGGAGCGTTGCAGGCCGGGCAGCGATAAACGCCCAGAAACTCTTTGCAGTCTTCCGACCAGTGCGGCAGAGCGTTGGGCCGCTCGACCAAGGCTACCGGTGACGAAGCGGGCGTTTGCCATCCCGTGACCGGCACCGAATACCTGTCCACCGAGCGTTTCCAGCAGTTTTGTGGCACGCGCCCGGCGCCCTCGTGCGCGTCCGCCAGCGCGATCCACGCCTCGGGCGTCGGGAAGAGGGCGACGGCGCGCTCGTACTCGCGCAGCGCAGCGGTCGTCTCGCCGCGCGCGGCGAGGAAGCGGCCGAAGTGAAGATGATGGCTCGCGCTCTCGCGGCCGATCCAGTCGAGCCGCGCGAGCGCGGCGCGCATGCGCGGGACGTCGCCGCGCTCGTATGCCTTGCGCAGCCCGAACTCCGTCTCGTAGTACGACGCCCCGAGCAGCCCGAGCGACACCGCGCCGACGCTCCACGCGAGCGCGGGCGCCCAGCCGCGCGCCGCCGGCGCGGGCGGAGCGGCCGGCGCGGCTGGCGCCGCTCCGCCGCGCAGCAGGATCTGCGCGATGCGGCCGTCGCGCAGCTTCCAGATCGCGCCGTCGAGGACGAAGTGGTGCAGGTTCACGACCGCCGCGACGAGCGCGCCGAGGCCGGCGTCGTACGGCAGGCGCCCGAGCAGGTCGGGCGCGAACAGCAGGCCCGGCACGAACCAGAGCGCCGCGCCGGCCAGCAGCGCCTTGCCGACGTACGGCCCGAGCCCCGGAAAGCCGGGCGCCTTGCGCGCGAAGTAGCTGGTGACCCAGACGTACTGGATCGAGTGCGCGAGCGCGGCCCAGAAGAAGTACCAGCCGGCGTACTGCGGCGAGAACGGCTCGAGCCCGCCGAGCAGGCCGAAGCGCCGCATTGCGACGGGCAGCCCGAACCAGAGCGCCTGCGTGAGCACGAGCATCAGCGCGGGCGCGGCGGCCGCCAGCGTGCCGCGCGCGAGCAGGCGCGCCGCCGCCACGAGCGTCGCGAGCGCGTAGCCGGCGAGCGCGAGGTGGAAGAGCGGATCGCCCGCGACGGCGGGGATGTGCAGCGAGAGCACGCGGTAGCCGTCCGCGATGTAGAGCGGCGGCGTGTACTGGATGCCGGCGCCGTCGGCGTGGATCGCCAGGAACACGACCGCGTAGGAGAGCACGAACGCGGCGTGGACCCAGCGCTTGGTGACGTCGTCCAGCGCGACGCCGCGCCGCCGCAGGAACATCACCGCGAGGCCGTAGTTCTGGCCGGTGTAGTGCCACGGGCTCCACGTCAGGTAGACCGTCAGGATCCACGAGCCGAGCAGCGTCCAGCGCGTCGCGAACGCGAACAGCGCCGCGAGCAGGATCGTCGCGTGGACCGCGAAGAGCGCGTAGGCGCGCCGGTCCTCGCGGCGCTCGTACACGCGCAGGATCGTGGCGCCGTAGTGCGGCGCGCCGATCAGCACGGTGAGGAAGGGCAGGAAGCCGGGCGAGACCGACTCGCGCACCTGCGGGCCGAGCCAGCACAACGCGGCGAGCAGGATCGCGTAGCCGACGCCGCAGCCGAGCAGCAGGTCCGGGACGGGGCCGAACAGCCAGCCGGAGCTCGCAGCCGGCGTCGGAGGCGCGGGAGGTGCAGCGGCAGCGGTCGCGGTGGCGCGCATCGGGGCGATGATATCCGCGAATCGGGTCGCGGCGGACGAGCGAGTGGGCGATGCCGAACGAGAAAGGGGCGCTCCCGGCCTCTCGGCCCGGAGCGCCCCTCCGAATCGATCCCGAGCGATCGACTACGCGGCGCGTCGGCGCGAGCCGGCCGTCGCGAGGCCGAACACGCCAGCACCGAGCAGGACGAGCGTCGTCGGCTCCGGAACCACGCCGAGGGTGCCCTTGGCGCGGCCGGCGAAGCTCTCGGCGAACTCGCCGTTGAACGTGGACGCTTCGCTCTGCATCGAGACCGCCACCTGGCCGCCGAACAGCGAGGCGAGCTCGCCGCCCGTGACGTCGAAGGTGAAGTCGTACAGATCCGTCGCGCCGTTGTTCTGATGACCGAAGCCGGTCACCTCGCCGGTCAGCAGCGTGCCGCCGACGTCCGGGATCCCGTCCGCGTCGACGTCGATGAAGCCGAAGACCGTGAGGTCGTCGCCATCGAAGCCGCCGACGAGATTGCCGTCCTGATCGACGTTGATGCTGATCACGAAGGCTTCCGGGAACTCACCGAACGGGGTGATGAAGATCGGCGCTCCGCCGGCCTCGAAGCGCGCAGCGACCGGGAACGCGGTCACTCCGAACGCGTCGGTGCTGGCGTCGTAGGCGGTCACCCCGCCGTTGTCGAAGGAGATCAGGGGAAACTGAAGGGCCGTGCCCAACAGCGTTGCCGACGACGGACCCGCAAGGGTGAGGCCGGCGACGACCCCCGCCATGATCGTGGCATTTCGCAAGTTCAACCGCTTCACAGCTTTCTGCCTTTCTCTTCTCGAGTTCGAGAAGTGAGCCACTCTCGAAACCGCGCCACGAAGGCGCAGGACTGCCTAGCGGCGCCCGCGGCGGCCGAAGCCGACGAGGCCCGCGATACCCGAACCGAGGAGCAGCAGCGTGCCCGGCTCCGGAATCGGCGCGGTGTCCGCGCTGCCGGTGCCGGTGCCTGCGAAGCCGCCCATCAGGTTGCTGAAGGACGAGTCGAAGTTGCCGGCGTAGGTGGAGTT
The DNA here is from genome assembly GCA_003576805.1 of Pseudomonadota bacterium. Classification (GTDB taxonomy): domain Bacteria; phylum Myxococcota_A; class UBA9160; order UBA9160; family PR03; genus PR03. The sequence goes on along the minus strand of QEVM01000214.1, from coordinate 5,315 downwards.
GCCATCCGCGCCGAGCACCACGCCCGCCTGGGGCAGCGAGAACAGCTCGCCGTCGAGCAGGCCGCCGGTGAGATCGAACACGAACTCGAACACGCCCGGGCCCTGATCGTTGGCGCCGAACGCCGCGATTTCACCCGTGAGCAGCGTGCCGGCCACGTCGACCACGCCGTCGGCGTCGAGGTCGAGCCCGCCGGTGATCGAGAAGTCGTCGCCGTCCACGCCCGAGACCGAGGTCCCGTCCGTGATGACGTCGATGTTGAACGTCCCGTCGACGATCGACAGGAGCTGCCCCGGACCCACCAGGATCTGGAGCGCATAGCCGTCCGCCGACAGAGCGTCCGTCTCGGCGTCGTACGTGACGTCGATGAACTGCGACAAAATGTCGGGGAACTGGGGCAACACGAGATTCAGGGGCGTCGCATCCGCGACACGCGGCTGGCTGGCAGCCAATACGAGCGCGGCGCCCAGCAAGAACCGATTCAGAACGCGCATCTCTACCTCCGGGACGCCGAGCCCCAAATGGAGCCCGGACCGCCTGTTGGGGGAGGTGGGAGGAACACGCCGCGCGTGTCAGAAAATCTGCGGTGTGTGTCCGCGCGGTCTCGTTTTTTTCCGGCGTCGGCGCGGAGAAACGGCCGCATCCATGCCCGCAGCGACTCGCAGCCCGATTCGCAGCCGATTCGCAGCGCGACTCGCAGGTCGACTCGCAGATCCGCCGGGCTACCGTCGCCGGGCCTGCGCGCCGCTCCGCGGAGCGCAGCGAGGGCAGAAAGAACCGCGCGCGGGCGCGCCCAACGAGAGGGGGGAACACGATGACGCAACGAACGATGGTGGAACGCGCGGCTCGCTGGGGAGTCGTCTCGGCTTGTCTCGCGGCGCTGCTGCTCGCCGCGCCGGCGCGGGCGGCGCTGCCCCGCCTGCCGTCTCCCACGGAGGGCGCCGACGCGCAGCGGCTGCTCGCGGCCGCAGGCGTGTCCGACTGCGTGTGCGAGGAGGAGCGCCTCGAGCTCGATCGCTACCGGGCGCTGGTCGCGGCGGCGGAGAGCGTCGAGGAGGCTCGCGAGCGCGCCACGCGCCCGAGCCGGCTCGCGCGCCGCGCGCTCGGCCTGGCGCGCTGGGTCGCGCCGGAGCCCTCGAAGCTGGAAGCGGTGCGCGCGCGGCTCGCCGCCTACGAGGCGCGCGTCGCGACGGCGCCCAGCGCCGAAGCCGCAGCGGGCGAGTTCGGCGAGCTGGTGCGCGTCGCGAGCGTGGACGTGGGCGTCGGGAAGGGCACGAGCTGCCGCTACGACACCACCGAGGTGATCGCGATCATCCTCGGCTTCCTGCTCTTCATCATCCCCGGGATCATTTTGCTGATCGTCTTCTGCTAGGCGGCCTCGGTCTCGGCTCGCCGTCCGAAGTCCACGACCAGGGCGAACGCGACGGCGAGCACGACCGGGCCGAGGAACAGGCCCAGCATGCCGAAGCCGATCAGCCCGCCGAGCACGCCGAAGAAGACCAGCAGGAACGGGATGCGCGTCTCGCCGCCGCTGATCAGGATGGGCCGCAGCACGTTGTCGATGCTCGAGACGAGCGCGACGCCCCAGATCGCCATGCCGATCGCGGCGCCGACGTGCCCCCCCGCGAGCAGCCAGCCGGCCGCGGCCATCCAGACGAGCGCCGGGCCCATCGGCACGAACGAGGCGAGCGACGTCAGCGCGCCGAGCGCGACCGGCGACGGCACGCCGAAGATCGCGAAGCCGGCGCCCGCCAGGATGCCCTGCACGAGCGCGGTGCCGAGCAGCCCGAACACGACGGCGCGCACCACGCTGCCGATGTAGGGCAGCAGCGCCTCGCGGGGCTGCGGGAACACGACGCGCATCAGCCGCCCGATGTGCTCCGCGATGCGCTCGCCGTCGACGTAGAAGAAGAACAGCGTCGTGATCGTCAGCACGAACTTCAGCGCGTTGCTCGCGAGGCCGCCCGCCACGTTGATGAGCTGGCTCGAGACCTGGCTCGCGTAGCGCGTCGCGTACTCGGCGACGGCGCGCGGCTCGACCACCGATTCCTGGCGCAGGCGCGTCATCCGCTCGTCGAGCCACGGCCGGGTGGCGATCCAGTCGGGGAACGGCGCGCCCGCCTCGACCCACTGCCGCGCGACCGCGATCAGGTGCGACGCCTCGGTCGCGAGCGCCACCAGCACCCACGCGACGGGCACGCCCACCAACAGCGACGTCGCGAGCGTGAAGAGCGCCGCCGCGAGCCGCGGCCGGTGCGTGTGATGGCGCACGAAGCCGTAGAGCGGCCACGTAACGTACGCGAGGATCGCGGCCCACAGGATCGGGACCAGGAACGGCCGCAGAATCCATCCCGACAGGCCCAGCAGCACGAGCGCGCCGCCGACGCGCGCGACCACCGAGCCGGCGCGCTTCTCGTAGGCCGCGTTCACGATCCGCTCGCGCGCGCCTGCACGTCGGCCGGATCGCGCTCCTCGAGCACCGCGCACGCGCCGACCGTGCGCCGCTCCCAGTCGAGCAGCGGCGTCAGCGTGAGCGTTCCCGCGATCCGCTCGCCGCGCGAGGACTCGAAGCGCAGCTCGAGCCGGCGCGTCTCGCCGCGCCGCAGCACCTGCTCGAGGAGCGGCGGCACCGCGCGCGCGGTGTCGAAGGCGAGCGCGTCGCTCGCGCGGCGCCCGATCGCATCCGCGCTGCGGCGCCCGAACACGCGCTCGGCGCGCGGGTTCCACGTGACGACGCGGCCCAGCTCGTCGAACGACACGATCGCCGCGCTCGACGCGTCGACGAGCGCCGAGAGGTGGCGCACGCGTCCGGTGGACTCGCGCAGCAGCGCCTCGCTGCGCCGGCGGATGCTGTCGAGCCGGTGGATCGAGCTGGCGGTGCGCAGCACCACCGCGCCGAGGATGCCGGTGGAGGACACGACCACGAGCGCGAGGGCGAGCTGCGGGCCGAGCAGGCCGCGCTCGACGGCGAGCTGCATCGCGACCGCGAGCACGAGCGGCACGCCGATCGTGTAGGGCAGCAGGCGCCGCGTGAGGCGTCCGCCGACGCTGTCGGCGGCGGCGAGCCCCGCGACGCCGCGGTCGGGCACCGCCGCCAGCGCGCCGATCGCGAGCAGCAGCAGCGTGAGCGCCGTGCTCGGACCCACCTGCGCATGCGACTGGAACGCGTACAGCGCCTTGGCGCGGAACAAATACCCGACCAGCGCGAGCGCGCCGATGCTGCCGCCCGCGATCGCGAGCGCCTGGGCGGCGGCGTAGGCGAGGCCGCGCGCGCTGAGCAGCAGCGACACCGCGAGCATCGCGATCGCGATCGAGCTCGCGGGCGCGGGCCGCCCGGGCCGCACCATGTTCGCGGCCGACCACGGGTCGTGGAACAGCAGCTCGTCGATGCCGAGCTCCCAGTCGAACGCGAACTCCGACAGCGTCGCCGCCGCGATCGCGAGCGCGATCCAGCTCGCGAGCCGCGCCGCCACCCGGCGCAGGCCGACGAAGGCCGGCGAGGCGAGCGCGGTGATCGTGCCCGCCAGCGCGAGCGCGGCGATCGCCGAGTTCGGCTTCATCGGCGAGAGGTCCCGCGAGAGGCTCGCGAGCGACCGCTCGCCCGTCGCGAAGCCCACCAGCGCGCCGGTGGCGAGCACCGCCGCCGCATACGCGGACCCGCGCGAGATGCGCCGCATGGTGCGGTCGCGGTGCGCGATCGCGTAACGCTCGACGACCGCCTCCGGGCCGCCCAGCGAAACGGGAACGCGTAGCTCGTCCAGGTCGGGCTCCTCGCGCCGCTCAGTCGGGCCGGTAGAGCGCGCCGCCGCCGGCGCGGAACGCGCGGCTGCGCTCTTCCATGCCTTCGCGGCGCGCGGTCTCTTCGTCGACGCCGTGCGCGGCGGCGAAGTCGCGGATCTGCTGCGTGATCTCCATCGAGCAGAACTTCGGCCCGCACATCGAGCAGAAGTGGGCGACCTTGTGCGCGTCCGCGGGCAGCGTCGCGTCGTGCAGCCGGCGCGCCGTCTCCGGGTCGAGCGAGAGGTGGAACTGGTCTTCCCAGCGGAACTCGAATCGGGCCTTCGAGAGCGCGTTGTCGCGCAGCTGCGCGCCGGGGTGTCCCTTGGCGAGGTCCGCCGCGTGCGCCGCGATCTTGTACGCGACCACGCCCTGCTTCACGTCCTCGCGATCCGGCAGGCCGAGGTGCTCGCGCGGCGTCACGTAGCAGAGCATGGCGGTGCCGTACCAGCCGATCATCGCGGCGCCGATCGCGCTCGTGATGTGGTCGTAGCCGGGCGCGACGTCGGTCGTCAGCGGGCCGAGCGTGTAGAAGGGCGCCTCGCCGCACCAGGCGAGCTGCTTGTCCATGTTCTCCTTGATGCGGTGCATGGGAACGTGTCCCGGGCCCTCGTTCATGACCTGTACATCGAACTGCCAGGCGCGCTTCGTGAGCTCTCCTTGCGTCTCCAGCTCGCCGAACTGCGCGGCGTCGTTGGCGTCCTCGAGCGAGCCGGGGCGCAGCCCGTCGCCGATCGAGAAGGCCACGTCGTAGGCGGCCATGATCTCGCAGATCTCGTCCCAGTGCGTGTACAGGAAGTTCTCGCGGTGATGCGCGAGACACCACTTCGCCAGGATCGAGCCGCCGCGCGACACGATCCCGGTGCGCCGCTTCGCCGTCCACGGGATGTAGCGGAGCAGCACGCCGGCGTGGATCGTGAAGTAGTCGACGCCCTGCTCGGCCTGCTCGATCAGGGTGTCGCGGAAGATCTCCCAGGTGAGCTCCTCCGGGCGCCCGCCCACTTTCTCCAGCGCCTGGTAGATCGGCACGGTGCCGATCGGGACCGGGCTGTTGCGCAGGATCCACTCGCGCGTCTCGTGGATGTTCCGGCCGGTGGAGAGATCCATCACGGTGTCGGCGCCCCAGCGCGTCGCCCACACCAGCTTCTCGACCTCCTCTTCGATCGAGCTGGTGACCGCGCTGTTGCCGATGTTCGCGTTGATCTTGACCAGGAAGTTGCGCCCGATCGCCATCGGCTCGAGCTCGGGATGGTTGACGTTGGCGGGCAGGATCGCGCGGCCGCGCGCGATCTCGTCGCGCACGAACTCCGGCGTGATCACCGCCGGGATCGCGGCGCCGAACGACTCGCCGGGGTGTTGCGCCGCGAGCTCGGCGAGCCCCTCCAGGCGCTGGGTCTCGCGGATCGCGACGAACTCCATCTCCGGCGTGATCTCGCCGCGCCGCGCGTAGTGCATCTGCGTGACGCGGCGGCCGCTGCGCGCGCGCAGCGCCGGGCGCGCGGCGGCGAAGCGCACGCCGTCGAGGCGCGCGTCGCCGGCG
>QEVM01000213.1 GCA_003576805.1 Pseudomonadota bacterium | reverse complement strand
GCGCGCACGCGCACCGCGATCGCCGCCGGCCGGCTCGACTCGCTCTCGCCGCTCGCGGTGCTGGCGCGCGGCTACGCGATCGCGCGTCGCGCCGACGACGGCCGCATCGTGCGCAGCGCGGCGGACGTCGCGGTCGGCGACGCGCTCGACGTGCGGGTCGCGGAGGGACGCGTCGAGGCGCGCGTCACCGCCGCGCGCGAACGCTGAGAATCGCTTTGTTTTCAGAGGGTTCGCGCCTCGGTCGCGTTGACCGCCCCCCGCCCCACGGCTAGCTTCGCCGGGCGATGCCCCAAGCCGCCAAGCCTGCGGAAGCCGAACGCGAGGCGCTCACCTTCGAAGCCGCGCTCGGACGGCTCGAGGCGATCGTCGAGCGGCTCGAGCAGGGCGAGCTGGCGCTCGAAGAGGCGCTCGCGAGCTTCGAGGAAGGCGTCGGTCTCTCGCGCCGGCTCGGCGAGCGGCTCGCCAGCGCCGAACGCCGCGTGGACGAGCTGATCCGCGACGGCGCGGGCCTCGCGACGCGCCCGCTCGGCGGGGAAACCGAATAGTGGACGTACAGGCGTATCTCGCCGAGCGCGGCCGCCTCGTGGACGCCCGGCTCGAGGCCGCGCTGCCGAGCGCGGCGACGCCGCCCGCGGCGCTGCACGCGGCGATGCGTCACCTGCTCTTCCCGGGCGGCAAGCGGCTGCGGCCGGCGCTCGCGTTCGCGGGCGCCGAGGCGGTCGGCGCGGCGCCCGAGCGCGCGCTCGCGGTCGCCGCGGCGGTCGAGCTCGTGCACACCTACTCGCTCGTGCACGACGACCTGCCGTGCATGGACGACGACGACGAACGGCGCGGCCGTCCGACGGTGCACAAGGCGTACGGCGAGGCGCTCGCCGTGCTGGCCGGCGACGCGCTGCTCGCGGCCGCCTTCGAGGTGCTCGCGCAGGCGGCGGCGGACGCCGAGCCGGCGCGCGTCGCGGCCGCCCTGCGCGACCTCGCGCACGCGGCGGGCTCGCGCCAGCTCGTCGGCGGCCAGGCGGACGATCTCGCCTTCGACCGCGCCGCCGCGACACCGGAGGGCGTCGAGTCGGTGCACGCGCGCAAGACCGCCGCGCTCTTCGTCGCGGCCGTGGTCGGCGGCGCGCGGCTCGCGGGCGCCGACGGCGCCGCGCTCGCGCGCCTGCGCGGCTTCGCGGAGGCGGTCGGGGTCGCGTTCCAGATCGCCGACGACTGGCTCGACCGCGACGGCGACGAGGCCTGCTCGCTGGTGCGCCTGCTCGGCGCGGACGCGGCGCGCGCGCGCGCGGAGGCGCTGCTCGCGGGCGGCCTCCGGCAGCTCGAGCCCTTCGGTGCGAACGCGGAGCCGCTGCGCGAGCTGGCGCGCTTCGCCGTATGGAGAACGCGATGAACGGGGACCGGCTGCTGCTGCGCATCGAGAGCCCGGCCGACGTGCGCGCGCTGCCGCGCGAGTCGATCGCTCGGCTCTGCGAGGAGCTGCGCGAGGAGATCGTGCAGCGCGTCGCCAAGACGGGCGGCCACCTCGCGTCGAGCCTGGGCGCGGTGGAGCTGATCACCGCGCTGCACTGCGTGTTCGACACGCCGACCGACTGCCTCGTCTTCGACGTCGGCCACCAGGCCTACGCGCACAAGATGCTGACGGGACGGCGCACCGCGTTCGAGCGGATCGGCAAGGAAGGCGGCATCGGCAAGTTCCTGCGCCGCGACGAGTCGCCGTACGACCACTTCGGCGCCGGGCACGCGGGCACCTCGATCTCGGCGGCGCTCGGCATCGCGCGCGGCAAGCAGCACCGCGGCGAGCCGGGCGCGGCGATCGCCTTCATCGGCGACGGCGGCATGACGAGCGGCATGGCGTTCGAGGCGCTCAACCACGCCGGCGAGCTCGCGCAGAAGAACCTGATGGTCGTGCTGAACGACAACGAGATGTCGATCGCGCCGAACGTGGGCGCGCTCTCGTCGTTCCTCTCGCGCAAGATGTCGAAGCCGCTCGTGCGCCGCATCAAGGGCATCGCGAAGGAGGTGCTCGCGACGCTGCCCGGCGACATGGTCGAGTGGGCGCACAAGGCGGAGGAGTCGTTCAAGGGCTTCATCTCGCCGAGCCTGCTCTTCGAAGCGTTCGGCTTCCGCTACCTCGGCCCGATCCGCGGCAACCGCATCGAGGAGGTGATCGAGACCCTCGAGAACGCGCGCCGCATGCTCGAGGGCGGCGAGGGCCCGATCCTGATCCACGCGATCACCGCCAAGGGCTTCGGCTACGCGCCGGCCGAGGCGGATCCGTTCAAGTACCACGGCGTCACGCCCTTCGAGATCGAGTCCGGCGAGATGCGCAAGAGCGCGGGCGGTCCGCCGAGCTACACCCGCGTGTTCGCCGACGCGCTGATCCGGCTCGCCGACGAGGACCCGCGCATCGTCGCGATCACCGCGGCGATGCCCGACGGCACCGGTCTCGACCGCTTCCAGGCGGCGCACCCGGACCGCTTCTACGACGTCGGCATCGCCGAGCAGCACGCGGTCACCTTCGCGGCGGGCCTGGCCTGCGAAGGCATGAAGCCCGTCGCCGCGATCTACTCGACCTTCCTCCAGCGCGCCTTCGACCAGGTCGTGCACGACGTGTGCGTCCAGAATCTGGACGTCACTTTCGCGATCGACCGCGCCGGGCTGGTCGGCGCCGACGGCGCCACGCACCAGGGCTTCTACGACGTCGCGTACCTGCGCGCGCTGCCCAACATGATCGTGATGGCGCCCAAGGACGAGAACGAGCTGCGCCACATGCTGAAGACGGCGATCGAGTATCCGGGCCCCGCGGCGGTGCGCTATCCGCGCGGCAACGGCTTCGGCGTGCCGCTCGACGCGGACATGAAGACCGTGCCGATTGGCGAGGCGGAGCTGCTGCGCGACGGCGACCAGGTGCTGGTGCTCGCGCTCGGCACGCTGGCGCACGTGGCGCTCGAGGCCGCGCACGCGCTCGGCGAGGACGGCATCTCGGCCGCCGTCGTGAACGCGCGCTTCGCGAAGCCGCTCGACGTGCGCCGCATCGTCGCGCTCGCGCAGAAGTGCCGCGCGGTGCTGACCGTCGAGGAGGCGTCGTACGCCGGCGGCTTCGGCTCGGCCGTGCTCGAGGCGCTCGCCGAGGCGGGCGTCACCGTGCCGGTGCAGCGGCTCGCGATCCCGGACCGCATCGTCGAGCACGGCGATCCCGACGCGATCCGCGCCGCGCTCGGGCTCGACGCGCAGGGCATCGCGCGCGCCGCGCGCGGGCTCGCGCGCCGCTGATCGCGGAAGCGCCACGGCGGCCAGGCCTCCGCGCCTCGACGAGCGGCTCGTCGCCGACGGGCTCGCGCCGAGCCGCGCCAAGGCGCAGGCGCTCGTGATGAGCGGCGCGGTGCGCGTCGACGGCGCGCGGGTGGACAAGCCGGGCACGCGCGTCGCGCCGGACGCCGCCGTCGAGCTGCGCGCGAGCGCGCCGCGGTTCGTGTCGCGCGGCGGCGAGAAGCTGGCCGGCGCGCTCGAAGACCTCGGGGTCGACCCGGCGGGCTGCACCTGTCTCGACGTCGGCGCGTCGACGGGCGGCTTCACCGACTGTCTGCTGCAGCGCGGCGCCGCGCGCGTGTACGCGGTGGACGTCGGCTACGGCCAGCTCGACGCCAAGCTGCGCGGCGACCCGCGCGTCGTCGTCGTCGAGCGCACCAACGCGCGCGCGCTCGAGCCCGCGCAGGTGCCCGAGCGCGTCGACCTCGTCACCGCCGACGTCTCGTTCATCTCGCTGCGGCTCGTGGTGCCGGCGCTCGCGGCGGTCGCGCCGCGCGCGCGCTGGCTGCTGCTCGTGAAGCCGCAGTTCGAGGTGGGGCGCGAGCAGGTCGGCAAGGGCGGCGTCGTGCGCGACGACGCGCTGCGCGCCGAGGCGGTGGAGTCGGTGCGGCGCGCGGCCGAGGCGCTCGGCTGGCGCGAGTGCGGTCGCGCCGACAGCCGCGTGCACGGCCCCAAGGGGAACCGCGAGATCTTCCTGCTGCTCGCGCGCGCCGAGTGAGGCAAGTTGACTCGCACCTCGTGCCGCTTATCTTCGGCGACACGCCCACTTGCACCGCACTCGCGAAAGGACTCCATGGCCATCATCGAGCTCACCTCGGCCGCGCAGGACCGCATCAAGGCCCTCCTCGATCGCGACGGCAAGCTCGCGACGCACGGACTGCGGCTGAAGGTGGTCGGCGGCGGGTGCTCGGGTCTGCAGTACCAGCTCGGCTTCGACGACGCCGTCGGCGACGCGGACAACGAGTTCCGCGCCGGCGAGGTGAAGGTGATCGTCGACGACAAGAGCGCGGTGTTCCTGGCGGGCACCGTGCTCGACTACGTCGACACGCTCCAGGAGTCGGGCTTCAAGATCCAGAACCCGAACGCCAAGAGCACCTGCGGCTGCGGGCAGTCGTTCGGCGCGTAGAGCGCCTCCTTGATCTACCTCGACCATCAGTCCACCACGCCGACCGACGCGCGGGTGGTCGAGGCGATGCTTCCCTACTTCGACCGCGAGTTCGGCAACGCCGCGAGCCGCACGCACGCCTTCGGCTGGCGCGCGGAGGCGGCCGTCGAGCTGGCGCGCGAGTCGATCGCGCGCGCGCTCGGCGCGGCCGAGCCGCGCGAGATCGTGTTCACGAGCGGCGCCACCGAGAGCAACAACCTCGCGATCCTCGGCGCCGCGCGCGCGGGCCGCGCGCGCGGCGATCACCTCGTCACCGTCGCGACCGAGCACAGCGCGGTGCTCGAGCCGTGCCAGGCGCTCGCGCGCGAGGGCTTCCGCGTCACGGTGTTGCCGGTCGATCGCGACGGGCTCGTCGATCCCGACGCCGTCGCCGCCGCGCTCGACGATCGCACGCTGCTGGTGTCGGTGATGGCCGCCAACAACGAGATCGGCGTGCTCCAGCCGATCGAGGCGATCGGCGCGCTCTGTCGCGCGCGCGGCGTGCTCTTCCACACCGACGCGGCGCAGGCGCTCGGCAAGGTGGCGCTCGACGTCGCCGCCGCCGGCGTCGACCTGCTCTCGTGCACGGCGCACAAGCTGCACGGCCCGAAGGGGATCGGCGCGCTCTACGTGCGCGGTGGCCGCCCGCGCGTGCGCCTCGAGCCGCTGCTGCACGGCGGCGGCCACGAGCGCGGGCTGCGTCCCGGCACGCTGCCGGTGCCGCTCGTCGTCGGCTTCGGCCGCGCCGTCGAGATCGCGGAGGCCGAGCGCGCGGCCGAGCAGCCGCGGCTCGCCGCGCTGCGCGACCGCCTGCTCGCGCGCCTCGACGCGCTCGGCGGCGTCGCGCTGAACGGACATCGCTCGCTCCGCCTCGCGGGCAACGCCAACGTCGCGATCGACGGCGTCGAAGCGGACGCGCTGCTCGCGGCGCTGCACGACGTCGCGCTCTCCGCCGGCTCCGCGTGCACGTCCGCGCGGCCCGAGCCGAGCCACGTGCTGCGCGCGCTCGGGCTGCCGGACGCAGCGGTCCGCAGCTCGGTCCGCATCGGCCTCGGCCGCGGCACGACCGAAGCGGACGTCGACGCCGCCGCGGCGCGCATCGCCGAGGAGGTCCGCGCCCTGCGCGCCGCGCGCCCCGCCGCTACCCTCGGGCGCCTTTCGCCATAGAAAAGGGATCTTCGTGGCCGAGCAGCGCGCGACCAACATCACCTGGCACTCCCATCACGTGACCCGCGAGGATCGCGAGAAGCTCCTCGGCCAGAAGGGCGTGACGGTCTGGCTGACGGGCCTGTCGGGCTCCGGCAAGTCGACGATCGCGGTCGCCGCGGAGGAGCGCCTGATCGCGCGCGGCCGCCTCGCCTACGTGCTCGACGGCGACAACGTCCGGCACGGCCTCAACAAGAACCTCGGCTTCTCGCCCGAGGACCGCACCGAGAACATCCGCCGCATCGGCGAGGTCTCGAAGCTGTTCACCGAGGCGGGCGTGATCGTGTTCACCTCGTTCATCTCGCCGTACCGCGCCGACCGCGACCTGGTGCGCGGCATCCACGAGGCCGGCCGCTTCGTCGAGGTCCACGTCGCGGCCAGCGTCGAGACCTGCGAGTCGCGCGACGTGAAGGGGCTCTACGCCAAGGCGCGCGCCGGCGAGATCAAGGAGTTCACCGGCATCACGGCGCCCTACGAGGCGCCGCTCTCGCCGGAGCTCGTGATCGACACCAGCGCGGAGCCCGTCGAGAAGAGCGTCGAGCGCCTCGTCACCTACCTCGCAGAGAACGGCTACCTCGGATCGTGAAGGGGCGGGCTCGCGGCCTCGCGCTGGCGACGCTGCTCCTCGCCGCGGCCTTCGCGTCGGCGTGCGCGTCCCTGCCGCGGCCGCACTGGCCCGAGCTCGGCGGCGACGAAGGGCCGGGCGAGCCGGTGCGGCCCGCCGCGCCGCCCGAGTACGACTACCTCGTCGGCCGCCAGCTCGAGCTCGACGGGCAGGTGGACCAGGCGCTCGCCGCCTACGAGCGCGCGATCGCGAAGGACCCCGGCTCGCCGCTGCTCGCGCGCACCACCGCCGAGCTGCTCGCGCGCAACGGCCGCATCGACGAGGCCGTTCCGTACGCCGAGCGCGCGCGCTCGCTCGATCCCGACGACGTCGACCTGCGGCTCTTCCTCGGCACGCTCTACCGCATCCGCAAGGACACCGCGGCCGCCGAGCGCACGCTGCGCAGCGAGGACGGCAAGCCGATCGATCCCGACGCCGCGCTGCTCCTCTACGGCCTCTACTACGACGCCGGCCGGCTCGACGAGGCGCTGCGCACCGCGCAGTGGATGGTGCGCGCCGACCCGACCAACCTGCGCTCGCACTTCGCGCTCGCGCGCGTCCACGAAAAGCGCGAGCAGCCGCAGCAGGCCGAGCGCGCGCTGCGCAGCGCGCTGCGCCTGCACCCGGGCAACCTCGCGGTGTACGCGGCGCTCGCGCGCGGCCGGCGCGAGCGCGGCGATCGCGCGGGCGAGGTGCAGATCTACCGCGAGGTGCTGCGCGCGCACCCGCACCACCACGCGACGCTGGTCGCGCTCTCCGACGCGCAGATCGACCTCGGCCGCAACGACGAGGCGCGCAGGACGCTGGAGGAGGTCGAGCGCCGCCATCCCGAGGACGTGCGCTCCGTGCTGCGGCTCGGCTACCTCGACCTCGAGCAGAAGCGCTACGACGACGCCGAGGCGCGCTTCCAGCGCATCCTCGCGCGCAACCCCGAGCAGGCCGAGGTGCACTACTTCCTCGGGACGGTGCGGCGCGAGGCGGGCGATCTCGCCGGCGCGATCGAGTCGTTCGAGCGCGTGCCGCCCGACCACGAGCGCTACGGCGATGCGCGCCTCCAGCTCGCGGGCATCCACGAGCGGCGCCGCGACTATCCCGCCGCGCTGCGCGAGGCCGAGGCCGTGCAGACGCGCTCGCCGTCGCGCCAGCTCGACCTGTACGTCGCGACGCTGCGCGCCAAGTCCGGCGACTTCGAGGGCGCCAAGCAGTTCCTCGAGGGCCTGCTCGCGGCGGCGCCCGAGGACGAGGAGATCCTCTACAACCTCGGCGTGCTGCACGGCGACGCCGGCCGTCAGGACGAGGCGCTCGGCTACATGCAGCAGGTGCTCGCGCGCAATCCGCAGCACCCCGGCGCGCTCAACTACGTCGGCTACACGTGGGCGGAACGCGGCCACCAGCTCGACGAGGCCGAGCACATGATCCGCCGCGCGCTCGCTGCGCGTCCCGACGACGGCTACATCATGGACAGCCTCGGCTGGGTCCACTACATGCGCGCCCGCGCGCTGCTGCGCGCCAACCGCAACGCCGCCGGTCGCGCCGAGCTCGAGAAGGCGATCCAGACGCTCGAGCGCGCCGCCGTGCTGACCAACGGCGACCCGGTGATCTCCGAGCACCTCGGCGACGCCTACCGGCTGCGCTCCGACCGCAAGCGCGCGCTCCGACACTACGAAGAGGCGGTCAAGCTCGATCCGCGCCCGAACGAGCAGCCGCAGCTCCACGAGAAGCTCGAGCGGCTCCGCCAGGAGCTCGGCGCCCGATGAGGCGCCGGCGGGCGCGCCGGTCGCCCGCCCGCGCGACCGCGCTCGCCGCGCTGCTCGTCGCAGCGTGCGCCGCG
>QEVM01000212.1 GCA_003576805.1 Pseudomonadota bacterium | reverse complement strand
GCGCTCGCGCAGGCGCGCAGCGTCGGCGCGCACGAGGCGCTGCTGTTCGACGCGCAGGGCTTCCTCGTCGAGGGCGCGCGCAGCAGCCTCGTGGTGTCGCGGCCCGACGGCGCGCTGGTGACGCCGCCGCTCTCGCGCGGCGCGCAGGCGGGCATCGCGCGCGAGCTGCTGCTGGAGCGCTGTCCGGATCTCGTCGAGGCCGACGTCACCGCGCGCGACGTCGCCGCCGCGCGCGAGATCGTCGCGGTGAACGCGGTGCGCGGCGCGCGTCCGATCGCGCTGCTCGACGGGCGCCGCGTCGGCGCGCCGGCGCCGGGCGCCGTGGCGCTGCGTCTCGCCGCTGCTCTGCTCGAAAGCTAGTGTGCCGCCTCCGCGAGATCGGAGGCAGCATGCAGATCCAGGGCATCGGCGCCGTCGTCACGGGCGGCGGATCGGGACTCGGCGAGGCGACGGCGCGCCTGCTCGCGTCGAAGGGCGCGAAGGTCGCGATCCTCGACCTCGGGCGCAGCAAGGGCGCCGAGGTCGCGAAGTCGCTCGGCGGCGACGCCATCTTCTGCGAGACCGACGTCGCGAGCGAGGAGCAGGTGACGGCCGCGCTCGACGAGGCCGTCGGCCGCTTCGGCGGCATCCACGCCGCGGTCAACTGCGCGGGCATCGGCACCGCCGGCCGCACCGTCGACAAGAACGGCAAGCCCTTCGACCTGAAGCTCTTCGAGCTCACGCTGCGCGTGAACCTGCTCGGCACCTTCAACGTGATCCGCCTCGCCGCGGCGCGCATGATGCAGAACCCGCCGAACGACGAGAACGAGCGCGGCGTCGTGGTGAACACCGCGTCGGCCGCGGCCTTCGAAGGCCAGATCGGCCAGTGCGCCTACTCGGCGTCGAAGGGCGGCGTGGTCGGCATGACGCTGCCGATCGCGCGCGACCTCGCCTCGATCGGCGTGCGCGTCAACACGATCGCCCCGGGCCTGTTCGGGACGCCGATGCTGATGATGATGCCGCAGGAGGCGCGCGACGATCTGGCGTCGCAGATCCCGTTTCCGCGCCGGCTCGGCAAGCCGCCCGAGTTCGCCGCGCTCGCCTGCCACATCATCGAGAACCCCATGATCAACGGCGAAACCATCCGCATCGACGGCGCCATCCGCATGCAGCCAAAGTAGGACGGAGCTCGAAGCAACGACCGAAGCGAGCCGCCCCGTTTCCGCCGTAGCGAGCCGAAGGCGAGCGGGCAGACCCCATGAGGCTCGCCGTCGCAGACCTCCGACTCCAGGAAAGGCAACCGTGAACCTCGGACGTGTCGCCATCTCGCTTCCCGCGCCCGGGCTCGACGCGCGCGCGTGCGTCGAGCTGGCAGCCAAGGCCGAGCGCGAGTGGGGCTACGACGCGATCTGGCTGGCGGAGACGAACGGACCCGACTCGTTCGCGCTGGCGGGCGCGCTCGCGACGGCGACCGAGCGCTCGCTGATCGGCACCGCGATCGTGCCGGTCTACAACCGCACGCCGGCGGTGCTCGCGATGTCGGCGGCGACGGTGCAACAGCTCACGGGCGGGCGCTTCGTGCTGGGGCTCGGATCGTCGTCGCACGCGATCGTGCGCGACTGGAACGGCGTCGCGTTCGAGCGGCCGCTCGCGCACGTGCGCGAGAGCGTCGCGATCCTGCGCCAGGCGCTGGCCGGCGAGAAGACCGACTTCGCCGGCGAGGCGCTGCGCTCGAAGGGCTTCCGGCTCGGCAACGTGCCGCGACAGCCCGTGCCGATCTATCTCGCCGCGCTGCGCGAGAAGATGCTGCGGCTCGCGGGCGCCATCGGCGACGGCCTCGTCGTGAACCTGTTCCCGGCGAGCGCGCTGCCCCAGATCCTGGGCGCGTACCGCGCCGGCGGCGCCGACGCGGGCCGCGACGTCGCGAAGCACGAGGTCGTGTGCCGCTTCCAGGTGATGATCACCGACGACCTGCCCTACGCGCGCAACATCGTGCGCATGGCGTTCGGCGGCTACGCGGCGGCGCCGGTCTACAACCGGTTCTTCGCGTGGTGCGGCTTCGAAGACGAGGCGCGCGCCGTGGCGGACGCGTGGGCGCGCAAGGACCGCGCCGGCGTCGCGGCCGCGATGAGCGACGCCATGGTCGACCGCATCACGATCCTCGGCTCGGCCGAGCGCTGCCGCGAACAGGTCGCGGCGTTCGTCGAGGCGGGCGTCACGACGCCCGTGCTCTCGCCGCTCGCGATCGACCGGCGCGCGATCGAAGCGGTGTTCGAGGCCTTCGCGCCGGCGAGGAACGCGCAATGAGCGAAGTGCGCACGGTCCTGGTGACGGGCGCGACCGGTCTCGTCGGCGGGCGCCTCGTGCGCGCGCTGCTGGCGGACCGCGTCGCGGTGCGCGCGGTGTCGCGCGGCAGCGGCGCGCGACTGCCGCACGGCGTCGCGGCGGTGCAGTGGGACGGCGTGCGCGTGCCGCCGGCGGCGCTCGCCGGCTGCCACGCGGTCGTGCACCTCGCGGGCGAGCCGGTGTTCGGCGGCCTGCCGAACGAGGCGCGCCGCGAGCGCATTCGCGCGAGCCGCGTCGAGTCGACGCGCGCGCTCGTCGCCGCGCTCGGCGAGCTGCCCGAGGCCGCGCGGCCGCGCACCTTCGTGTGCGCGTCGGCGATCGGCTACTACGGCTCGCGCGGCGAGGAGCTGCTCCCCGAGAGCGCCGCGCCGGGCCGCGGCTTCCTCGCCGACGTGTGCGTCGCGTGGGAGCGCGAAGCCGCCGCCGCGGCGGCGCACGGCGTGCGCGTCGTGTCGCTGCGCATCGGCGTCGTGCTCGCGCGCGAGGGCGGCGCGCTGGTGCCGATCGCGCGCGCCTTCCGCCTCGGCGCGGGCGGCAAGCTCGGCGACGGCCAGCAGTGGTTCCCGTGGATCCACGTCGACGACCTCGTCGCGATGATCCGCGCCGCGCTCGGCGACGAGCGCTGGAGCGGACCGGTGAACGCGGTCGGCCCGAATCCCGTGCGCAACGAAGAGTTCACGCGGGTGCTGGCGCGCGCCGTGCGCCGGCCCGCGTGGATCCCGGTGCCCGGCTTCGCGCTGCGCGCCGTGCTCGGCGACCTGGCGGACGAGCTGCTCGGCAGCCGCCGCGTCGTGCCCGAGCGCGCCACGCAGCTCGGCTTCCGCTTCACCGTGCCGACGCTCGAGCGCGCGCTCGAAGCCGAGCTCTGAAGCCGGCCTACGGCGGCGGCTCGTAGCCCGCGGGCGACTCGACCAGCGGAATGCCGGCGCGCGTCGGCGGACCCGGCGTCGTGCGGCGCGGGCCGCACGAGCCCGCTTCGCAGTACGGAGGCGGGATCGGCGGCGGCGGCGCGAACGGGAAGCCCGGCCCGGTCGGGCCGAGCGCGACGTCGGTCGGCTCGAACTCGCCGGCGAGGTCGCAGCTCCCGACGTCGGCGATCGACACGACGGGCGCGTCGGGCGCGGCCGCGGCGCTCGCGCCGCCGCCCGCGACCACGCAGTCGTTCGCCGCGAGCGTCGCCGGCCCCGCCGCGACGTCGGGCGTTCCGTCGGGATCTTCCGCGCGGCCCGCGATCCGCACCGGCCCGCCGCCGATCGGAACGACGGCGACGGGGCCCGCGTACGAGCAGATCGCCGAGCCGCCCGCCGCGCCCGCCGACGCGATCGTGTCCGCGCCCGCTGCGTCGGTGCGGAGCTGCGGCGTCGCGACACGCGCGACCGCCGCGCTCGCGGCGTCCGTCCCGATCGCGGAGGTGGCGATGACGCGGACGGCGCCCTGCTCGACGGCGAGATCGGGCGCGCCGTCGCTCGTCGCGCGCGTGATCACCTTGGCGTCGGGGCCGATCTGCACGTAGCGATCGGCGGACTCGAGCGCGACGTGCGCGCCGGGGCCGGTGACGATCTGGTCGCCGGCGTGAATCGTGCTCCCGCAGCCGAGCGGGCTCGGCTCGCACTCGGGCAGCGCGCGCGTCGGCTCGCCGGTCACGGCCACGACCGTCGCGATCACGGGCCGGTCGCCGGGATCCTCGCACGGCGGCGCCGTCGCGTACGGCGGCACCTCGATCTCCTCCTCGGTGCGGCGCACGTCGGCCGCCGCGAACGGCGCGGCCGATGCGAACGCGAGCACGAGGGCGCAGGCCGCGCCGCGGCGTCGGCTCATCGCTTCGTCTCCCTTCCCTGCCACGTGTAGGTGAGATAGCCGCCGACGAGATGGCGGTCGTAGTCGAAGACCGCGGCGTTGCTGTTGTTGTCGAGATACCCGTAGCGGATCTGGGCGGTCAGCCGCTCGGTGATCGGACGCTCGACCCACACGTCCACCGCGAACAAGTCGTCGGTGCGGTCGCGGCGCGAGAGCCCGTACTGGACGCCGCTCGCGAGCTCGCGCGGATCGGGATAGCTGGTCGGGCTCGAGTACGGCCGGTGCAGGTAGAGCGCGTCGAGGCCGACGGTGAAGTCGTATGGCAGCGCGCGCCGCACGCCGGCGCTCGCGCCGACGCCCCACGAGTCCCACTCGCGCCCTTCGGCCGCGTAGTGCTCGAAGAGCGGTCCGGCGCGCAGCTCGGTCTTGCCCTCGTGCAGCCGCACGCGGTGCTCGAGCCCGGCCGTCACGCCGACGCCGTCGCGATCGCGGCGGTCGCGCTCGTCGATGCCGGCGGGCCCGCAGCGCCGGGCGCCGCCCGGACACGGCGTGCCGACGCCGAGGCCCGCGGGCTCGTCCTCTTCGTCCGACTCGAAGTCGTGGACGCCGACGCCCGCGTACAGCCGGCTCGTGCCCCAGCGCCCGAAGTCGACGAAGAGCTGCGGCGTCACGTTCCAGCTCCCGACGTACGGGTCGTAGCCGAGCCACGCGTACTGGTAGCCCGCTTCGAGCCGCAGCAGCGCGCGCTCGCCGAGCGGACGATCGAGCCAGAACGAGAGGCCGGGCGATTCGAGGTCGTAGTCGCGCGCGTCGACGTGCGCCGAGCCGTAATGGTTGGCGCGCACGCCGAGCGTGAAGCCGCCGAAGTCGGCGAGCGGCGTGCCGGCGTCGAGCCACCACACGCCACGCACGTCGCCCTGCGAATCGATCTCGTCGGGCGTCGCGAGCCCGCGGCCGAGGTACGCGACGTTCGAGTCGTACTCGAGGCCGCCGGTGACGCGCGCCCACGGCCGGCTCGTCACGAGCGGCGTGCTCGCGAGCCGGTCGAGCTGACTGCGCGCGGCCGTCTCCCAGACGGTGCCGGGATTCGACTCGGCCACGCTCTCGAGCGCGCGCTCGGCGCGCGTGCGATCCGCGGCGCGCTCCCACGCGAGCGCCGCGTAGTAGCCCGCGGCCGGCTGGAGCGACTCGGGCCGCTCGCGACCGGCGCGTTCGATCGTCTGCGCCGCCGCAACCGGATCCCCGCCGAGCTGGAGCGCCACCAGCGACTCGTAGAAGTCGAGCTCCGGCCGCCGCACGCCGGAGGCGCGCGCGCGCCCGAAGGCGTCGCCCGCGGCTTCGAGGTCCTCGGCGTGGAAGTACGCGATGCCGAGCTGGAGATCGAGATCGGGCAGCGTCGGGTCGAGTGTGCGCGCGCGCTCGAACGACGCGGCGGCCTCGGCGTAGCGCCCGAGCTTCATGCGACAGCGGCCCGCGACCTTCTCGAGCCGCGCGTCGAGCGCGCGCTCCGCCGCGATGCGGTCGATCGCGGCGAGCGCCTCGTCGCAGCGACTCGCCGCGGCCAGCCGCTCGACGTGCGCGCGCTCGCGCTCCGGCTGCGCCAGCGTCGAGCCGGCGAGCAGAGCGACGATGCATGCGAGGCCGAGCGCTGCGCCGCGAATCAGCCGGCGCGCCATCCCCGCGCGCGCGCCGCGGTCGGCCTCATGCGCGACGGCACCTGCCGATCGCCGCGAGCCCGAGCAGAACCAGCCCGAGCGTCCCCGGCTCCGGCACATACCGTCCCCCCTCCAGACCCGCGACCCCGAGCGGCGGCAAGGTGAACTCGCCGTTCAAGATGGGGAGCGGGCCGGCGACGATGTACCGGATCAAGATGTCGACTGCCTGACCTGATTCGAGATCGCCCAGTGCGAGCGCGCCGTAGTGGCGCTCCGTGCCGTCGAGACTCGTGTACGCGAGCACCGAGAAGATCTCGTCGTCGAGCGCGACGTCGACGGCGGGATAGTTGGTCTGCGGAATCGTGCGCGTGAAGAGCAGCAGCACGTCTTCGAGCGGACGCCCCGCGTCGTTGCGCACGGTCCACAGGGAATCGGCGACGACCGGCACCGCGGCCGAAGGCGTCGACGGAACGCCGCCGTTCAGGTCGGGGTTGAGCGAGTTCGCCGGATCCTGGGGATGCTGCCAGGCGGGCTGCTGGAGCATCTGCGTGATGGTGAGATCCATGTTCGGCGCGTTGCCCGCGCTGAGGAACGGCACCGGCGCGGCGGCCGTGTAGTCGACGCCCTGGCCGGGTCCGGCCAGCCCGAACACGCCGAAGCCCTGGAAGTAGATCGGATCGACGACCAGCGACGGCCCGCCGGCGCCGCCGACGGTGATGGGCGTCGCGCTTGCCGAAAACGGCCCGAACGCGAGCGCGAGCACGGCGAGCGCGGTCGCCGCCGCCGCGCGCGGCGCGCGCCGGAATCCATGCTGGGAAGTGCGCCGGGTGAAGATCGAAACGTTCACGGAATGCCCCCTCGGGCATTGAGTGGCCACCGCGGCGCGATGGTGGCAGGAGACCCCAGCGGCGGGGTCCCGAGCGCGTCATCCCGGCGCCGCGCCGCCGCAGCGGACCGGGCCTCGGCGGGAGCCGCCTAGAGCCGGTAGGCGTCCCGCATCCAGGCGATCGTGCGGCGAACCCCTTCCTCGAGCGACACCGTCGTGCGATGGCCGAGGTCGCGCACCGCTTTCGAGACGTCGACGCGCTTGTGGCGGGTCGTCAGGACCTCGGCGTCGCGGTACTCGACCAGCTTCGGGTCGGCGCCGGTCTCGCGCAGGATCAGGTCCGAGAGCTCTTCGATGGTGTGGTACGCGTCGCCGCCGACGTTGTACGTCTCGCCGGGCTTGAACCGCTCCGCGATGGTCGCGAGCGTGCGCACCGTGTCCTCGACGTAGGTCGACGTGCGCCCGTAGCCGCGGAACACGACCCACGGCAGGCCCATCAGCGCGCAGTACATGAAGCGGCAGTTCACGGAGCGGTACGGGCTGTAGTACTCGCCGGGCCCGTAGGTGTTGAAGATCCGCACCACGACCGACTCGGTGCCGTACTGCTCCGCCGAGTTGCGCACCTGCATCTCGTTGACCCACTTGGTCATGGCGTAGTCGTTCATCTGCTTGATCTCGTGCTCGTCCATCACCGACTCGACCATCAGCTCGGGCCAGTCGCCGTAGACCTCGGACGACGAGAACTGCACCAGGCGGAAGCGCAGCTTCTCCTGCAGCCGGATCACGTTCTTGGTGCCGACCACGTTGGTGCGCCAGAGCTGCTCGTAGAAGTCCTCGCCGTTCCAGCGGCCGAACTCGGCGGCGAGGTGGTAGACGACGTCGAAGGGGCCGGCCTGGTCGAAGACACGCTCGAGCTGGCGGTACTCGCCGACGTCGCAGCGGGCATACACCGGCTTGCGCACGTCGGTGCGCAGCGAGAAGCCGATCTCCTCGGGCCCGTGCGACACGTCGACGCTGAACACGTCGTGGCCGCGCGCGCCGAGCTCCTGGCGGAGGAAGCGGCCCAGCGTCCCGTTCGCGCCGGTGATCAGGATGCGCATCGTCGGATTCGTCCTCTCTGTCCGGCTTCGTGCAGATGGCGCTGCGCCGGCGCTTTGCGCCGCCGCGGAGCGGGCGGCATGGTAGGGCCCCTCTCCCGGGAGCGCAGCGCGTGCGCGTCTGGATCGTCGGCGACAACTTCGGCTTCCCGAACGGCGCGGGTGCGACCGCCCGGGTGCACGGCTTCGTGCGCGCGCTGCGCGCTTCGGGCGCCGAGGTGCGCATCTTCTGCGCGACGCCGACCGAGCTGCCGGGGCGGCGCGTGCTCAACATCCACGTGCGCGGCGAGCACGGCGGCGCCGCGTTCGAGTACGCGTGCGACGCCACCGTGTTGCCCGACTCGCTGCCGCTGCGCCGTTGGCTGCGCGTGCGCTCGGCGCGCCGGCTGCGCGCCGCCGCGCGCGGAGCGCGCCGCGC
>QEVM01000211.1 GCA_003576805.1 Pseudomonadota bacterium | reverse complement strand
CGACGGCGGCGGCGCGGCCGGCGCGTGCGCGCCGAGCTGCGCGAGCAGCGCGTCCGTCGCCTGCGCGAGCGCCGCGCCGAGCTCGCCGAGCGCGCCTTCGGCGCGGCCGGCGGCGAGCGTGCGGCTCGTCGCGAGGTCGAGCATCGCGAGCTGCACCACGGCGCGGCCGCGATCGGAGTCGAGATCGAGGACCCATGCGCGCTCGGCGCCGGCCGCGACGAGCGCGCGCAACCGCTCCGCCGGCGCGAGCACGTGCGCGCGCACCACGGGCAGCTCGGCTGCGAGCGCGAAGCCCGGCTGCGAAGCGGCGCCCGCGTCCGCGATCCGCGTGCGCACCCACTCCGCGGCGCCGGTCGCGAGCGTCTGCAGCTCCGCCGGCGCGCGCGGCGGGAGCGCCGCGACGCCGCTCGCGCGCGCCCACCCGGGCGCGACGCAGAGACACCAAAACGCGGCGGCGAGCAGGGCCCGCGCGGTCCCCCGGGTTCTCGGCTGCACGGGCGGCTCTTCGGCAGCCGCGGAGAGCGGGTTGAAGGCTACTTGGGTCCGGGCGCCAGGATCGCGAGCACGACGAGACGCTCGCGGCCGCTGTTCCGGATGCCGTGGGGGACGCCCTCCGGCGCGACGAGCATCGCGCCCGGCTGCATCGCGAGCGCGCGCCCTTCGAGCAGGAACTCGCCCGCGCCCGAGAGCACCTGGTAGACCTTGTCCAGTCCCGAATGCGCGTGCAGCGCGTGCTCCTGCCCGGGCTCGAAGCAGTTCAGGCCGACCAGGATGCGCGGCGACTCGAAGAGCGTCGCCTTGCCCATCTTGTCGGGCTTGAAGACGGCGTGCTCGCCGGGCTGGATGACGGACGGATGCTCCATCGGCTCACCTCCTCTCGAGCGCGAAGCTCGCAGCCGGCCCGAGTCCCAACAAGCCCCGATTCCGCGCAGCGAGCCGAAGGCGAGCGGCGAGTTCACGAGGCCTGCGGATATCCTCGGGCGATGTCGAAGTCGCTGGCCGATCTGGTCCGGGAAGCGCTGACGGAAGTGCGTGAGATCTCGCCCGAAGAGGTGCGCGCGCTGCTCGACCGGCCCGATCGCGGCGGCTGGGAGATCGTCGACGTGCGCGAGGCGGACGAGTACGCCGCCGGCCACGTCCCCGGCGCCCGCCACTACCCACGCGGCTTCCTCGAGGTGAAGGCCGACCTCGAGCACGCCAAGCGCGACGCCTGGCTGTCGTCGGGGCGCGAGCGTCCGATGATCCTCTACTGCGGCGGCGGCAACCGCAGCGCGCTCGCCGTCCAGGCGCTCCAAAGGATGGGATTCACGCGCCTGCTCTCGATGGCGGAGGGCTGGCACGGCTGGACCGACCGCGGCTACCCCGTCGCTACGCCGGGCTGAACGCGATCGGCAGGCGCGCGGGCACGCGGAAGAGCGACGCGCCCCACTCGATCCGGTCGCGTTCGAGCGCGAACTCCTTGGTGCGCGCGACCAGCGCGCCGAGCGCGACCTGGCCCTCCATGCGCGCGAGGTGCGCCCCGAGGCACAGGTGCGCGCCGCCGCCGAAGGCCAGGTGCTCGCGCGCGTTCGGGCGCTCGACGTCGAAGCGGTCGGGATCGGCGAACACCGCGGGATCGCGGTTGGCGCCCCAGAGCATCGCCCACACTTCGGTGTCGCACGGGATGGTGCGCCCGCCGACGACGAAGTCCTCGTGCAGCACGCGCAGCGTCATCCCGATCGGGCCGTCGAAGCGCAGGCACTCTTCGACCGCGTTCGGCACGAGATCGGGCCGCGCGCGCAGCTTCGCCTGCTCCGCGGGATGGCGCGCGAGCGCGGCCGCGCCGTTGCCGATCAGGCCGATCGTGGTCTCGAAGCCGGCGATCAGCAGCCCGATCGACTGCACCACCAGCTCGCCCGGCGTCAGGCGGTCGCCCTGCTCTTCCGCGCGGATCAGCTGCGAGAGGAGATCGTCGCGCTTGTCGTTCCGGCGCTCGGCGATCAGCGCGTCGAAGTAGCCGGCCAGCGCCAGCGCGGCCGCCTGCGCGCGCGCCTGCGTCTCCGGCGGCGCCATCGTGCCGGCGAGGCCGTGCGTCGCGTCGGCGGTCCACTGCGTGAAGCGGTCGCGATCCGCGACCGGCACGCCGAGCATCTCGCAGATCAGCGTCGACGGGACCGGCAGCGCGAGGTCCGCGATCACGTCGATCGCGCCGCGCTCGAGCGCGCGGTCGAGACACTCGTTCGCGATCGCCTGCGCGCGCGTGCGCCAGCTCTCGGCGGCGCGCGGCGTGAACGAGCGCGACACGAGATTGCGCAGCCGCGTGTGGTTCGGCGGGTCCTGCAGCAGCATGAAGTCGCCGGGACCCTGGTCGTCGGCGCGGCGCGGATAGCGGCCGTCGAGATGGCGCACGCCGCAGCGCGCGCCGCGCAGCAGGCGCACGCAGTCCTCGTAGCGGGAGAGGCGCCAGACGCCCATCGGCGTCTCGTTCACCGGCGCGACGCGGCGCAGGTGGTGGATCGACGGGAACGGATCGGCCTGGCGCGCTTCGTCGCGCTCGTTCGGGTCGATGCCGTGATACGACGGATCGGGCTCCGCAGGTCGTTCGGCGTGCAGGGACATCGCGGTCCTCCGTCGGGCGCGCGATCAGTCTAGGAGCTGGTGCGGGTCGGCGCTCAGCCGCGCGTGCGCTCCGCCAGGAAGCGCCCGACCTCTTCGAGCGCGCGCGCTCCTTCGGGCAGCAGCGACGCCTGCAGCTGCCAGTCGTGGAACAGGTCGCGGGCGACGTCGAGCTGGAGCGACACGCCCGCGGCCTGCGCGCGCTCGGCGAACGCGACGACCTGGTCGAGCAGGATCTCGGCGCCGCCCACCTGCACGAGGAGCGGCGGCAGGCCGCCGAGCTTCGCCTCGTTCGGGAACACGCGCGGATCGCGCGGCGCGCCGGCGCCGCAGTAGTCCTCGTACCAGCCGACGAGCAGCGCGCGGTCGCCGAAGTCGGCGTCCTCGTTGGCCGCCATCGAGCCGCCCTGCGCGAGCGGATCCGTCCACGGACACAGCAGCGCGGCAGCGGCCGGCAACGGCTCGCCCGCGTCGCGCAGCGCGACCAGCGTCGCGATCGCGAGATTGCCGCCCGCGGAGTCGCCGGCGAGCGCGACGCTCGCGGGATCGGCGCCCTGCGCGACCACCCAACGCGTCGCCGCGAGCGCGTCGTCGTGCGCGGCCGGGAAGCGGTGCTCGGGCGCGAGCCGGTAGTCGACGCCGAGCACGCGCGCGTTCGCGTGCACGGCGAGCCGCGCGAGCAGATCGCCGTGCGTCTCGGCGGCGCCGATCACGAAGCCGCCGCCGTGGAAGTACACGATCGTGCGACGCGGCTGCGGGCCGAGCGGCGCGAACCAGCGGGCGGGCACGCCGCCCGCGTCGACGTCGTGGGTGCGCACGCGGCCCGCGAACGACGACGGCAACTTCGACTTGGAGAGCGCCGAGCGCAGCCACGGCACGCCGCGCCGCTTCGACTCCATCAGCACGGCGCGCATCACCGCGGCGGCCAGCTCCGTGCGCCAAGTCCAGGAGGGCCGCAGCGGGCCGCGCGCCAGGCGCCGCGACGTCGCGCGCGCCATCGCCGAGGCCGCGATGGCGGCGATCTGCGCGAGCGACGCCTCGCTCACGCCGGCTTCACCAACGCCGCGAGCACCTGCGCGAACGCGCGGTCCGCGATCGCGTCCATCTCGGCGTCGGTGCGGTCCTGGATCGGGTGCTCGACGTACACGCCCGCCGGCTCGGCGCCGAGCGCGCGCGCCTGGTGCTCCGCGCCGTCCACGAACTCGGTGGTCGCGACGAACACGCCCGGGACCCCACGCGCTTCGAGGTCGATGATGTCGTGCACACTGCACGACGTGCACGAGCCTCAGTCGGCGAGCGCTTCCACGACCGCGCCGCACTGCACCGAGATCTGCTGGCGCAGGTCCACGGGCGCGGGCTTCGTGAAGGTGGGCTTGCGATAGCGCCGCACCGTCGCGCCGGCGCCTTCGAGATGGGATTGCACGCGATCGAGGAAGCGGTCGCCGCGCGGCTTGGCGATGTCGAGCAGTCCGACCGTCACGCCCGCGAGCGACGCCAGCCGCGGCAGGCGCGGCTTCACGGCGACGTTGCGCTCGCCGGTGGGATCGAGCAGGATGCGCGGCTCGCTCATCGCGGCTCCTCGGGGCGCGAGCATACCCGCGATCCGCTCCGGCCCACCACTCCGATCGTCGCGCGCGTTCAGCGATCCGGCGCGCCGGCCGATCGGAACGCACATGGAGTCCTGGTCGATGGCCCTGCTCGTGGTCTACTGCTTGATCGGACTCGTCGTCTACGCCGTCACGGACTCGTCGTCGCTCGCGTCGCGCGTCGAGTCGCGGCTGCCGCTCGTCCCCGACGTCTTCGTGACCGAGTCCGTCGTGTTCTTCGTCGGCGCGCTCTGGCCGCTCTGGCTCGCGCTGCGCGCGCGCGACCGACGCTAGCCGTCGCGCTCGCACCGCAATCTACGCGCGGATCTCGCGGATCACCGGCGCGCTGCCCATCTCGCCGTTGGCCCAGCCGCCGATGATCGACGAGAAGAGGCCTGCGCCGCCCCCGCAGTGCACGACGAGCAGGCCGCCCGGACGGAACTTGGGCAGCGTCGCGTTCGCGAGGTGCGGCGGCGTGCCCTCCGCCATGCCGCCCGCGCCGCGCACGATCTCGCTGCCGGGCAGCAGCAGCAGCTCGTGCAGCCGTGCGACGAGCCGCGACTTGTCCCAGCCCGCCTCGCGGAACACGCGCGCGTGCTCGGGGCCGACCGCGAGGATCGCGTCGAAGACGAGCGGCAGCTTCGGGTGGTGCACCGTGCGCAAGCACGCCGCGAAGCTGCGCGCGAGCGACTCGGGATCGCGCGCGAGCTGATCGACGATCGAGCGCGGCGCCTCGCCCGGGAAGAGCGTCACCGTGTCGGTGCCGGGCGCGACGCCGAAGTCGGCCGAGAGCGGCGTCCACGGCGAGCCCTCTTCGTCCTCGGGAAAGCAGAACGCGATCTTGCCGGGACTGCCGAAGGTCGCGCGGTCGACCTCGCCGGGACGCCCGCCGCCGACGTTGCGCACGACGAGCTGGAGCGCGCGGCCGATCGTCAGGTTCGCGCGGTTGCCCTGGCCGAAGACGTTGATGCCGGCGTTCATGCCGATCGCGCGCCGGATCGGGCCGTTCACGATTACGACGGGACCGACCGGCATGGTCGTCGCGAGCAGTCCGTGCACGTTGAACTCGCTGGTGCAGGCGGCCTCGACCGCGGCGAGCACGACGGGCAGGTACTCGGGCTTGCAGCCCGCCATCACCGCGTTGATCGCGACCTTCTCGACGCTGCACGGGACCAGATCGGGCGGCACCGTCGCGACGATCTCGCCCGGCGCGCGCGTGGTGCCCTCCAGCATCGCGAGCACGCGCTTCTCGGTGGGCGGCACGATCGGCAGGCCGTCGGTCCAGCCGCGCGCGTACGCCGCCTCCATCTCGTCCTCGAGCGCCGCGAGCTCGACGCGCCGCGCGCGCAGCTTCGCCGCGCCGAAGCGCACCGCGAGCTCGGGCGCGAGGTCCGGGTCGACGGAGAGCGAGCCACAGCCGGGCCGCCAGTCGGGCAGCCCGGGCGCGAGGCCCGCGACGCCGGTCAGCGCCTCCCACTCGCTGCGCACCCAGCCGACGGCGCGCTCGCGCTCCTCTCCGTGCTCGACACGGATCAGCGTCGGAACCGTTTCGATGCGGTGGCGCCACGACGCCGCCAGCGAACGGTCGTCGATGCGCGCCGCGTGCGGGACCTCGGCGGGAAAGTCGGGATCGTCCTGCGCGTAGACGACGAGCGGCAGCGGCGCCTGCCCCGCGATCTGCGCGAGCGCGGGCGCGACGAGGCGGCACGTCGGACAATCGCGCTTCACGAACGCGACGAGCCCATTCGGCAGCGCGGGCAGGGCGGGCAGCGCGGGCGCGACGGATTCCGCCACGCGCTACGCCCCGAGCATCTGCATCGCGATCTCGCGCGCGCGGCCGGCGTCCAGCTCGCCCTTGTGCGCCTTCATCAGCGCGCCCATCACCTTGCCGATCTCCTTGCCGCTGGTGGCGCCGGACGCGGCGATCGCCTCCTCGACCCAGCGGCGCGTCGTCGCCTCGTCGGCGAGCTGCGGCAGGAAGGTGCGGATCACGGCCAGCTCGGCGCGCTCGGCGTCGGCGCGCTCGGGCCGGCCGGCGTCAGTGAACGCGTCGATGCTCTCCTGGCGTTGCTTCTCGAGCTTGCGCAGGAGGCCGATCGCAGTCTCGTCGGAGAGCGTGGTCGAGTTGTCCTTCTTGCACTCGTTCAGGAACGCCGCGCGGATGCCGCGCAGCGCGGCCAGGCGCGCCTCGTCCTTCGCCTTCAGCGCGTCCTTCATCTGCGCGCTCACGTCCTCGAAGATCGCCATTCCGCCTCCTTCGCGAGCACCGCGTCCACGACGAGATCGGGCCGCTCCATCGGCACCAGATGGCCGCAGTCGATCTCGCGGACCGCGGCGCGCTCCATCGCGCCGAACACGCGCTCGAAGACGCGGTGCGAGAAGTCGCCGTGGCGCGCCCACAGCACCGTCGCCGGCGCCTTCGCGCGCTGCGCGAGCTCGACGACGTCCGTGGGCGGGCCGTTGGCGAACACCGCCGCCTCGACCGCGCCCGGACACGCGAGCTCGACCGAGCCGTCGGCGCGCTCGAAGAGGCCGTACTCGACGTAGAGGTCGAGCGCCTCGGGCAGCCAGCGCTCGAACAGCGAGCGCGCCGCGAAGTGGGCGCGCGCCTCCGCGCGGCTCGCCCACACCGAACGGCGACGGCGCGCGCCGTCCACGAGGCGCGCGATCCGCGCGGGGCGCGTCGGGTCGCCGCCCGCCATCTCGGGCGGCGGCGGCACGACTGGATCGACCAGCACCAATCGCTCGAAGCGCGCGGGCTCGCGCGCCGCGGCGCCGAGCGCGGCGGTGCCGCCGAACGAGTGGCCGAGCGCGACCGCGACGCGCCCGCCGCCGCACGCGTCCGCGAGCCGGCGCGCGACGGCGAGGTAGTCCTCCGCGAACTCGTCCCAGTGGTAGGCGGCCGGGCCTTCGGGCTTCGACGACGCGCCGTGGCCGCGCGCGTCCATGCCGATCACGCGGTGCTGCGGCACGAGCGCGCCGGCGACCAGGCCGAGCGTGCCGGCGCAGAAGCCGTTGGCGTGGTGCATCAGCACGAGCGGACCGTCGCCGCCCCAGTCGAGCAGCGCGATCTCGACGCCGCGTTCGGGAAGCGGCAAGCGCCGCGCGACGGGATGGAGCATGCGAGCGCCGAAGGTAACCGAGGCGTTCGACGGTATCCTGCCGCGATGGATCTCGACGCGCTCGGCGCGCACCGATTCGGCGACGCCCTGCGCGGGCTCGCCGCCGCACGCCTCGCCGGCTTCGCGCGCACGGCGGAGCCGCTCGGCGCGCGCCGCGCCGCAGCGGTCGCGCTGACGCTCGTCGACGACGCGCAGGGCCGGCCGTGCTTCGTCCTCACGCGGCGAGCCGCGAAGCTGAGCCGCCACGCGGGCCAGTGGGCGCTGCCCGGCGGGCGCGTCGATCCCGGCGAGTCGGTGGTGGACGCCGCGCTGCGCGAGCTGTCGGAAGAGGTCGGGCTCGCGCTCGCGCCGGGCGCGGTGCTCGGCCTGCTCGACGACTATCCGACGCGCTCCGGCTACGTGATCACGCCGGTCGTGGTGTGGGGCGGCGCCGGCGCGGAGCTCGTGCCCGATCCGCGCGAGGTCGCCGAGGCGCACCGCATTCCGCTCGCCGCGCTGCTGCACCCCGCGGTGCCGCGCCTGCGCCACATCCCGGAGAGCGACCGCCCGGTGATCTCGATCCCGCTCGACGTCGCCGACGTGCACGCGCCGACCGCCGCGATCGTCTACCAGCTGCGCGAGGTCGTCGTGCGCGGCGTCGCGACACGCGTCGCGCACTACGAGCAGCCGGTGTTCGCGTGGCGCTGAAGACTGCCCGCGCGATGGTGCAGACCGGCGTCGAACGAATCGAGCCGCGCGAGCTGCCGCTGCCCGAGATCGGCGAGGACGACGCGCTGCTCGCCGTCGAGGCGTGCGGGATCTGCGGCAGCGACGTCGAGTCGTTCCAGGGCGTGATCAAGGTGCCGCTGCCGCTGATCCCGGGG
>QEVM01000210.1 GCA_003576805.1 Pseudomonadota bacterium | reverse complement strand
CTGCGGCGCGCGCAGGGCTGCCGTCGCCGCGTGCGGCGGGCGGCGCGCCGCCGTCCTTCGAGTGGCCGCTGCGCGCGCGCGCGAGCGCCACGCGGCCCGGCCATCACGCGACGAGCAACTTCGTGGACCACGATCCGGCTTCGCCGGGCGCGCTGCTCGACTGGAACTGCGGCACGCGCACCTACGACCTCGCCGACGGCTACGACCACGCCGGCACCGACTTCGTGCTGTGGCCGTTCCCGTGGGCCACGATGTTCGAGGAGAGCGTCGCCGTCGTGGCGGCCGCGCCCGGCACGATCCTCGAGAAGGACGACGGCCACGACGACCGCTCGTGCGAGCTCGGCGCCGCACCCTGGAACGCGGTCTACGTGCTGCACGACGACGGCGGCGTCGCGTGGTACGGGCATCTCAAGAAAGGCTCGGCCACGCCGCTCGCGCCCGGCGAGCGCGTCGAGGCGGGCGAGTTCCTCGGGCTCGTCGGCAGCTCGGGATCGTCGACCGCGCCGCACCTCCACTTCGAGGTGCACGACGCGGAAGGCGCGATCGTCGATCCGTTCGAGGGCCCGTGCAATGCGGTCGCGTCGCGCTGGCTGCGGCAGCCGCCCTACTTCGACTCCGCGCTGAACCGGCTCGCGACGCACGCCGCGCCGCCCGAGTTCGAGGCGTGCGGCGAGCCCGAGGCCGTGCACGCGCGCGATCGCTTCCGGCCCGGCGAGGTCGCGGTGTTCGCGGTGTACCTGCGCGACGAGCTGGCCGGGCAGACGCTGGAGGTCGCCGTGCGGCGCCCCGACGGCGAGCTGCTCGGCGACGGCCGCCACGTCGCCAGCGCAGCGCACTACGCGTGGTCGTACTGGTACTGGTCGTTCGAGCTGCCGGCGGACGCGCCGCCCGGCGAGTGGAGCTTCGAAGCGCGCTTCGGCGAGCAGATCGAGCGCGTCGCGTTCACGGTGCCGGAGCCCGACGCGGGCGCGGCGGCGGCCGCGTCGCTGCTCGCGCTCGCGGCGGCCGCTCAGGCGGGCTCGAAGAAGGGATTCCACGGACGCGCGCGCGCGGCGAGCACGTCGTCGAGCGACGGCGTCCGCTCGCGCCCGGCCGCGAGCGCGGCGCGCGTCGCGGCGCGGTTGTTGCGGTAGACCGCGGCCTCGTCGCGCGCGGACGGGCTCACCCACACCGCCGCGATCAGCACCAGCTCGTCCACCTCGCCGGCCGCGACCACGCCGTCGGCGACCGCGTCCGCGACGCCGCCCGCGACGCCCGCCTGCGCGGCGCCCCAGCTGAGCCGCGCGTGCGCGTCGCCGGCGATCGCGGCCTTGTTCACGAACAGCGTCGCCGGCTTCACGGGCAGGCTCGGCCGCAGCACCACGACGTACGGCGCATGGCCCGCCGACGGCGTCGCGAGCGCGGTCGCCCACGCGGCGCCGACGGGGCCCTCGCGCGGGCCGAGCACGGTGTTGACGTGCGCCGCCTCCGCGCCCTCGCCCACGAAGCTCTCGCCGATCTCGATCGCCACGGCTCAGCCGTTCCTGCCGTAGCGCGCGCGCCGCAGCAGCTCGCTCGACACCGTATCCGGTCGCTCGTCGTAGGCGAGCAGCGCGACGAGCCGCGCGACCGAGCCGCCGACGCGCGTCACGCGGTGCAGCGAGTCGCGTCCCGCGAAGAGCAAGAGCGTGCCGGGCGTCAGCGGGATCGTGCGCACCTGCGTGCGGTCCCCGTCGAGCACGCGCGCGACGTCGTCGTAACGCTCGTCGTCGCGGCTGCGGATCCGCGGCGCGTACTCGAAGTCGCCGCCCGCCTCGGCGTCGCGCAGCGCGATCGAGACCACGAAGTCGGTCTGGTCGAAGTGCCAGTGCAGCTCGTCGCCCGCCTGCATCGACGCGACGTTCAGCGCGCCGAGCGGGTCGGCGTAGCGGTACAGCTTCTCCTTGCCGAGCGCGGCCGCGACGAACGCCACGAGGCCGTCCCACTCGTAGAGCTGGCGCAGCGCGTGCGCGGGCGGGACGAGGTCGTAGGCGATCGCCTCGACCGCCGAGCGGCCGCCGAGGCGCGCGCGCGGATGCCCGGGCGGGAGGCCGGCTTCCGGCAGGCCGAGGTACACCGTCGCGCGCGTCTCCGCGAAGTGGCCCCGGCCGATCAGCGCGTCCGACTCCGCCGCCATGCGCGCCGTCGCGTCGCGCGTGAGGAAGCCGGGCAGCTCGCACGCGCCGCTCGCGGCGAGCTGCGCGCGCGCGCGGCCCACGAGCGTGCGCGCGGGCGGCGCGTCGAGGTCGAGGATCGGGTAGCGCTCGAGATCGACGAAGCGGGCCGGAGCGTCGGGCGTCGTCATGCGGGCTCCTCGCGCAGCGCCGCGACGCTAGCTCGGTGCCGCTCGCGACGGCAGCAGCCGGTCGCCGGCAAGGCGCAGCGACGGACAGCGCGCCGCGAGCTCCGCGAGGAAGCCCGCCTTGTCGGCGGGCGAGAGCATCAGCGCGCGCTCGCCGCGCGCGGCGCGATACGCGACGCGCAGCCGGTCGAGCGACACGGCGGGGCTCGAGAGCGGATTGCGCGTCGGCGTCACCGACACGATCGCGCCGAGCGGGATGCGCCAGCGGAACGGGCCGCTGCGCACCAGGATCGCGTCGTCGCCGATGCGGTAAGCGGTCCCGAACAGGGTCCACGCGATGAAGCCCGCCACGGCGAGGTGGAAGAGCGCGAACGGAATCGCGAGCGCCCCCGCGTCCTCGGTGAAGAGCGGGAGGAAGGCCGTCGCGACGAGCGCCGCCATCGCCGCGACCAGCACCCCCACCAGCCAGCCGTCGCGCTTCGAGGGAAAGGTCACGCGCGCCGCCGCAGCCAGCCGGTGACGGCGAGGCGCTCGCGGCGCGCGGGCAGCACCTCGTGCTCGAAGCGATCCGACGCGAAGGCCACCAGCGTGCCGCCGCACGGCTCGACGTCGCGCGTGCGGCCGTCCTCGAGGTAGAGGCGCAGCGTGCCGCCGTCGCCGCCGCGCCAGTCGCGGTTCAGGTACGTGACGAGCGACACCACGCGCGCGTCGCTGCCGCGCGGGCGGTCGAGGTGGCGCGCGTAGCGCGCGCCCGGCGGATAGAGCGCCCAGTGCAGCTCGAGTTCGAAGGCGCCGAGCAGGAGGCGCGCGTTGAGGCCGCGGCGCAGCCGCTCGATGCGCGCGAGCAGCCGCTCCTCGCCGCGCGACGCGGCGGCCGGGTCGATCCAGCGCACCCAGTCGCCGCGGATCGCCGGCTCGCGGCTGCGCGTCGGGCCCTTGCCGATGGCGGCCGCGCGCAGCGCGCCGCGCCGCCACAGCGCGAGCCCGCGCCGCTCGAGCCGCGCCGTCTCGGCCGGCGGCACGAAGTCCGCGACGACCGCATGGCCGTGCTCGCCCAGCGCGTCGGCGATCCCGGCGACGAGCGCCTCTATACGAAGAGCCCCGGGAAGTTCGACGGGCTGACGCTGAAGTTCGGGAACACGGGCGACGGGTCGGAGAGGCCCATGTGCCGGCTCAGCACCTCCGCGAACACGTCGCGGAAGTCGGTCGTCCCGGCGAGGTCGATGCCCTCGAACGTCGTCGCGGGCCCGAGCCCCGGCCACTGGTCGTTGCGCATCACCACGCGACCGCCCGCCAGCGCGCCGCCGAGCGCGAACATCACGCTGCCGTGTCCGTGGTCGGTGCCGCCCGCGCCGTTCTCCGACACGCGCCGTCCGAACTCGGTCATGACGAGCACCAGCGTGCGGTCGAGGTCGCTGCCGAGATCGGTCGCGAACGCGGCGAGCGACGACGCGAGGTCGTTCGTCATCACCGGGAAGTGCTGGAGCTGGTACGCGTGATGGTCCCACGACGCGTGGTTCACCGCCGCGACGCGCACGCCGACGTCCGCTTTGATCAGCGCGGCCAGGTTCTGCAGCGCCTTGCCGAGGTTGCTGCTCGGATACGTGGCGGCGGGGGTCGCGTCGACGGTGCTAACCAGGTCGAGCAGGTCCACCGTGTTCGTACCCATCGCGTTCAGCAGCGGCGACGGGATGCTGCCGAAGATCGTCTGGATCGCCTGGCGCCGTTCGGCGACGTAGGTGCCCTGCATCGTCATGCGCGAGAGCGACGTCACGGCGAGCGTGCTCACGGGGCCCGTGAGCGCCTTGGCCGTCTGGTTCTCGAGCGTGATGGCGGAGATCGGCTGCGTGAGGCCCGCCGCGGAGAGGAAGCGGTTCAGCCAGCCGACCTGGATGTTCTTGTTGCCCGGCGCCGCGAACTCCATGAAGTCCTGGGCGTCGAAGTGCGAGCGCGTGCCGTCGGGGCTGCCGCACGCGTGCACGACGGCGAGGCGCCCCGCCTGATAGAAGGGCAGGAGCGGCGCCATGTTCGGGTGGAAGCCGAAGAAGCCGTCGAGAGCGAGCTCGCTGCCGGCGGCCACGCGGATCGTGGGCCGCGCGCCGTAGTAGATCGGATCGCCGGCCGGCACGACCAACGAGAGCGCGTCGCAGCCGCCGCGCAGGTAGAGCGCGACGAGCACGGGATCCGTGCCCGCTGCGCGCGCGGGCCGCGCGTGCAGCAGCGCGCCCGGCGTCGCGAACGCGGCGAGGCTCGCGGTTGCGGTCTTCAGGAATGCGCGTCGGGAAAGGGGCATGGCGTCTCCGGGTCGCTCAGTGGACCAGGTTCTCGGGACTTGCGAGCAGCGTGGCGGCAGTCTGCGGGACGACGGCGCCCGGCGGCAGGCCGCGCGCGAGGGTCTCCAGCGCCGCGCGCGTCTCGGGACGGATGCCCGTCTTGATGAACTGCTTCTGGAGCTGGTTCACGACCTCCGCGGGCGTCGGCCCGGGCGCGTCGAACTGCGGCGCGAAGCCGAGGTTGCCGTGCGCGGCCTCCCAGGCCAGGTTGATGCGCGCGACGTAGGCGCCCTCGCCGACCCAGTAGCGCGACACGTCGGGGTAGCCGGTCGGCGGTCCCGCCCGGAACAGCGTCTCGCCCATCTGCGACACGCGCGTGGCCATCACGTACGCGAACCAGTGGTCGTCGTTCACGCCGAGCGCGCGGCCCAGGCTCGCGACGTAGACGAGCGGCCGTTTCACCTTGCCGCGGAAGTAGGCGGGATCGGTCAGCTCGGGCGAGAGCAGGATCGTGCGGACCGTCTCGCGCAGGTCGCCGCCCGTGGCGAGATAGGTCTGCGCCGCGGCGTCGACGACCCGCTGCGGCGGCGGCTCCGAGATGAAGCGCTGGCACAGCTTGCGGCTCAGGAAGTACGCGGTCTGCGGCAGCAGCGAGAGGTGCCGGATCACGTCGATCCCGTCCATCTGGCCGCGATTCGCCGGCAGCTCGAGACCCATCACGCTCTTGGCGCCGCGGTCGTGGCCGGGCGAGTAGAACATGAAGCCGTTGCTGGTGGAGTTGGTCGTGACCGCGACCGTCCAGCCGCTGAAGGCGCGCGCGACCTCGCGCACGTCCTGCTGGCTGTAGCCGCCGTCCACGCCGACGGTGTGCAGCTCGAGGATCTCGCGCGCGTAGTTCTCGTTGATGCCGCGCTTCGTCCCGAGGTAGACGAAGTCCGTCTTGAAGTTCACCGAGTTGTCGAGGTAGTCGAGCATGCCCGGGTTCTGCGCGACGGCGCGGAGCATGTCCTCGAACTTGCCGAACACGTGCGGGCGGATCGCGTCGCGCTCCATCGTCAGGTAGCCCCAGCGGGCTTCCTCGATCAGCGCGTCCACGTTGAAGTGGTTGTACCAGAAGTCGACGAGCACCTGCTCGAGCTGCTTCTTGCTCTTCACGGCGCGCAGGATCTTCGCGTGCGTGCCGTCGCGCAGCGGGATGAAGGGTCCCATCTCGGGGTTCCCGGTGTACTCGTGGAACGTCGTGCGCGACTGCCCGTACGCCATCGTCGTGACCGGGTACAGCGACGCGATCTGCGCCTCGAGCGCCGAGTCGTCGAGCGCGGAGGGGTTGAGCTGCTCTTCGATGTACGCGGCGACGCCCAGCTCGGCGATCCGCTGCCGCGACCAAGGGTCGGGGCCGTAACCGATGCGGTTGAGGACCGTCTCGCGGCGCTGCTGCTGCTTCTGGAGGTCGTTGCACGCGGCGCCTGCGAGGAGGACTGCGCCGGCGACGAGGATTGCGGCGCGGCGCGCACGCAACGAGGCAGGAGTCGAAGCCATCGCACCTTCCTAACTTACTGGGCCGCCGGTTAGTGCTGGCCGCCGTTGACGCCGCCGCGCGACCGCGGGCAGGCCCCCGATGATCGCCCGGGGACAGGCCCGGGGAACAAACCCGGGGGGACAGACCCCGGCGCGGCGCCCGTTCGAGCGGGTTCCGAAGGGATAGTGTCCCAGATCCGCCTCAGGTGGCTCGTTTCTCTCCCGGCTGCTCTACCGCAGTGTGAACGCGGCGTCACCTCAACCGCCGCCCAGTCCCTCCACCCAGTCGGAGCGCGCGATCGTCCGCGCCTGGCGCGCGATCCACGCGGCGCGGCTGCGCACGCGCGGCGACGGCGCCTCGACGCGGCGCTGCACGGGATTGGGCAGCACGGCCGCGAGCAGCGCCGCCTGCTCGGCCGAGACGCGCGCGGGCTCGGTGCCGAAGAAGCGGCGGCTCGCCGCGCCGATCCCGAAGGTGCAGCGCCCGAACTGCGCGACGTTCACGTAGACCTCGAGGATGCGCGGCTTCGGCCAGAGCAGCTCGAGCCAGATCGTGATCCAGGCCTCCGCCGCCTTGCGGACCCAGCTTCGCTCCGGCCACAGGAACAGGTTCTTGGCGACCTGCTGCGTGATCGTGCTGGCGCCGCGCGCGCGGCTCGGCTCGGCCGCCTCGAGCGCGTCGCCGATCGCGCTCCAGTCGAAGCCCTGGTGCTTCGCGAAGCGCTGGTCCTCGGCCGCGATCACGGCGAGGAACACCGCGGGCGCGATCGCGCGCCTCCCCACCCAGCGGTACTCCACGTCGTCGCAGCGCCGCTCGGGCGCGGCGAAGAGCGCGCCGTGGCGCAGCATGAACGACGTCGTCAGCGGCGGCACCCAGCGCATCGCGAGCACGGGAAACACCGTCGTGACGGTGCCGACGATCGCGAGGCCGACGGCGAATCGCACGATTCGCCGCCGCAAGCGTCCCGTCAACGGCCGCGCTCTCCGCTGCGTCGCATGGGGCGCGCAAGGTAGCGGCGGGCCGCTTGCCGCGCGCGGCGCACTGGGACAGCATCGGCGGCCGTGAAGCCGCGCTCGCTCGCCGCCGCCGGCTGCGTCGCCGGATTCGGAGCGCTGCTGCTGCTGCCGGGCCTCGGCCGGATGGGCGCGATCGACTCCACCGACGCCCGCTATCTCGCGATCGCGCGCGAGATGTGGCGCACGGGCGAATGGCTCGTGCCGCGGCTCGGCGGCGCGCTGCACCTCGACAAGCCGCCGCTCGCGTACTGGAGCGCGGCGCTCGGCTTCGAGCTGTTCGGCGCGAGCGAGGCCGCCGGACGCTTCGCGCAGCAGCTCGCGTGGATCGCGACCGCGCTCGTCGTGCTGCGCGGCGCGGGCGCGCTCGGCGCAGGACGCTGGTCGATCGTCGCGCCGCTCGCGCTGCTCGGCATGGGACTGCCCTTCGCGCTCTCGCGCGGGCTCGCGACCGACCATTTCCAGCTCGCGCTCGTGACGCCCGCGCTGCTCTTGCTGCGCGCCGGCGCGCAGCGGCGCTCGGCGTCGCACACGGCCGCCGCGTTCGCCTGCCTCGGCGTGTCGATGCTCGCGAAGGGACCGATCGCGCTGCTCGTCGCCGCGGTGGTGTGGATCGCGTGGGCGGCGCGCGCGCGCGGCGCCGCGGCGTTGCCGCTGCGCGGCGTCGCGCTCGGCGCGCTGCTCTTCGCCGCCGTCGGACTGCCGTGGTACGCGGCGCTCGACCGCCAGATGCCGGGCGTGCTCGGCTGGTACCTCGACGTGCAGCTCGCGAGCCGCGTGACTGGCGGCGGCGCCGGTCACGCCAAGGACGCCGCGTACCTGCTGCGCGCCTGGCTGCTCGGCCTGCTGCCGTGGACGCCGGTCGCGTTGCTCGCGCTCTGGCGGCTGGCGCGCCGCGGCCGCGACCCGGACGGCGCCTTCGTGGTCGCCTGGGCGCTGGCGCCCGTGCTGGTGTTCTCGCTGTTCGCGACCAAGCTGGCCGGCTACGTGTTGCCCGCGTTCCCCGGCGCGGCGCTCGCGATCGCGGTCGCGGGCGGCCGCGGCCTGCTCGCCGACCGCCGCGCGCGCGCCGCGCTC
>QEVM01000209.1 GCA_003576805.1 Pseudomonadota bacterium | reverse complement strand
GGCGCGCGCCGTCCAGCACCTTCTGCTCGCGCGCCGCGTCCACCAGCGGCAGCCCGCGCGCCGCCTTCGCGCGCGCGACCGCCGGCATCAACGCGAGGCGCCGCGCGACGAGGTCGATCGCGTGGTCCGCGTCGCCGCGCGGCGCCGACGCGCGCAGCCAGCGCGCCCGCAGCGCGTCGACGAACGCCTCGTTGCGCGCGAGCCAGGCGTCGAGGCGCGGGCCGAGATCGCCCGCGCGCTCGGGCGACACCCAGTACACCTTGCGCTCGGTCGCCGGCTCGCAGTGCTCCGGCCAGCCGGCGCGCCGCCAGTGCGCGATCTCGAAGCGGTCGGTCACGATCGCGTCCACCGCGCCGCGCGCGAGCAGGTCGGGCACCGACGCGTTGTCGTCGGCGGCGTGGATCTCGGCGCCGGCGAAGCGGCGCCGCGCGAAGCGCTCGAGCGCGCCGCCGCGGTTCACGCCGACTCGTTTCGGTGTCGATGCGCCGAGCCAGCAAGGCCCGGTCGCCGCCACCGCGCGCGTGAGAAAGCCGACCGTCGCGCGCTCGGGCGTCCACGTGATGCCGCTCATCGCGACGTCGAAGCGGCCGGCGGCGACGTCGGCCGCGAGCGCGGGCCAGTCGAACGTCACCCACTCGATGTCGAAGCCGGCCTCGCGCGCGAAGCGCTGCGCCAGCTCGACGTCGAAGCCGGCGGTCACGCCGCCGCGCGTCTCTGAGAACGGCGCGTAGTCGCCGCTCGTCCCGACGCGCAGACTCGTGGGCAGCGCTTCCTGCGCCCGCGCCGCGACCGGCGCGAGCGCCACGAGCGCAACGAGCAGCGCGGCGATTCGGTGGATCATGGAGCTTCCGTCCTCCTGCGAGCCGCCCGAGTGTGCTCGATCCGGCACGACGGCGGCCAGGAACGCGCGATTTCGCCGGGCGCGTGCTTGCACATCCGTTCCGCTTCGTGCTCAGATGCGCGGCGCCCGGCGCAGAATCGCCGGAGGAGGGAGATGCGCCGTGCCCGAGACTCCGATCCAGCCCGCCGACACCGCCTGGCTCCTCACCGCCACCGCGCTCGTATTGTTCATGACCCTGCCCGGTCTCGCGATCTTCTACGGCGGCCTGGTGCGCGCCAAGAACGTGCTGTCGGTGCTGATGCAGTGCCTCGCGATCACGGCGCTGGTCACCGTGCTCTGGGTCGCGTTCGGCTACAGCCTGGTGTTCGACCAGCTCGGCCTGCGCGTCGCCGCCGAGTCGCCCGCCACGTGGATCGGCGGCATCTCGAAGCTGTTCCTGCGCGGCGTGCGCAGCGACTCGGTGGTCGGCACGGTGCCCGAGACCGTCTTCGTCACCTACCAGATGACGTTCGCGATCATCACGCCGGCGCTCATCATCGGCGCCTTCGCCGAGCGCATGAAGTTCTCCGCGATGCTGTGGTTCACCGGCCTGTGGGCGACGCTGGTCTACCTTCCGGTGTGTCACATGGTGTGGGGCGGCTCGACCGGCTGGATGGCGCGCATGGGCGTCTTCGACTTCGCGGGCGGCATCGTGGTGCACATCACCGCGGGCTTCTCGGCGCTGGTGGCCGCGGTCCTGGTGGGCGGACGGCACGGCTATCCGCACCAGCCGATGCCGCCGCACAGCCTGACGCTGACCGTGATCGGCACCGGCATGCTGTGGGTCGGCTGGTTCGGCTTCAACGCCGGCAGCGCGGTCGCGGCGAACGGGCAGGCCGGCATGGCGATGCTGGTGACGCAGATCTCGCCGTCGGTCGCCGCGCTCACCTGGATGGCGATCGAGTGGACGCGCTTCGGCAAGCCGAGCGTGCTCGGCTTCGCGACCGGCGCGATCGCGGGCCTCGCCGCGATCACGCCCGCCGCGGGCACGGTCGGACCGGCGGGCGCGATGGCGATCGGTTGCGCGTCGGGCGCGCTCTGCTTCGTCGGCGCGACGTGGCTGAAGCGCTGGGGCGGCTACGACGACTCGCTCGACGCCTTCGGCGTGCACGGGCTCGGCGGCCTGCTCGGAACGCTGCTGGTCGGCGTGTTCGCGTCGTCGCGCTTCGGCGGGCAGGTCGAGGGGCTCGACGTCGGCCGCCAGCTCGGCGTACAGGCGCTGTGCGCGGGCGTCACGATCGCGTGGAGCGTCGCCGTGTCGTGGCTGCTGCTGAAGGGGCTCGACGCGACGCTGGGGCTGCGCGCGGAGGAGACGCACGAGCGGCACGGGCTCGACATCTCTCTCCACAACGAGTCGGGTTACAACTACTGAGTGGGTTGCATCGAGGCTGGGGACTCGGTGCGCGGTGCCAGGCGCTGGAGCCGACGGCCGCTTCGCGGCCGCGGCTCAGCGCTGCGGCGGGCGCGGCCGGCGCGGCTTCGCCGGCGGCC
Source organism: Pseudomonadota bacterium (assembly GCA_003576805.1). Classification (GTDB taxonomy): domain Bacteria; phylum Myxococcota_A; class UBA9160; order UBA9160; family PR03; genus PR03. The sequence continues at coordinate 5,877 of QEVM01000209.1, read as the reverse complement.
GCGCTCGGGACCTTGCGGATCCGTGCGCGCGTCGGCGGGGAGTTCGGGCGAAGGGGGCGAGGCCCAGCAGCAGCAGCAGTGCAGTGCTCGGTTCGGGGACCGGGGTGTGGAGGAGCGCTGCGTAGGCATGGGTGGAGGCGGCGTGCAGGGCGGCGCCTTCGGGCAGGGTGATCGCGGCGAGCCAGGCGCCTTGCGTGAAGTCGGCGCTCGCGCCGCCCGCGGCGGTCAGCTCGAGCAGGGCGTCGAAGCGGAACGGGACGCCCCAGCTGAACTCGGTCTCGACGCGGATCGGCGTGGACGCGTGGGTGAGCGGCGCGTCGCAGACGTCGGCGCAGGCGCGCTCGAACACGGCGGAGACGCCGAGCGCGGCGAAGCCGTCCTCGAAGAGGCTGTCTTCGCCCGCGAGGCCGGCGACGGCGCGGAACGACGCGCGTGCGAAGCCGCCGGGCGCGGCGCCGGGGTCGAGCGTGCCGGAGAGCACCAGGTCGAATGCGACGCGCGCGGTGCCGGCGGCGCCGCTCGGGTGCGTGATCGTGAAGGTGTCCGTCCAGAGCGAGGCGGCGTAGGCGCTCGCGCCGGGCGCGGCGGCGACGGCGGCGCCGCTCGCGGCGAAGTCGGCGACGGCGTGCGCCGCGGCGCCTTCACTCTCCGAGGCGGCGGATGCGGCGGCGGACGCGTCGGGGTGCGCTTCGAACGAGGCGAGCGGAGCGCCGGCTCCCGGCACGGCGACGGCGCTCGCGAGCGTGCCGAACGAGAGCGCGTGCGCGGCGTCCGCGCCGGCCAGCGCGAATATCGCGACGAGCGCGGCGACTGCGCTCCGCACACCGGTCCGCCGCTGCATCCGCATCGCACCTCCCCCGCCCCGCCGGCGTGCTGGAGGTGAGTGACTGCGGCGCGCGAGAGGTGACGCGGGCGGCAACGCGTGCGCAGCGCGCGCGAAGGGCGTTCAGTCCGCGCCGGTCAGGGCGCGCGTGAAGTGCGCCTGGCCCGTGGCGGCGGTCACGCCGCCGTCGACGACCAGCGTCGCGCCGGTCACGTAGGCGGCGTCGTCGCTCGCGAGGAACGCGATCGCGGCGGCGACCTCGTCCGCCTTGCCGACGCGGCCCATCGGGATGTTGCTCGCGTACTCGCCGCGGATCACCGGGTGCTCGACGAGGAGCTGCGTGAGCGACGTCTCGATCGGGCCGGGGCAGACCGCGTTCACGCGGATGCCCTCGCGCGCGTGGTCGATCGCGAGCGCGCGGGTCAGGTTCACGACGTCGCCCTTGGCGGCGTCGTACGCGAGCAGGCCGTAGTCGCCGAACAGGCCGGAGATCGACGCGGTGTTCACGATCGCGCCGCCGCCCGCGCGGCCAACGCGGCGCCCGCGCCGGAGTCGAGATCCGCGCAGAAGACGCGCGCGCCCTCGGACGCGAAGCGGCGCGCGGTCGCCGCGCCGATCCCCCTTCGCCGCGCCGGTCACCAGCACCACCCGCCCGTCGAATCGCCGCATCGCGCGCCTCCGCGAGAGAAGCCGCGCAGCATACAGCGACCCGGCGCGCCCGGCGCCGCGCTCAGCGCTTGCCGGCGCGCGTCAGGAAGCGGGTCGCCTCGTCGGGCGCGAGCGCGCCGGCGAGCAGGAAGCCCTGGAGCTCGTCGCAGCCGTGGTCGCGCAGGAAGCGCTCCTGCTCGAAGGTGTCGACGCCCTCGGCGACGACGCGCGCGCCGAGGCTGTGGCCGATGCCGATCACGGCCTTCGCGACGCCCGCGGCGGCGGGGTCGTGGTCGACGTCGCGCACGAAGCAGCGGTCCATCTTCAGCGTGTCGAGCGGGAAGCGCGCCAGGTACGAGAGCGACGAGTAGCCGGTGCCGAAGTCGTCGAGCGAGACGCGCACGCCCATCGCGCGCAGGTCGCGCAGCACGACGGCCGTCTCGTCGTGGTCCTGGAGCAGCAGGCTTTCGGTGAGCTCGACCTCGAGCAGACGCGGCGACACGCCGGCGTTGCGCAGCACGCGTCCCACCACGCCGCGCAGGTCGGACTCGCCGAACTGGCGCGGCGACACGTTCACGGACACCGTGATCGGCTCCCAGCCGGCGTCCTGCCAGGCGCGGATCTGCGCGCTCGCCTCGTGCAGCACCCATTCGCCGATCGGCGTGATGAGGCCGGTCTCCTCGGCGATCGGGATGATCTCGCGCGGAGACACGACGCCGAGCTCGGGGTGCGTCCAGCGCAGCAGCGCCTCGAGCGCGCAGACCTGGCCGGTCGCGAGGTCGAGGCGCGGCTGGTAGTGCAGCCGCAGCTCGCCGCTCTCGAGCGCGTTGCGCAGCCGGCTCTCGAGCGCGAGCCGCCGCAGCGCGCCGGCGTTCATGCGCCGCGAGAAGAACTGGTAGTTGTCGCGCCCGCCCTCCTTGGCGGCGTACATCGCGGCGTCGGCGTGCTTGAGCAGCGTCTCGACGTCCTCGCCGTCGATCGGATAGAGCGCGATGCCGATGCTCGCGGAGAGCGACACCGCGTGGCCGCCGAGATCGATCGGCTCGGGGATCGCGCGCAGGATGCGGCGCGCGACGTCGCCCGCGGCCTCGGGGTCGTCGAGCTTCGAGAGCAGCACGGTGAATTCGTCGCCGCCGAGCCGCGAGATCGCGGCCTGCTCCTCGACCTCCGCACGGCTCACGAAGTCGTTGCCGCGCACGTGCGCGCGCAGCCGCTCCGCCACGGTCTGGAGCAGCACGTCGCCCGCGCCGTGGCCCAGCGTGTCGTTGACGCGCTTGAAGCGGTCGAGATCCATGAACAGCACGCCCAGCATGTGGCTGCGCGCGCGCGCGGCGGCGATGGCGCGCTCGAGCTGGTCGCGGAACAGCCGGCGGTTGGCGAGGCCGGTCAGGTTGTCGTAGCTGGCGAGGTACGAGATGCGGGCCTGCGCGTGCGCCTGCTCGGTGACGTCCTGGATCGTCCCGGAGATCCACGCGCCGGCCTCGGGACCGTCCGCCGCGACCTCCCCCTGCACGTCGACGTGGCGCACCGAGCCGTCGGGCAGCACGACGCGGTGGGTGACGCGAAAGCTGTGGTCGCCGCGCATGCGCTCGCGCATCTCGGCGCGCACGCGGTCGCGGTCGACCGGGTGCACGGCGCGCCAGAAGCGCTCCCAGCTCGCCGGCTCGCTCGCGTCGGTGCCGAGGATGCGGTGCGCCTCCTCGGACCAGCGCAGCTCGCCGGTGTACGGGTTCCAGTCCCAGCTCCCGAGCCGCGCGATGCGCTGGGCGCGCGCGAGCGAGCGCTGGCTCTGGCCGAGGTCGATCAGCGCGCGCGCGCCGCGCAGCAGGTGGCGGATGCGGTGCCCGATCAGCGGCGCGCGCACGGGCTTCACCACGAAGTCGGTGGCGCCCGCGGCGTATGCCTCGTCGGCCGCGTGCGGGTCCTCGTCGGCAGTCGCCATCAGGATGGGCGTCGCGTCGTTCGGATGGCGCGCGCGCAGCTCGCGACACACCGCGAAGCCGTCGGGGGCGGGGATGTGGAGGTCGAGCAGCACGATCGCGGGGCGCTGGCGCTCGAAGGCCGCGATCGCCTCCGCGCCGGTCGCCGCCTCCGACACCGCGAAGCCCTGCGCCTCGAGCGCGTCGCGGAGCAACGTGCGCGCCAGCCGGTCGTCGTCGACGACGAGCACGAGCGGTGCGGCCGGGGCTCCGGACATCGGGCGTTCCACCGGGGAGCTATCGGCGGCGGCCGCCCAAACCTAGAGATCCGGCCGGAGCGCGCGTCTCGCTTGCGTGTAGGGCGCGCGCGCCGCCCGGGCGGGCGCGCACCCGGCGCGCCCTGACGGGTTCCCGGCGCGCCGGCGCGCGCGGCAAATCGCCTGCGCGGGCGCTCGTTTCGGCGATCGCCCGCGAGCGGGACGCGGCGCCGCCGGCTGCTAGCTTGCCGGCCGTTCATGAACGAACGCGCGCGCCACGCCCTGCACGTCGCGATCCGCCTGACCCAGCTCGCGGCGGGCAGCGCCGTCGCGCTCGCGGTCTTCCTGCGCGAGGCGGTCCGGCTCCGCGGCGAAGGCAGCCGGGGACTGCTGCGCGCCTTCGGGCGGGCCCACGTGGCGCTCTGCCACCGCCTCGGCGCCACCTTCATCAAGGTGGGGCAGATTGCGTCCACGCGCGGCGACCTGCTCCCGCCCGAGCTGGTCGAGGAGCTCGCGACGCTGCGCGACCAGGTCCCGCCCTTCCCGTTCCGCGACGTGCGGCGCGTGGTGGAGACGAGCCTCGGACGGCCGCTCGAGGAGATCTTCGCCTCGTTCGAGCCGGCGCCGGTGGCGGCGGCCTCCGTCGCCCAGGTGCACCGCGCGACGCTGCGCGACGGCGGCGCGACCGTCGCGGTGAAGGTGCGGCGGCCCGACGTCGCCGAGAAGATCGCGCTCGACCGCTCGATCCTGCTCGCCGCGGGGCGCTTCGCGGAGCGGCTCGTGCCGTCCCTGCGGCTCGTCTCGCTGACCGAGGCGATCGCGACCTTCTGCGACGCCGTCGAGCACCAGATCCACCTGACCAACGAGGCCGACCACAACCGCCGCTTCCGCGCGAACTTCCGCGACGAGCCCGACCTGCACTTCCCGCTGCTGCACGAGGCCGCCTGCTCGGACGAGGTGCTGACGATGGAGTTCGTCGACGCGCTGCGCGAAGAGGAGCTGTTCGAGGCCGACGTCGACGTGCAGCAGATCGTGATGGCCGGCATGCGCGTCGTGTGTCGCATGATCTTCTCGCACGGCTTCGTCCACGCCGATCTGCACCCGGGCAACATGCGCTTCGAGCGCCGCCGCGGCGGCGAGCCGGGACCGGAGCGCTGCCGCATCGTGCTCTTCGACCTGGGCTTGGTCGGAACGCTCACGGACGTGGACCGCCTGACCAACGCGCGGCTGCTCTTCGCCTTCGCGACGGGCGACGGCAAGACCGTCGCGCACCTCTTCTACGTGAACTCGCCGCACACCGCGACGCCGGACTACGCCGCCTACGAGCGCGAGATCTCGGAGTTCGTCGAGCGGCTGCGCCGGCAGGGCCTCGGCAACGTGCAGCTCACCGTCGAGATCGGCCGCATCTTCGACATCCTGCGCCGACACCGCATCCAGGCGCGCAGCCACATGACGATGGTGAACCTCGCGCTCGCGACCGCCGAGGGCCTCGGCAAGCGTCTCGCGCCGGACCTCTCGCTCGCCGACGAGGCGCTGCCCTATCTCGCCGAGGCGCTCGGCATCCCGGCGCCCGCGGCCGCCGCGCCCGATCCGGCCGCGTGAGCGGCGGCGCGCTGCGGCCGCTCCGCGCGTGCTAGCGTGGCTTCATCGTCGGGAAGCCGCATGACCCCCTCCTTCTAGCCAGACCGCGATCCAACCTCGTCCCTCGCCAACGCCGGCGCGCGTCGGCGGTCGCCGCTCGTCGCGGCGCCGCGGCCGTGCGCCGCGAGGCGGAGCGCGCGCGACACGGATCCCGGTCTGGCGGCCCGCGCGGCTCGCCGCGCGCGACCGGTTCCGGCGACTCCGTCCCGCCTCCGCTCCGCCGTCAGCTCCGCTGGCTCCGTGACCGCGCCGCTCCGCGAGGAGTGTCGTCGTGTCCGGCTCCGTTCTCTGGCGCGTGGAGGCGCTCGCCGCGCCGCCGTGGCTGCGCGCCTGCTCCGTCTGCGGCATCGCCGCCGCGCGCTTCGAGGCCACCGACCGCTTTCGCGCCAACGCCCATCGCGGGCGCCTCGACGTCTGGCTGCTCTACGCGTGCTCCGCGTGCGGCGCGACCGAGAAGCGGCGGCTGCTGCGCGGCGCCGCCGCCGACGCGATCGCGCCGGCGCGCCTCGACGCCTACCACCGCAACGACGCGGCGCTCGCGCGCGCGCACGCCTTCGAGCTGCCCGTGCGCGAGCCGCTGCCCCACCGC
>QEVM01000208.1 GCA_003576805.1 Pseudomonadota bacterium | reverse complement strand
ACCAAGCCGGCGTCGCGATCGCGGCGGCGCTCGCGATCGCCGCGCTGGCGCGCGAGCCGGGCTGGATCGCCGGCGCGCTCGCCGCGCTCGTCGTCGCGGTCGCCGCGCTCTTCCTCTTCCTCACCACGCAGAGCGCGCTGCCGCGCGGCCGCGTCGCGGTCGCGGTCGGCGCGCCCGCGCTCGACTTCGCCGCCAGCGACGCCGACGGGCGCGCCTTCGCGCTCGGCTCGCTGCGCGGGCAGCGCATCCTGCTGAAGTTCTTCCGGGGGCACTGGTGACCGTACTGCGTCGCCGAGTTGCGGCGATGGGAAGCCCTGCTGCCCGACTTCGAGCGCCTCGGCGTGCGCATGCTGGCGATCTCGCCGGACTCGGCCGCCGAGGCGGCCGCGATGAAGCGCAAGAGCGGGCTCTCGATGCCGCTCCTCTCGGACGAGTCGCTGGCGGTGACGGATCGCTACGGCCTGCGTCACGAGAAGGCGTTCACGCCGAACAAGGGCTTCGTGCGGCCGCTCGCGATCCCCACCACGATCCTGATCGACGAGGCGTTCACCGTGCGCTGGATCGACCAGGCCGACGACTACCGCGTCCGCTCCGACGCGCCGCGCGTGCTGGAAGCCGTCGCGGCCGCGTTCGGCGCGCCGCCTGACGCGAACTGACGAGGAGACGCCGACGTGTTCATCGGACTCAGCGAGGAGCAGGAGAAGCTGCGCAGCGAGCTGCGCGCGTACTACGACCGGCTGCTGACGCCGGAGGTGCGCGCGGTGCTCGCGAAGGAGCACGGCGTCGGGCCGCGCACCACCGAGATCCGCAAGCAGATGGCGCGCGACGGCTGGCTCACCTTCGGATGGCCGAAGGAGTACGGCGGCCAGGGGCGCGGCGAGGTCGATCACTTCCTGTTCTTCGACGAGTCGATGCGCGCGATGGCGCCGGTGCCGATGCTCACCATCAACACCGTCGGCCCGACCATCATGCGCTACGGCAGCGACGAGCAGAAGCGCTTCTTCCTGCCGAAGATCTCGGCCGGCGAGATCGAGTTCGCGATCGGCTACTCCGAGCCGAACGCCGGCACCGACCTGGCGTCGCTGCAGACGCGCGCGGTGCGCGACGGCGACCACTACGTCGTGAACGGCCAGAAGACCTGGACGAGCCTCGCGCTCGGCGCGGACTACCTGTGGCTCGCGGTGCGCACCGACCCGAGCGCGCCGAAGCACGCGGGCATCTCGATCCTGATCGTGGACCTGAAGTCGCCGGGCGTGCGCATCGACCCGCTCGACCTGCTCAGCGACCACAACATCAACCAAGTGTTCTTCGACGACGTGCGCGTGCCCGTCGCGAACCTGGTCGGCGGCGAGAACAAGGGCTGGAAGCTGATCACGAGCCAGCTCAACCACGAGCGCGTCGCGATCTGCTCGTCGGGCGCGCTCGAGCGCTGCTACACCGCGGTGCGCGACTGGGCCGCGGCGGAGAAGCTGCCGGACGGCCGCCGCCTCGTCGACGAGGAGTGGGTGCAGGTGAACCTCGCGAAGGTGCACGCGGGCCTCGAGGTGCTGCGCCTGTTCAACTGGAAGGTCGCGTGGACCGCGAGCCAGGGCGCGCTCGCGCCGGCCGACGCGTCGGCGACCAAGGTGTTCGGCACCGAGTTCTACCTCGACGCCTTCCAGCTCCTGATGGAGGTGTGCGGGCCGCGCGGCCATCTGGTGCGCGGCTCGAAGGAGGCCGTCGCGGAAGGCGTGCTCGACGCGATGTACCGCGGCCTCATGATCCTCACCTTCGGCGGCGGCACCAACGAGATCCAGCGCGACCTGATCGGCCTCTTCGGCCTCGGCCTCCCGCGCATCCCGCGCCACTGAGCAGCAAGCGAGAACCCATCGTGGACTTTTCCTACAGCGACGAGCAGCAGGCGGCGATCGACCTCGCGCGCCAGATCCTCACCGACCACTGCACGCCGAAGGCGCTGCGCGCGCTCGACCTCGCGGGCGGCGAGCGCTTCGACCGCGCGCTCTGGGGCAAGCTCGCCGAGGCGGGGATCCTGGCGGCGGGAGTGCCCGAGGCGCACGGCGGCGCGGGCATGGGCTTCCTCACCGTGGCCGGCATCGTCGAGCAGGTGGGCCGCACGGCGGCGCCCGTGCCGGTGCTCGAGTCGACCGTGATGGGCGCGCTCCCGCTCGCGCGCTTCGGCAGCGCAGAGCAGCAGGCCGCGTGGCTGCCGCGCCTCGCGCGCGGCGAGGCGATCGTGACGTCGGCGCTCGTCGAGCGACACGCCGACGTGACGGCGCCGCGCACCGCGGCGAAGCGCGACGGCGCGTCGTACCGGATCACCGGCGAGAAGCTCGCCGTGCCGGCGGGCCCGCTCGCCGACGCCTTCCTCGTGCCGGCCGCGCTGGACGGCGGCGCCGGCGTGTTCCTGGTCGAGGCGAGCGCGCCCGGCGTCGCGCGCGAGTCGCTCGTCACGACGAGCCGCCAGCCCGAGTCGATCGTCGCGCTCGACGGCGCGCCCGGCGCGCTGCTCGGTTCCCCCGCGCAGGGCGCGGAGATCGCGGAGTGGATCCGCCTGCGCGCGACCGCGGCGCTCTGCTCGCTCGCGGTCGGCGTGTGCTCCGAGGCGCTGCGGCTCACCGCGGAGTACACGAAGGCGCGCAAGCAGTTCGACCAGCCGATCGCGACGTTCCAGGCGGTCGGCCAGCGCGCCGCGGACGCCTTCATCGACACCGAGGCGATCCGCTTGACCGCGCTGCAGGCGGCCTGGCGCATCGAGGCGGGCCTGCCCGCCGAAGCCGCCGTCGCGACCGCCAAGTTCTGGGCCGCGACCGGCGGCTCGCGCGTCGTGCGCGCGGCGCAGCACCTGCACGGCGGCGCCGGCGTCGACCGCGAGTATCCGCTGCACCGCTACTACCTGTGGGCGCGCCAGCTCGAGCTGACGCTCGGCGCCGGCACGCAGCAGCTGCGCCGGCTCGGCAAGCTGATCGCCGACGGCGCGGCGTAGTCAGCGCCCGCCGACCGCGCCCCACGCCGGCAGCGCCGCGCCCTCGCCCGCCCAGCGCGCCAGCAGCTCCGCGATCGCCGCCGAGAGCGCGACGCCGTGGCCCGCGCACGCGCCGGTCGCGGCGACGCCCGGCGCGATCTCGGCGAGCACCGGCACGCCGCCCTCGCGGAACGCGATCGGACCGCCCCACGCGTGCGTGATCTCGACTTCGCGCAGCGCCGGGTGCAGGCCGCGGATGCGCGCCGCGACGCGCGCCAGCACGTCTTGCACGTCGGCGCGGCCGATCGCCACGCGCTCGACGCGGCCGGCGTCGTCGAACGCGAGGCCCGCGCCGATCACCAGCCGGCCGCTCTGCGTCGCGCGTCCCCACAGATACGGAAGGTCGCTCGTGTAGAACGGCATCGCGCCGAGCGCGATCTCCTCCAGCGTCGCGCGCGCGAGCGGCGCGCTCGCGAGCGCGAGCGTCAGCGCCGGCCGGATCCCGGCGTCCGGCACGAAGCGAGGCAAAAAGGCGTTGGTCGCGAGCACGATGCGGTCGGCGGCGACGCTGCGGTCGCCGATCGCGAGGCGCGGCGGCGCGCCGGGCAGGACGGCGTCGGCGCGCGCGTGCTCGTGGATCGCGACGCCCGCGCGCAGCGCCGCGCTCGCGAGTCCGGCGACCAGCTTGCCGGGATCGAGCGCGCCGCCGGGCTCGACGCGCTCGCGCACGAGCCACGTCGCGTCCGCGTCGGGCCAGCAGGGCGCTGTGGGCGCGGCGGGTCCCTGCGCGTGGCGCACGATCCAGCAGCCCGGCAGCGCGAGATCGCACTCGATCGCGTGCTCGCGCACCAGCGCCGCGAGTGCGTCGAGGCACGCGTCGGCGCCCGGCAGCGGACCGGCCGCCGTGCCCTCGAGCGCGATGCCGCCGGTGCGGCCGCTCGCGCCGGCGCCGACCGCGCCGCTCTCGAAGACGTGCACCGACGCGAAGTGGCGCGCGCAGGCGAGCGCCGTCGCGAGCCCGGTGAAGCCCGCGCCGACGATGGCGACGTCGGCGCGCACGGGCCGAGGCGCGCGCGGCACGGCCACGTCGATGCGCCACGGCGGCACGCCCCAGTCGCAGTCGGCCTCCGCCATCGCGCCAAGCTAGCCGACGCGCCGCGATCCGACGGCGCGTTGTGACGGCTCGCGTCACGCAGCTCCGCGCACGCTGCGGCGCAGCGCACCAGCGCGCTGTGCGCGGGAGCGCAGCGGGGATCTCGCGCTATCCGCGGTCGCCGTCGCGCTCGATCCCGAGGCGTCGCGCCAGCCACGCGAGCGGGAAGCCCTCCGCGCGCGGCGCGTCGCGCTCGCACAGCCGCCGCAACTCGTCGCTCGACACGCGCCAGTCCGGCGCCGCCTCGCGCACGACGCGCGACACGATCTCGAAGCGCCCGCCGCAGACGCGGATCAGGTACGACTCGCGCGCGCCCGCAGCGGGCCCGTGGATCGTCACCACGTACGTCGCCGAGCCGCGGTTGCCGCGCGTGCGCTCGACGACCTCGCGCCAGCCGGGCTCGTCGCGGTGCGCTTCGAGCGCCGCGCTGATGCGCTCGATCGCCTCGTCGAAGAGCGTGCGTTCGCCGGCGATCACCATGGCAGCCACCTCCTCGCCGCGTCGCATCCCCGCGAGCAATCGAGGTGCAAGCCGTGTGCCTCGCGCCGCGAGACGCAGTGCGTCGCGAGCTACGAACCGTCGCGCACGAAGACCGGCTTCAGCGTCGGCGCGTGGATGGCGTCCGGCGCGGCGTCCCACGGCAGCACCTCCTGCGTGACGAGCGCCGGATCGACGCGGCCCGCCTGCACGAGCGCGAGCACCGCGGGCAGCGCGGCGCGCGCCTGCACGCGGCCGGTCTCGAAGCGCGCGCCCTTCGAGTAGAGCTCGAAGTAGGGGACGTGCGGATCGGCCAGGTAGATCGTGACGCCGACGCAGAGGCCCGACGGCCGCAGCGAGCGCAGCGCGCACGCGAGGCCGTCCGGCTCGAACAGCGTGCCGTCGACCGCGAGGTCGTACGCGCCGGCGCGCTCCGGCAGCGGTCCCTCGAGCGCGCGCGCGCCGAGCTGCTCGGCGACGGCGAGGCGCGTGGCGTCGGTGTCGAGATAGTCGACGCGGCCCGCGCCGCAGGCGCGCGCGAACGCGACGGCGTAGAGCGGCACGCTGCCGATGCCGCCGAGGATCAGCACGTCGGCGCCCGGGCGCCGCGACAGCTCGGGCACGACCGCGCGCCAGCCGTCGCAGAGGTTGTCGCTCGCGCAGGCCAGCGCCTCGAGCGGGACGCCGTGCGGCGCGCGCACCAGCATGCCGTCCGCGAACGGCACGCGGACGAGGTCGCTGAACGCGCCGCCGACGTCGCCGCCGAGCGCGCCGAAGCCGTACTGCGAGCGCGGCGGCACCGCGCGGCAGTGCGCGGTCAGGCCGTCGTGGCAGCGGTCGCAGGCGCCGCACGAGATCTGGAACGGCACGATCACGCGGTCGCCCACCGCGACCGTGCTCACCGCGTCGCCGACCTCGACCACCTCCGCCACGAACTCGTGTCCGAGCGCGATCGGCCCGGGCACCGGGAAGCGGCCGTCCACCATCGGGCGGTCGATGTCACACAGCGTGACGACGAGCGGACGCACGAGCGCCTCGCGCGCGCCGGCGAGGCGCGGCGGCGCGGCCTCGGTCCAGGAGAGCTTGCCGGGATCGGTTCGCACGAGCGATCGCATGGAACGACTCCTCGAGGGCGCGACACGGGCTTCGATCGGAGATAGGTTGCCCGCGCCTCCCGCGCCGTGGAATCCGCATGCCGCGCAAAACCGATGTGACGGACGCGCAACGCGCCGACGCGCTCTTCGAGCTGCGCGCGCTGGCGCGCGTCGCCGAGAGCGGCTCGATGAGCGCCGCGGCGCGCGCGCTCGGCGTGCAGGTCTCGACGGTGACGCGCGCGGTGCAGCGCGTGGAGGAGCGCCTCGGCGTGCATCTCTTCGTGCGCTCGACGCACGGCGTCGCCGCGACCGAGGCGGGCCGCGCCTACGCGGCGCACGTCGCGCACTGGCTCGCTGCGGAGGACGCGCTGCGCGACGAGCTCGCCGCGATGCGCGGCGCCGGACGCGGCACGCTGCGCGTCACCATGCCGGTGTTCGTCGCCGAGCGCATCCTGCCCGCCGTCGCCGCCCGCTTCCTGCGCGAGCAGCCCGACGCGCGTCTCGACGTCCACGCCAGCGACGACGTGCGCGACGTCGTGCGCGAGGCCTTCGATCTCGCGATCCGCATGGGACCGCTGCCCGACTCGACGCTGCGCGGCCGGCGCGTCGCGAGCTTCCGGCGCGTCGTGTGCGCGGCGCCCGCGCTGCTCGCCGCGCACCGCGCGCCGCGCGAGCCCGCGGCGCTCGCGGAGCTGCCGTGCCTGCTCTACGGCAGCGGCGCGTCGGCCGTCGCGTGGACGTTCCGCAAGGCGACCGGCGAGCGCGCGCGCGTCGAGGTGCACGGGCCGGTGCGCAGCAACAACCTCGAGCTGCTCGTCGCGCTCGCCGAGGCGGGGCTCGGCGTCGCATGGCTGCCCGACTGGGCGGTGCGCGAGTCGATCGCGCGCGGCCGGCTCGCGCGGCTGCTCGCCGCGTGGTCGCACGAGCCCGAGCGCGCGCGTCCGGCGCTCTACGCCGTGCACGCGGCGGATCCCGGCAAGGAGCGCTTGCGGCGCTCGTTTCTGGCGGCGCTCGAGGACGCGACGCGCCGCGGCGGCATCGATCCGGCGTAGGACCGCGGCGTCGTCCATGCGCGCCTCGGTTATGCTGCCGCGCGCCCGCCGGACGAGGAGGCCGCCGCCGTGGATTTCGAGTTCTCCGCCGAGGAGCGCGCCTTCGAAGCCGAGGTCGAGGCCTTCCTCGCCGCCGAGCGCTCCGCCGACGTGATGGACGCGCACCCCGAGCAGCTCTCGCAGACGGTGGACACGCCGCCGAAGCGCGCGTTCATGAAGAAGCTCTCGGAGCGCGGCTGGCTCGGGATGTCGTGGCCGAAGCAGTACGGCGGGCGCGAGCTGCCCGGCATCTACGACTTCCTGCTCACCGAGGCGCTCTCGCGCGCCGGCGCGCCGCAGCCGGGCAAGGGCGTCGGCATCGTCGGCAAGACGATCATCCGCCACGGCAACGAGCGCCTGAAGCGCGAGTTCCTGCCGAAGATCATCGCCGGCGAGATCGAGTTCGCGATCGGCTACAGCGAGCCGGGCGCGGGCTCCGACGCCGCGAACATGCAGCTCCGGGCCGTGCGCGACGACGCGCGGGGCAGCAAGGAGGCCGACGGCAACGTCGGCCGACGCGCAGTGAGCGAAGGCGAGCGGAGCTCATCGGGCTGGGTGCTCTCGGGGCAGAAGACCTGGACGACGTCGGCGCACTTCGCCGACTGGTACTGGGTCGGCGCGCGCACCGATCCGGCGTCGAAGCACAAGGGCATCACGCTCTTCCTGATCCCGATGGATCACCCCGGTCTCACGATCCGCCCGACTTGGACGATCGGCGACGAGCGCACCAACGAGGTGTTCTTCGACGACGTGTTCGTGCCCGACGACCACGTGGTCGGGCAGGTGAACGGCGGCTGGACCTACATCTGCGAGGCGCTCGACCTCGAGCGCTTCGCGATGATGCCGGTCGGCCCGCTCGAGAAGAAGGTCGAGGCCGTCTGCGAGTGGGTGCGCACTGCGCGCCGCGACGGCGAGCCCGTGCGCCGCGACCCGCGCGCGCGGCGCACCGTCGCGCAGCTCGTCACGCAGCTCGAGGTCGCGCGCATGCTGCAGCGGCGCGTCATCTCGCAGGCGGTGAAGGGCGGCGTGCCGACCGTCGAGTCGTCGCAGTACAAGCTCTACATGAACGAGTGCTCGAAGCGGACCGCCAACGCCGCGCTCGACCTGATGGGCGCCGCGGGACAAGCGAAGCCCGGCGCGGACGGTGCACCGGCGGGCGGCCGCTTCGAGCGCTCCTACCGCTACACGGTCGTCGACACGATCGGCGGCGGCACCAGCGAGATCCAGAAGAACATCATCGCGCGCCGCAAGCTGGGGCTGCCGACGTGAGCGCGCGCGCGGCGGCGCGCTGACGCGCACTGGAGTCGAAGCGTGCACGCGACGGTCCTGCTGCATCGACGGCCCGACGGCGCGGACGGCGCGTGGCTGCGCCGCTGTCTGGTCGCGCTCGCGATGCGCTTCCGCGACGCGCGCGTGCGCATGCTGGTCGCGGACGACGACGCGGCGCAGGCGGGCGGCGGCGTGCGCGCGGCGCCGAGCGGCGCGGACTTCGACGTCGCCGTCGTGGTCGAGCGCGCGCGCGCGGCGTGGCTGGCGCC
>QEVM01000016.1 GCA_003576805.1 Pseudomonadota bacterium | reverse complement strand
GTGCGCGCCGTCGCGGTGGACGCGCCCGCCGCCGCGGCCGCGCACGCGGCGCACGACGCGGGTCCCGGCGACGTCGTCGCGCCGGTGGGCGGCGTCGTCGCGTGGGTCGCGCCGGTGGGACACGCGGTGCGCGAGGGCGAGCGCGTCGCGACGCTCGAGGCGATGAAGATGCAGACGCCGGTCGTCGCGACGCGCGCCGGCAGCGTCGCGCGCGTGCTCGTGAAGGAAGGCGATCCGGTCGAGGCGGGACAGCCGCTCGTGACGCTCGGCTGAGCGTGGATCCCGCCGGCGCGCTCGACGTCTTCCAGGGCATCGCGACGCTCGCGCAGGCGGAGCCGCTGATCCTGTTCGGGCGGCTCGGCCTGATCGCGCTCGGCTGCCTCCTGATCTGGCTCGGCGCGCGCCACGTGCTCGAGCCGCTGCTGATGATCCCGATGGGCCTCGGCATGGCGGCCGTCAACGCGGGCGTGCTGTTCCTCGCCGACGGCACGCCCGGCACGCTCTTCCTCGAGCCGCTCGTGTCGGAGCCGGGCGACGTCGTCGGCATGCTGCAAGTGGACTGGCTCCAGCCGATCTACACGCTGACGTTCTCGAACGGACTGATCGCGTGCCTCGTGTTCATGGGCATCGGCGTGCTGCTCGACGTCGGCTACGTGATGGCGCGGCCGTTCTCGAGCATGTTCCTCGCGCTCTGCGCGGAGCTCGGGACGCTCGCGACCTTCCCGATCGCGGTGGCGTTCGGACTCGAGCCGAAGGAGGCGGCGGCGGTGGCGCTGATCGGCGGCGCCGACGGGCCGATGGTGCTGTTCGGATCGCTCGCGCTCGCGCCGCACCTCTTCGTGCCGATCACCGTCGTCGGCTACCTCTACCTCGGCCTCACCTACGGCGCGTATCCCTACCTGATCCGGTGGCTCGTGCCGCGGCGGCTGCGCGGCATCGGCATGCCCGCCGAGAGCGGACGGCCGATCTCGCGCGAGAGCAAGCTCGCCTTCGCCGTGATCGCGTGCATCGCGCTCTGCCTGCTGTTCCCGGTCGCGGCGCCGCTCTTCTTCTCGCTCTTCCTCGGCGTCGCGGTGCGCGAGAGCGGCATCGAGCCGTTCGTGAAGCTGCTCGGCGAGACGCTGCTCTACGGCGCGACCTTCTTCTTGGGGCTCGTGCTCGGCGTGCTGTGCGAGGCGCGCACGATCCTCGATCCGCAGGTGCTCGTGCTGCTCGCGCTCGGCATGCTGGCGCTGCTGATCTCGGCGCTCGGCGGCCTCGCCGGCGGCTACGCGCTCTGGTGGGCGACCGGCGGCCGCTACAACCCGATCATCGGCGTCGCCGGCGTGTCGTGCGTGCCGACCACCGCGAAGGTCGTGCAGCACGTCGCGACCGAGGCGCGCCCGGGCGCGCTGATCCTGCCCCACGCGCTCGGCGCGAGCATCTCGGGCGTCATCACGACCGCGATCCTGTGCGGCATCTACATCGCGCTGCTGCGCTAGGAAACCGACTCGAGAGTCGGTCTCCGCGCAGCGAGCCGCAGGCGAGCGAAGTCTCCCCGCTAGCGAGCGCTAGCCTGCCGGCATGCAGAACCTTCCCCATCACTACCAGGTCACCGCCACCGCCGACGCCGAAGGCGACGTCACGCTCGCCGGCGAAGGCTTGCCTTCGCTCGCCACCGCCCCGCCCGCCGAGTTCGGCGGCCCCGGCGACCGCTGGTCGCCCGAGACGCTGCTCTGCGCCGCCGTCGCCGACTGCTTCATCCTGACCTTCCGCGCGATCGCGCGCGCCTCGAAGCTGGCGTGGACGTCGCTCGAGTGCAGCGTCGGCGGAACGCTCGACCGCGTGGAGCGCGTGACGCAGTTCACCGCGTTCACCGTGCACGCGAAGCTCGTCGTACCGGGCGGCGGCAACGAAGAGCAGGCGCAGCGCCTGCTCGCCAAGGCCGAGCAGAGCTGCCTCGTCACGAACTCGCTGAAGGCGCAGGCGCACCTCGAGGCGGAGGTGGTGGTCGCGACGTGACGCGGCGCCGGCGGCGCGCCCGGCGAAACGCCGCGGCGTCGGTTTCCCGACACGCGCGTCGAATCGAGCCGGCCACTGGGCGCGCGTGCCCCGGCCAGCCCGCCGCGGATCGACCGAGGCTGCGGCGCATCGCGTGCCAGCGAATTTATAGTTCGCGTGTGCAATGCTCTCGCGACACCGATTCGATTCGGAAGGAGAGCCGAATGTTTTATGTCGCCGGCGGGATCCGCTACGAGGTGGAGATCCAGGACCAGGAGGGACCGACCCCGAGGTTCGCGGCCGGCGCGACCCTCGCGGTGCAACGCATTCGCGGAGCGGGCGTCTCCGACGCCGTCGCGAAAGCAGTGGCGTCCTCAAAGGCCTTGCGGTCGCGCGTCGGCGCGCTGTCACCGGTGGCGATCATCAAGCCCGTGAAGGCGCCCAGAGCGGCGGCCGCCCTGCCGACCACGAGGGCGTCCG
The DNA here is from genome assembly GCA_003576805.1 of Pseudomonadota bacterium. Taxonomy (GTDB): domain Bacteria; phylum Myxococcota_A; class UBA9160; order UBA9160; family PR03; genus PR03. Next base: position 54,272 of record QEVM01000016.1, on the reverse strand, counting down.
CGGCATACCTCACGCAGACGCTCATCGTGGAAGGCGCTCGCTCGGCCGACCTGGCGGTCGCGCAAGAAGAGGGGGCGCTCATCGTCGAGGAAGGGCTCGACGGCAAGGTTTTGCTCGGAGCCGATTCAGCCCAGCACGTGTTCGCGCTCGTCGAGCTGCTGACCGCTCGGGGCGTCGGCGCGGTGGCGCCCAACTTCGTGCGGCGAATGGTAAGGCCGCAGGCGGCCCCGATCCAGCGCGCGTGGGCGCTCGCGAAGATCCGCGTCGCGCAAGCATGGAAGATCACCCGCGGAGCGGCGGACGTCCGGATCGCCATTCTCGACGAAGGCGTAGACACCGGGCACGTCGCTCTGAAGGACGCGGTCGTCGCTGAGCGCGACTTCATCGGAGACAACGGGGCGTCCGCGATGCCGGACGGCGACGACGCGCACGGCACCGCTTGCGCGGGCATCGCGGTGTCGCGCGACGACGTGTACCGCGGCGTCGCGCCCCGATGCAGTCTCATTGCTGCCCGGATCGGGATCGGCGACGGTGCGGGCGGCTGGGTCTTCGACGACTTTTCGACGGCCGAGGCCGTCGATTGGAGCTGGCGCGAAGGGGCCGCGGTGCTCTCCAACTCGTGGGGCGGAGGGCCGCCGAGCGATTTGATCAGCCGCGCGCTTGGACGCGCTCGAACGCAGGGTCGCCACGGGTTGGGGGCCGTCGTCGTGATCGCAGCGGGAAACGACCAGGCTCCGATCGACTTCCCCGGCTCGCTCGCCGGCTACGTCACGATCGGCGCGTCGAACTCGCGCGACGAGCGGAAGACGCGGACCTCCTCGGACGGCGAAAGGTGGTGGGGATCTAATTACGGCCCAACGCTCCACGTGGTCGCTCCCGGCGTCTTCATCCGGACGACTGACATCTCGGGAGCGCGCGGGTACGAGGTCGGGCACTACACCGACGCGTTCAATGGAACCTCGGCCGCCACACCGCACGTCGCGGGCGCGGCGGCGCTGATGATCAGCGCGAATCCGTCGATCACGGCGTCCGCCGTTCGCGACCTGCTCGCCAAGAGTGCGAAGCGGCTCGCCGGGCAAACGGGGTGGACGCAGGAGCTCGGGTGGGGCCGTCTCGACGTCGCTGCCGCCGTGCAGGCGGCCGCGCGCGCCAAGCGGCGCGGGACCCGCAAGAACGCTCGCAAGAAGAGAGGCAAGAACGCAACGCAAACGAAGCGGACGTCCGGCCGACGTGCGCCACGGGCGCGTGTACGAGAGTCTGCTCGCAAGTCTCCGCGGCGCTAGGTCGATACGGGGGTCCGGGCCAACAAGCGCGGAGCCAGCTCCGCGACACGCTAGGCTGGGGTCATGAAGCGGTACTACTACGCCGGCGGAGCGCGGGTTCCGCTCGATCGCGATCGCGATCGGATCGCGATCGACATATCGCGTGCTCGCGACGCCGGTCTCGATAATCTGGTCGCGGTGGCGGCGTCCGCGGGTGCCAGGACGCTGGCAGGCAAGGTGGCGGTCGTGCCGCGCAAGGCACTCGGGCGAGACGCTCTCGGCAAGCTTCGGGACGAGAAGGCGCTCCTCCCCGTGTACCGGCACGGCACAACGCTGCTGGTGCCGCTGCCCGAGGTCCGCGTCGAGTTCGAGGCGGGTCAGCGCGAGAAGACGCTGGCGGCGCTTCCTTCAGCACCGCACGACGTCGAGATCACGGACGACGTGAACGACCACGTCGTGCTGCGCCCGTGCTCGGGCGACGGTGACGAAGCGATCGACGTGGCGAACTTCGTGTTCGAGAAGGTCCATCCCGCGGCGGCTGCGGTGCGCTTCGTCCGCTTCGTGCCCCGCCCCCTCGAAGCGGGTTGACCCGAGTCCAACGCCCGGACGCGGGCGGGAGCCATGCCGGTCCATCGAGGTCGGACGGATCAACCGAGCCGTTGGCCGCGATTGAACGCTACGGTGGCGGCATGCCGTTCTCGTCGCGCACGATCGGTCGAGTCCGCCCCGCATGAGCGAAGCCCCGCGCCGGCGCTACGCGCTGCCCGACGCTGCGTTGAACGAGGAGCTCGAGGCGTTTCTCGGGCGCTTCCAGGAGCGCTTCGGGGATTGCGAGAGTCCCGAGTCGCTGCGGCAGATCTTCGTGACGGCGCTGCGTTTCGTGACGGACCGCACGAGCCAGGCGGACGTGCGGCTCGTGGCGAACGCGCTCAAGGAGCTGCGCCACTCGTTCCGCGTGTTCCAGCCCTACGAGCACGTGCGCAAGGTGGCGGTGTTCGGCAGCGCGCGGATCCAGCCGGGCGAGCCGGACTGGATCGCGGCGCAGCGCTTCGCCGAGGAGATCGTGCGCGAAGGCTGGATGGTGATCACGGGCGCGGGGCCGGGGATCATGGAGGCGGCGCAGGGCGGCGCGGGCCGCAAGGCGTCGTTCGGCGTGAACATCCGCCTGCCGTTCGAGCAGTCCGCCAATCCCACGATCGCGGGCGACGCGAAGCTGATCAACTTCCGGTACTTCTTCACGCGCAAGCTGGTGTTCGTGAAGGAGGCGCACGCGATCGCGCTCTTCGCGGGCGGCTTCGGCACGCACGACGAGGGCTTCGAGGCGCTCACGCTGATCCAGACCGGCCGCACCGAGATCGTGCCGGTCGTGTTCGTCGACCAGCCGGGCGGCAGCTATTGGCGCGACTGGCAGCGCTACGTCGACTCACACCTCGGCGAGCGCGGGCTGATCGACCCGGACGACCGCGCGCTCTATCTCGTGACGGACGACGTCGGCGAAGCGGTGCGCGAGATCGTCGGCTTCTACAGCAACTACCACTCGAGCCGCTTCGTGCGCGAGCTGCTCGTGCTGCGGCTGCGCGTCGCGCCCGACGACGCGCAGCTCGAGGCGCTGAACGCCGAGTTCGCCGGCGTGTTGCTCGGCGGCCGCATCGAGCGCTCGGCGGCGCTGCCCGAGGAGGGCGGCGAGGACGCCGGCCTGCCGCGCCTCGTGCTCGCGGTGAACCGCCGGCGCGTCGGCCTGCTGCGCAAGCTGATCGACCGCGTCAACGCGTGGGCCCCGGATCTCGCGACGCCGACCGACGCCAGCCCGCACGCGATCACCGAGGCGCCGATCACGCCGGAGGCGGAGCGCGCCGAGAGCGAGGGCGGTCCGGGCTAGCGGCGGACCCCGGTGCGACGCCGCGCGACGGTGACACCCAAGAGCGTCGCGAGCGCGGCGGCCGCGCCCGCCGCGCCGTGCGGCTCGGGCGCGAGGAAGGCGGGGTCCTCGATGTCGTGCGGCGTGCACTCGAGCCCGATCGTGCTGACCGGGTTGCAGCGCGACGGCGTGCCGCCCGGGATCGACGCGAAGTAGCCGTTCTCGAGCATGCCGGGCGCGGGATAGTCGGTGCTGATCACCTGCGAGCCGCTCGCGAACGCCGCGTCGCGGCGCGTGGTGTCGCCCGCCTGCGCGTCGCTGAGCGCGTCGGCGCGGGTGCGGATCACGTAGCCCTGCGCGACCAGGTCCTGGATCTGCGCGAACGAGCCCTCCGGGTCGTCGCGCATCATCACCGCCGCGTCCTCGCGGTCGGGCGCCGACGAGGTGAACATCGCGCGCCCGGCGAGCAGCGGCGTGCCGGCGGCGTAGTTGTCGCGGTCGACGCCGCCGCCGAGCAGCACGAACAGGAAGCGCCCGCGCGCCTGGCCGAGCGGCGGCCAGCCGTCCAGCAGGATCGCGTCGCGCAGCGTCGCGCGCGCGCCGCGCACCTCGTCGGGCGTCATCAGCAGATCGGGGCCGCCGGGCGGCGCGAGCGCGAAGCGGATCTCGGCGTCGAGCTCGTCGTAGTGGCACACCACGTAGTCCGGCGGATCGCAGATCGGCTCGTCGCTGAACGACGTCGGGTAGTAGATCCCCTTCGGCTCGACGAACACCACGATCGGCCCGTGTCCGCGGTGCGCGAGCGACCAGGCGCGCAGGATCTCGAGGCACTCGGCGAGCGTCGGGCAGCTCGAGTTCTGGTCGAAGAAGTTCTCGTGGTGCACGCGGAAGAGCTCGAGGTCGGCGTCCCAGTAGACGTCGAGCTCGAACTTGCGGACGCCCTGCTCGTCCAGCTGCACCGCGAGCGGCGCGTGCTCGTAGTCGAAGTCGAAAGGCGGGCCGTTCGGGTAGAGCGTCGATCGCAGGTGGTAGCTGTTGTGCGTCCCGATCGACTGGATGTGGTTCACGCGCAGCTCGTGGTCGCGCGGGTAGGGATCGCCCTCTTCGTGCGCCGGCGCAGGGGCGGCCCATGCGAGCGCGAGCGCGGCGAGAGCGAAGCGAAGGAACGAGAGCGAGGGAGTTCGATCGGACATGGCCGCGGAGGATATGCGCGCCGCGGTGCACGCGCCGCGCCTCGTGGCCCGGGCGCGCGAGCCGCCTACTCTCGCACTCGGGACGGGCGGAGACGCCCCATGCAGACTGCCTCGACCGGTTCCTTGCCGCGCGCGCTCGGTGCGGGCCTCGCCGGCACGCTGCTCGTGACCGCGGTCCAGAAGCTCGTCGCGGGCGCGCCCGACGCGCCGCGCATGGACCGCATCGGCATGCGCGCGCTCGCGGGCTCGCGGCTCGCACTCGGCCTGCCGGTGCCGCCCGCGCGGCGCCTTCACCGCGAGGCGCTGGCCGGCGACCTCGTCGCCAACTCGCTCTACTACGGCCTGCTCGCCGGCCGCGCGCGCCATCCCTGGCGGCGCGGGCTCGCGATCGGGCTGCTGGCCGGCATCGGCGGCGCGCTGCTGCCGCAGCGGATCGGCCTCGCCGGCCGGCGCCACGCGCGTCCGCGCACGCAGGCCGCGACGGTGGCGCTGTACACGCTCGGCGGCCTCGGCACCGCGCTCGCGTCCACGTGGCTCGCGCGGCGCGGCGCGCTGGAGTCGGCGGCGCGCGCCGCGGGCGACGCTTCTTTGTAGAAACACTGCGACCGCGCAGCTCTTCGCGCACGATGCAGGAGACGACGAGGAGCCCGGCACGCGGACCCGCGTCGCAGCCGAGGACGAGGAGGCGCTGCGCCGCATCTTCGCGCAGCTGCGCAGCGTGAGCGGCGTCGACTTCCAGCCCTACAAGCGCGCGACCGTGCTGCGGCGGCTGCGGCGGCGCATGGCGCTCCACCGCATCGACCGCCTCGACGCCTACGCGAGCCTGCTGCGCACCAGCAGCGACGAGGCGCAGCTCCTCCACCGGGACCTGCTGATCCGCGTCACCCGCTTCTTCCGCGACCCCGACTCGTTCGAGACGCTGCGCACGGTGGTGTTCCCCGAGATCACGCGCGAGCGGGGTGCGGACTCGCCCATCCGCATCTGGGTGTCGGGGTGCGCGAGCGGCGAGGAGGCGTACTCGGTCGCGATCTCGCTGCTCGACTTCCTGGGCGATCGGGCGAGCGCGGTGCCGATCCAGATCTTCGCGACCGACGTCAGCGACGCCGCGATCGACCACGCGCGCAACGGCCTCTACCCGGCGGCGATCGAGAACGACGTGCCGGCCGACCTCTTGCGCCGCTTCTTCACGCGCAGCGACGGCAGCTACCGCGTCGCCAAGGCGGTTCGCGACGTGTGCGTCTTCGCGCGCCAGGATCTGACGCGCGATCCGCCGTTCTCGCACCTCGACCTCGTGCTGTGCCGCAACGTTCTGATCTACATGACGCCGCCGCTGCAGCGGCGTCTGCTCGGCCTCTTCCACTACGCGCTCAATCCCACCGGCTTCCTCGTGCTCGGGCACGCCGAGACGGTGGGGCCGCACGCGGACCTGTTCCGGATCGCGCACAAGCGCAATCGCGTGTACGTGAAGAAGAGCATCGCGGCGCCGCCGCCGCCGCGCTTCGCGATCGAGGCGCCGGCGGCGCCGGCGGCGCCGGCGCGGCTCCCGCGCAGTCGCGCGGCGCAGCGCCCCGATTCGATCCAGGGCGACGCCGACCGCATCCTGCTCGCGCGCTACGCGCCGGCCGGCGTGATCGTGGACGCAGACTTCCAGATCGTGCACTTCCGCGGGCAGACCGGGCCCTATCTCGAGCCGCCGCCGGGCGAGCCGTCGCTGGCGGTGCTCAAGATGGCGCGCGACGGGCTGTTCGCCGGTTTGCGCTCCGCGCTCCAGGCGGCGCGCAAGACGCTCCAGCCGGTGCGGCGCGAGGGCATCCGCGTGAAGACCGACGGGAGCTGGCGCGAGGTGACCGTCGACGTGACGCCCCTCTCGTCGCGCGAGCCTCCGCACTTCCTCGTCACCTTCGAGGAGGCCGGGTCCGCGGCGCCGGCCTCCGGCGCGTCGGCCGCGCAGCCGCGACCGGCGGAAGGCGCGGCGGACGCGCCGCTCGACGAACGCCGCGTCGCGAAGCTCCAGGAGGAGATCGCGGCCAGCCGCGACTACCTCCAGTCGATCATCCAGGAGCTCGAGGCGGCCAACGAGGAGCTGCAGTCCGCGAACGAGGAGATCCTGTCGAGCAACGAGGAGCTGCAGAGCACCAACGAGGAGCTCGACACGGCGAAGGAAGAGCTCCAGTCCACGAACGAAGAGCTCAGCACCGTCAACGAGGAGCTCCAGGCGCGCAACGCGGAACTCTCGCGCGTCAACAGCGACCTCGTGAACCTGCTCGCCAGCGTCGAGATCGCGATCGTGATCGTGGCGAGCGATCTGCGGATCCGGCGCTTCACGCCGATGGCCGAGCGCGTGCTCAACCTGATCCCGAGCGACATCGGGCGCTCGATCGCCCACATCAAACCCAACATCGACTGCCCCGATCTCGAGCGACTCATCGGCGACGTGATCGAGCGCGTCACGCCGCAGGAGCGCGAGGTCCAGGATCACCAGGGCGCGTGGTACTCGCTGCGGATCCGGCCCTACAAGAGCCTCGACAACCGCATCGAGGGCGCGGTGCTGTCGCTGTTCGACGTCGACGCGGCGAAGCGGCACGAGCAGTACGCGCAGACCGTGGTCGAGACCGTGCGCGAGCCGATCGCCCTGCTCGACCGCGAGCTCCGCGTGCGCATCGTCAACGACGCCTTCTGCGAGGCCTTCGGCATGCGGCGCGAGGACCTCGAAGGCCATCTCCTCTTCGACATGGAAGAGCCGCTCTTCGCAGCGCCGGCGTTGCGGGATGCACTCGCCGAACGCGCGCTGCGCGGCGAGCGCGTCGAGGACCTCGAGATCGCGCTGCCGCCGCGCGGCGGGGCGCCGAGAACGCTCCTCGTCAACGCGCGCCGCATCGACGCGACCCCCACGCGGCTCGCGCCCGCAGTTCTGCTCGCCGTCGAGGACGTCTCGGCGCGCGGCAGCCGCCGCTGACCCGGTCGGAGTTGACCATGCCCCCCCGCCAAGACCTGACACGCGAGCAAGTGCTGGCCGAGCTGAACGAGCGCCGCGCCACGGAGCTCGACGAGGAGCTGCGCGCGCTGGTGGAGAGCCTCATGATCCACCAGGAGGAGCTGCGCCAGCAGCAGGCCGCGACCGAGGCGGCGCAGCGCGAGCTCGAGGTGTCGCGCGACCGCTACGCCGCGCTCTTCGACCTGGCGCCCGTCGCGTATCTCTGTCTCGACGCGAGCGGCTGCCTCCAGGACGTCAACCTGACCGGCGCGCGGCTGCTCGGCGCGGAGCGCGAGCAGCTGCGCGGGCGGCCGTTCCGGCTGCACGTCGTCCCGGGCGACCGGGACCGCTTCGCCGAGCACGTCGCGCGATGCCGGCGCGAGGAGCGCGCGCGGACGGAGCTCGCGCTCCAGCTCCGGGGACGCGAGGTCCCGGTCGAGCTCACCAGCCGCTCGTTCGCAACGCCGTTGGACGGTCCAATTTTCTACACCGCGCTCGTGGACCTCACCGAGCGCAAGCGCTCCGAGGAGGAGCGCTATCGGGCGGAGCAGGAGCGGCAGCGCGTCCTGCGCGAGAGCGAGGCCTCGCGCGCCGCCAACGAGGCGAAGGACCGCTTCCTCGCGGTGCTGAGCCACGAGCTGCGCACGCCGCTCACGCCGATCTTGTTCGGACTCGCGACGATCGAGCTGCAGCCGGGCCTGCCCGACTCGCTGCGCGCGACGCTCGACATGATGCGCCGCAACGTCGAGCTCGAGGCGCGCCTCATCGACGACCTGCTCGACGTGACGCGCATCGCGCGGGGCAAGCTGCGACTGGAGCGCACCACCCTCGATCTGCACGCGGTGCTCGGCGAAGTCGCCGAGGCGTTCCGCAGCGAGCTCGAGGCGGACGGCAAGGACCTCGTGCTCGAGCTCGACGCGCAGCGCCGCCACGTCTCCGCGGATCCCGCACGGCTCCACCAGATCTTCCGCAACCTCGTCGGCAACGCGATCCGCTTCTCGCCGCGCGGCGGCAGCATCTCCGTGTGCACGCGCGACCGCGACGGCGGGCGGGTCGGCGCGAGCATCTCCGACAGCGGGCCCGGTCTTCCGGCGGAGCACCGCGAACGGCTGTTCCAGCCGTTCGAGCAGGCGGTCGACGATCCCCGGCACGCGGGCCTCGGGCTCGGGCTCGCGATCAGCAAGGCGCTGGTCGAGCAGCACGGCGGGCGGATCGAGGCGGGCGATGCTCAGGCGGGAGGCGCGCGCTTCGACGTGGAGCTTCCGTGCGTCGAGCCGCCTTCGGGCGACGCGGTGGCCGAGTCGGCGGCCGGCTCGCCAGCGCAGCGGGCGCCAGCCGCGACGGCGCGCGCGCGCACCGTGCTGCTGGTCGAGGATCACTGCGACACCGCGGAGGCGCTCGCGATGAGCCTGCGCCTGCGCGGCTACGAGGTGTGGGTCGCGAACGGCGTCGCGCAGGCGCTCGACGCTCCGCTCGACGCGGTGGACGTGCTCGTCTCGGACCTGCGCCTCGCGGACGGGACCGGCTTCGACGTGATCGCGGCGCTGCGTGCCCGTCGGCCGATCCCGGGCGTCGCGATGAGCGGCTACGGCTCGGAGAGCGATCGCCGCCGCACGCGCGACGCCGGTTTCGACGCGCACCTGGTGAAGCCCGTGTCGATCGCGGCCTTGATCGCGGCGATCGAGACCGCGACGACGTCCTGAAGTCCGACCGCTACCAGCACGCGCCGCTCGCGCACGGATTCAGATCCGCGGGCGCGACGGTCGGATAGATCGCGGCAGGCTCGGGCCTCGGCTCGGGCGTGGGCGAGCCGCTGGTGGCCGCGACGTTTCGACATCTTCGATTCCTCCAGAGACGCGGCGCAGCGGCCGCGTCCTTGGAGGCATCATCGAACCCGTCGGGCGTTCGCGCTGTGAGCCGCTTCACCGTGCTGTGAAGCGCGTCACCCGGCGCGCGAGCTCAGGTCGTGCGCGTGGTGCGCCCGCGGACCATTCGATAGAGCAGCAGCAGCAGCATCGCGCCGATGATCGCCGCGATCAGGCCCGGGCCCGTGTCGTCGGGGCCGTACCAGCCGACCGCGCGCCCGAGGAACCCCGCGAGCAGCGCGCCGGCGATGCCGAGCGCGATCGTGATGAAGATGCCGCCCGGGTCGCGCCCCGGCATGAGGAACTTGGCGAGCGCGCCCGCCACGAGTCCGACGAGGATCATCCCGAGGAATTCCATGAGACCTCCAGCGTGGTCCGTGGCGACGCCGGACGGCGGCGCGCCGCCCGGGCCCACGACCGGGTTCTGCGTGGCTCACCTTGCAAGCCGCGCGCCTGCGCCGGCAGCGCGCCGTGCGCCCAGCGCGCGCGGCGCACGGCCCCGCTTGGTGATTGGTAGAAGCGGCCAGCGGAAGAAGGGGAACCCCGGAGCGCCCCGATGGAGGGGGGGAGGAGCACTCCGGGGTCCCGCACGAACCGTCCGTGTCCGCGGCGAGCGGCTAGGAGGCCGACTCGTGAGTCGATCTGCGCGCGGCCAGCGCCGCCACGCCGAGCCCGATCAAGATCGCCGTGCCGGGCTCGGGCACGTTCGGAATGAAGATCTGGTCCTGGTAGTTCGGCGAGCGCAGCGCCACGACGCCGGCGTCGCCGAGCCCGATCTCGGGCGGAACCGACCCGAGCAGCGCGAGCGCCCGCTCGAGCCCGCCGCCCTTGCTGCCGAGCACCTGGAAGCGGCCGGCGCCGAAGTCCCACTCCTCGTCGTAGACGACCTCCCAGAGCGAGAGCTGGAGCGCGGTGACGAGCGCGTGCGCATCGGGCGCGTCGCGGTCGACGCGGTGGTGCTCGAGCAGCCACGCCGCGGCGGCGCCGCCGAGCAGCGCGCCGAGATCCACTTCGGTGTAGGCCACCGGATCGCCGAGGCGGACCTCCTTCTGGAGGTCGATGCAGTACGAGATGCCCGCGATGCCTTCGAGGATCGCGTCGAACTCGTGCGTGCGGACGAAGTGCTCGGAGTCGTCGAGCAACACGTGGACCCAGTCGCCCTGGCCCGCTTCCTCGCGCAGCAGCGAGAGCGAGAGCGCGTCGGCGCGGGCGGCGCCGAACGCGAGCGAGACGAAGAGCGCGAGCGCGAGCCAACGGGAACGCAGCATGGTGATCTCCAGCGGGAAGTCGTCGAAGCTCGTCCCTTATGTGTCCGTTCCCGGGCGCGGGTGACGACCTGCGCGCGCGCTGCGCCCGGCAGGTGCGGCGCGCGCGCGCGGATTTTTCGCGCACTCGTGCGAGCCGATTGCGCGTCGTTTGCTTACGCTGCGGTTCTCGCGTGCGGCGATCGCGGCACGCGCACGAACCATCCAGAGGAGAGCGCGCAGCTTGGCGAAGCGGGGGGGAGTGGATGCGAGCGGAGGGCCGTCGGCGACGCCGTCGAAGCTGGAAGATCCGAACGTCGAGGTCCGCGCGTGCAGGCTCGGGCAGGGCGTCTTCGCGCGCCGCACGCTGCGGCGCCGCAGCACGATCGGCCTCGTCACCGGCTCGTTCACGGACGACCCGGACGCCTGGGGCGACTACCTGATCGACGTCGGCGACGGCTACACGATGGACCCGGCGCCGCCGTTCCGGTTCTTGAATCACAGCTGCGAGCCGAACGCGCGCCTGCTGATCGACGACGGGCCGGGCACGCCGGCCGTCGCGGTCTACGTCGTGGCGCTGCGCACGATCCAGCCGGGCGAGGAGCTGTTCATCGACTACGCCTGGGAGCCGAGCGAGTCGCCCATGCCGTGCCACTGCGGCGCGGACGACTGCCGCCGGTACATCGTCTCGAAGCGCCACGCGCGCAGCCTGCGCCGGCAGCTCGAGGCCGCGGGCGGGTGAGCGACGACGGCGAGATCGACGTCGTCGCCTGCGAGGAGACGCCGCTCGGCCTCGTCTGCCTGCGCCGCCGCGCCGCGGCGGGCGCGCCGGGCGCGTTCGCGACCGAGCTCACGATCGACCACCAGTTCCTGATGAGCAGCGTCAACACGGACTCCGAGCGCGCGCTCGCCGAGCACGCGCTCGCGCTGCACGGAGGCGACGCGCTCGGCGTCCTCGTCGGCGGGCTCGGGCTCGGCTACACGGCGCAGGCGGTGCTCGCGTCGCCGCGCGTCGCGCGGCTCGAGGTGGTCGAGCTGCTCGCGCCGGTGATCGGCTGGCTCGAGCGCGGGATGCTGCCGCTCTCGGACGCGCTGCGCGGCGACGCGCGGCTGCGGGTCGTGCAGGGCGACGTCTACGCGCGGCTCGCCGCGCCGCCCGCATCCCCGGACGAGCTCCGCGACCTCGTGCTGATCGACGTCGACCACTCGCCCGACGAGCGCCTCGGCGCGGGCCACGCGTCCTTCTACGCCGAGGCCGGCCTCGTCGCCGCGCGCCGCCACCTCGCGCCGGGCGGCGTGCTGGGCGTGTGGTCGTACGCGGAGAGCTCCGCGTTCGCCGACGCGCTGCGCCGCGTGTTCGCCGAGGTGCACGTCGTCCCGGTGCCGTTCGAGAACACGGTCGTCGGCGGCGACGAGGTGAACTGGCTGTTCTTCGCGAAAGCTCGATGATCTCGCCGCTCGCCGTTGGCTCGCTACGCGGGAAACGGGCGCTTTGGCTGCGGTCGGGGCATTGAGCTCGCGTGTACGACCGCGAGCCTCATGGGGCTCGCCGCTCGCCGTTGGCTCGCTACGCGGGAAACGCGCGCTTTGGCTGCGGTCGAGGCTCGGAGCTCGCGGTTACGAGCGGGAGTCGAGGGATTCCCAGCGGGCGTAGGCGGCTTCGAGGTCGGCGGAGAGGGCGGCCATGCGGGCGTTGGCGGCGGCCTGCTCGGCGGCGTCGCGCGCGTAGAAGGCGGGATCGCTCAGCGCGGCGTTGAGCTCGGCCTGCTCGCGTTCGAGGGCTTCGATGCGCGCGGGCAGCTCCGCGAGCTCGCGCTGCTCCTTGAAGCCGAGCTTCTTCGCGGCCCCGCCCTGCTCGGCTCGCGCGGAACGCGCGGGCGCGGCGGGCTTCGACGACGCCGGCGGCGCGGGCGGCGGGCGGCGCTGGCGCAGCCAGTCGGCGTAGCCGCCGACGTACTCGCGCACGACGCCGTCGCCTTCGAAGGCGAGCGTCGAGGTGACGACCGCGTCGAGGAAGGCGCGGTCGTGCGACACCAGCAGGATCGTGCCGCCGAACTCGAGCAGCCGCTCCTCGAGCAGCTCGAGCGTCTCGACGTCGAGGTCGTTGGTGGGCTCGTCGAGCACGAGCAGGTTGGCCGGCTGCGCGAACAGCTTCGCGAGCAGCAGCCGATTGCGCTCACCGCCCGAGAGCGTCGAGACCAGCGAGCGCGCGCGATCGGGCGCGAACAGGAAGTCCTGCAGCCAGCCGATCACGTGGCGGCGCTCGCCGCCGACGGTGACGTACTCGCCCTCGGCCACGTTCTCGGCGACGGTCTTCTCGGGCGCGAGCTGGGCGCGGAGCTGGTCGTAGTACGCGATCTCGAGCTTCGTGCCGAGCTTCACGCGGCCCGCGTCGGGCGCGCGCCGGCCGAGCAGGATCTCGAGCAGCGTGGTCTTGCCCGCGCCGTTCGGGCCGACGAGGCCGACGCGGTCGCCGCGCAGCACGCGCACGGAGAGATCGCGCACGATCGGATCGCCGTCCCACGCGAACGAGACGCGCTCGGCGTCGATCACGAGCTTGCCCGACGCCTGCGCCTCCTGCGCGGCGAACTCGGGCCGACCATGGAGCTCGCGCCGCCGGCGCCGCTCTTCGCGCAGCGCGACGAGCGCGCGCACGCGACCCTCGTTGCGCGTGCGCCGCGCCTTGATGCCGCGCCGGATCCACGCTTCCTCTTGCGCGAGCTTCTTGTCGAAGAGCGCGTCGTGGCGCGCCTCCTCCTCGAGCAGCGCCGCCTTCTTCGCGCGGTACGACGGGTAGTCGCCCGGCCACGACGTCAGCCGGCCGCGATCGAGCTCGAGGATGCGCGTCGCGAGCCGCTGCACGAGCGCGCGGTCGTGCGTCACGAACAGCACGCCGCCGCGGAACGCGAGCACGGTCTCCTCGAGCCACTCGATCGTCGCGACGTCGAGATGGTTGGTCGGCTCGTCGAGCAGCAGCAGGTCCGGCTCCCCGACGAGCGCGCGTGCGAGCCCGACGCGGCGGCGCTGCCCGCCCGAGAGCGCCGCGACGCGCGCCTCCGCGTCGAGCCCGTGGACCTGGAGCTCGCTCGCGACGCGCTCGTGCAGCCGCCAGCCGTCGCGGTGCTCGATCTCGTGCTGGAGCGTCTCCATGCGGCGCAGCAGCGACGCGTCGCCGCCGACTTCGTGCGAGAGCCGGTGCCACTCGGCGAGCAGCGCGCCGACCTCGTCGAGCCCGCCGGCCACCACGTCGAAGACCGTGGCGTCGCCCGGCGCCTCCGGCTCCTGCGCGAGCAGCGCGACGCGCAGCCCCGCCTGCCGCCACACGCTGCCGGCGTCGGGCGCGACGCTGCCCTCGACGATGCGCAGGAGCGTGGACTTGCCGGCCCCGTTGCGACCGATCAGGCACACGCGTTCGCCCGCGTCGAGCTGGAAACCGACGCCGTCGAGCAGGGCCGTCGGGCCCGCGCCGATCGAGACGGAGTCGAGCTCGAGAATGGGCATGGGCGACGGTTGTAGCGGAGCCGATCCGCGGGGTCGCCCGGCGCGCGTGACGACGCCGTGGAGCTGCGAGGGCGGGATTTCCCTCCCGCACGAATTGCACTAACAAGGTGCGGAAGGGGCGGCGCCCGTCGCGAAGAGCGTCCGGGGCCTCGGGGGATCGGACCGGGACCTGCCCATCGCCCGCGCACTCGCTGCGCGCCCCCGGCACGGGTGACACCTTCCGCCGGCCGCAAAACACTCACTGGCGAGCCCCGGCGCCTCGATGTGCCGGAAGGAATGCCGATGTCCGCCGATCGCGACGACCAGAGCGACTACACCATCCACGACCTCTGGGCCGTGCTGATGCGCTGGCGCCGCCTGATCGGCGTGACCTTCCTCGCGGTGCTGATCCCCGGTCTGCTGGTCACGTTCCTGATGCCGCCTCTCTATCAGGCGACGGCGCGCATCCTGGTGAGCCGCAAGGACAGCGCGCCGGACTACGCGCTCAAGTCCACGCCGCCCGAGGCGGCGTCGGTGCACCGCACCCTCGACCGCGCGGAAGAGGTCAACTCCTACGGCCAGATCCTGAAGAGCCGGCAGATCGTGGAGGCCTCGGTCGACGCGCTCGGCGTGGACGCCAAGGCGTTCGACAAGATCCACGACTTCCGCCGCTACGTGCGCGCCATCTACAAGGGCGTGAAGAACGGCATCGTCTGGCTCTACGACGAGACCAAGTACCTGCTGCACCTGGCGCGGCGCCCGACGCCCGAGGAGAAGGCGCTCTTCGACCGCACGGCGCTGATCGACGACGCGGTGGAGCGCATCCGGATCGAGCCGGTGCCCGACTCCGCGATCCTCGAGGTCGGCTTCCGCTCGAGCGATCCGGTGCTGGCGCGCGACCTGATCAACGAGATCGCGCAGCGCTTCGTCGCGCACAACGCGAGCCTGCAGATGGCGCGCGCCCGCACGTTCTTCACGGAGCAGGCGGCGAAGATGTCCGCGGACCTGGCCGTCGCGGAGAAGGAGCTCGAGCGGCTCCGCGCCGAGAGCTCCACCTACTCCACCGACGAGCAGCGCAAGCTGCTGCTCTCGTTCCTCGCCGAGACCGAGAACAAGCAGCGCGGCGCGCGGGCCGAGCAGGCGAGCCTCGAGGCGCGCATCGCGGAGCTCGAGAAGCAGCTCGCGCGCGAGCCCGAGCGGGTCGTGACGCGCTCGAACGTCGACCGCAATCCCGAGGTGGACGCGCTCAAGGAGCGGCTGGTGCGGCTGCGCGTGCAGCGCACGCAGCTCGCGGAGTCGTTCCGGCCCGACAGCGACACGATGCGGCGGATCGACTCGCAGATCCAGAGCGCCGAGTCGCTGCTGGCGGGCTCGGGCGCGACCGCGGGCGGCGCGCAGACCGTCGAGATGAACCCGATCCGCATGGAGGCGCGCTCGGCGCTGGCGCAGGCGCGCTCCGATCTCGCCGCCGTGTCGGCGCAGGTGCAGGCGCTCGCCGAGATGGCGGACAGCTACCGCCGCGACCTCGCGCGCCTCGGCGAGATGGCGCTGCGCATCGGCGAGCTCGAGCGCACCACGAAGGCGCAGGAAGAGGCCTACCTGCTCTACATCCGCAACCAGGAGCAGGCGCGCGTCACCGAGGGCATGGCGGGCGCCCAGATGGTCGAGGTCCACATCGTGGACGCGGCCCCGCTGCCGCTGCGCGCGCTGCGCCCGCGCCGGCTGCTCTACTCGGCGATCGCGCTGGCCGCGGCCCTGCTGCTCGCGCTCGCGGCGCCCTTCTTCGCGGAGTTCAACGACAACACGCTCTCGTCCGAAGCGCAGGTGCGCAAGCTGCTCGGCGTTCCGGTGATCGCGAGCTTCGAGCCCTTGCCCACCGGCGCCGGCGCGAACGCACGAGGAAGGGGGGCCGCATGAGCGCCGTCGCAGCGATCGATCCGCGGCGTCACGCGCAGGCCCAGGCGCAGCGCATCGTCGAGACCGTCAACGTCGCGCTGCCGAGCTCGGTGAACCGCCGCGTGCTGACGCTCACCGGCTCGGTCGCCGGCGAGGGCGTCACCACCGTCGCGTGGACGATCGCGTGCGCGCTGGCGCAGGACGCCGCGAACCGCGTGCTCTACGTCGACGCCAACTTCGACGCGCCCGCGTCCGAGCGCCTCCTGGCCGCGCCGGCCGGCGGCAGCCTGGTGTCGTTCCTGCTCGCGCGCTGCGACCTCGACGAGGCGATCCGGCCGGCCAAGGACGAGCCGGCGATCGCGGTGCTCGCGTCGGGCCGCGGCGACGCCGCGCACGTCGGCTCGATCATGGACGTGCAGGTCGAGAAGGCGATCGGGCTGCTGCGCGCGAGCTTCAGCTACGTGCTGATCGACGCGGCGCCGCCGAGCGACTCGCCCTTCACGCTGCTGCTCGCGCGCCACAGCGACGGCGCGATCCTGGTCACCGAAGCGGGCGCCACGCCGCGCGACGCGGTCGCGCGCACCGTCGAGCAGCTCCGCACGAACGCCCAGCGCTTCCTCGGCATCGCGCTCAACCGGCGGTCCTGACGCCGCGCGATGCCCAGCACCCAGCAAGCCACGTTCGAGGCGACCGAAACGGGCTCGCGGCGCGCCGTCGCGGCGCTGCGCCGTTCCGGCGCGCTCGCGTGGCTGCAGGTGATGGCGGGCAACGGCGTCTACATCGCGCTCGGCTTCGCCTGCAACGTCGTCGTCGCGAACGGCCTCGGCCCCGCCGCGTACGGGACGCTCGCGATCGCGATGGCCGTGATGCTGGTGCTGCAGGAGCTGGCCGGCAGCGGGCTCGACCTCGCGATGGTGCGGCTCGCCGCGCAGCACGCCGCGACCGACCCCGCGCGCGCGCAGCGCATCTTCCGCGCGGGCCTCTACGTGAAGCTCGCGGTGTCGGCGGCGGTGATGGCGCTCGCGTGGCTCTGCGCCGGGCCCGTCGCGCGCGGCGCGTTCGGCGATCCGGAGCTCGCCGGCCCGCTGCGCTGGGCGGCCGTCGGCGTGCTCGGCGGCGCGCTCCACGGCTGGGTGCTCGCGCGCTTCCAGGCCGACGAGCACTTCCGCCACTACGCGCTCTTCCGCAGCGTGAACAACGCGCTCAAGCTCGCCGCGCTCGGCGGCCTGTGGCTGGCCGGCGCGCTCACCCTCGACGCCGTCCTCGCGGTCTCGGTCGGCGTGTTCTTCGTGGCCTACGGCGTCGGGCTGCCGTTCCTGCCGCGCGCGCAGGACGCCGCGCCGCCCGGCGCGCTCGCGGGCGCCGGCCGCGACGTGCTGCGCTTCGGCCGCTGGATCGTCGCCTCGCACCTGCTGTTCGCGCTCTACTCGCGCGTCGACCTGCTGATGATCGGGCGCCTGCTGACGCCGGAGGACGCGGCCTTCTACGCGGTCGCATGGAACTTCAGCTTCCCGATCGACCTGTGCACCTACGCGGTGATCCTGGCCATGCTGCCGCGCGTCGCGCGCCTCACGACGCGCGCCGAGTACGTGGCCGAGACGCGCCGCATCTTCGCGCTGTGCGCGGCGATCGCGGTCGCGCTGCTGCCGCTCTTCTTCCTGGCGGAGCCGTCGATCCGGCTGCTCTTCCCCGGCTACGCCGCCTCCGCCGAGATCTTCCGCGTGCTCTTCCTCGGCCCGCTCGTCACGGTGCTGGTGCATCCGCTGTACCTGATCCTGTACGCGCGCAACCGCGTGGCGATGCTGACGGCGGTCGACCTCGTGCTGGTCGTCGCCTGCGCCGCCGGCTGCCTCGTCTGGATCCCCGCGTACGGAACGATCGGCGCCGCCTGGGCCACGGTCGCCGCGCGCGTCGTGAACTGCCTGCTGGTGCTGGGCCTGGTCGTCCTCGAGCTGCGCGCGCTCGCGCGCGAGCCCGCCGCGCCGCCCGCGCCGGCCGGGCGCTGAGAGGGGAGACCATGGGAGAGCCGATCCGCGTCCTCAGCCTGCGCAACGTGATCATGTTCGGCGGCCCCGACACGACGCTGCTCGGCTGGTACGCACAGATCGACCGCAGCCGCTTCGACGTCTCGCTGGCGAGCTTCGAGAACCCGGGCGCGCCCGACGCCGACCTCGTGCGCGGCATGCAGGAGCGCGGCGTGCGCACCTTCTCCGTGCCGTACGGCGAGCGCAAGAACGTCGTCGCGGCGGTGCGCGAGATCGCGCGCATCGTCCGCCGCGAGCGCATCGACGTGATCCACTCGCACGACTTCCGCTCCGACGTGCTCGGCTGGATCGCGGCGCGCATGACCGGCGTCCCGATCATGAACACGATCTACGTCTGGTTCGGCGAGAACTCGATCGGCAAGGTGAAGCGCATCGAGGCGCTGAACCGGCTGGTGCTGCGCCGCTTCGACGGCCTCAACGCGATCAGCGAGGCGACGCGCCGCGACACGATCCGCCTCTACGGGTTCCGGCCCGAGTCGGTGACGACCGTGCTGAGCGGCATCGACGTGCGCAAGTTCGACGCGCCGGTGGACGAGGCCGCCGTGCGCGCGTCGATCGGCGCCGCGCCGGACGACCGCCTGCTCCCGATCGTCGCGCGCATCTATCCCGAGAAGGCGCACACCTACCTGCTGAAGGCGATGGTGCCGGTGGTGCGCGCGCACCCGCGGGCGAAGCTGCTCGTGATCGGCGAGGGCCCGCTGCGACCCGCGCTCGAGCAGGAGGCGCGCGACCTCGGCATCGCCGCGAACGTGACCTTCACCGGCAAGCGCAAAGACGTCCCCGCGCTGCTGCGCATCAGCGAGTTCCAGGTGCACCCGACGCTCGCCGAGGGCATTCCGCTCGCGGTGTACGAGGGCATGGCGGCGGGGCTCGCGGTGGTCGGCACGGACGTGGACGGCACGCCCGAGGTCGTGCGCCACGAGCAGACCGGCCTGCTGGTGCCGCCGAAGGATGTGACGGCGCTCACGGCGGCGATCCTGCGCCTGCTCGAGAATCCCGCCGAGTCGCGGGCCTGGGGCGCCGCCGCGCGCGAGCTGATCGAAACGGACTACTCGATCGAGCGCGCCACCGGCCAGCTCGAGGCCTACTACGAGCGGATGGCCCGCAAGGAGGCCGGCGGGAAGCGCCGGCCGACGCGCAGCGAGCCGTAGGCGAGCGAAGTCCAAGAGAACGAGACCATGTCGGCACCCACCTCCCAGCCCCACTTCCGCGAGCTGCGCTGGTCCCAGCCGCTGCCCTGGGCGCTGGCGGGGATGGGCATCGCGCTCTCGGCGCTGCTCGCGATCGACAAGTGGAAGTTGATGGCCGCCGGCGCGGTCGGGCTCGTCGTCGCGGGCGTCGTGGTGCTGCACCCGATCCTCGGCGTGTACCTGCTCGCCGCGACCGTGCCGCTCGACGCCGCGGGCCGGATCGCCGACCTGCTCGCGCACATCAACCTCTCGCTCGCGAAGCTGGCGGCGCTGCTCACGCTCGGCGCCTGGGTGCTGCAGCTCGCGATGCGCCGGCTGCGCTTCGTGTGGGCGCCCGAGCTGACGCTGCTGTGCGCCTACCTCGGCTTCGGCGTGCTGAGCCTGCTCGACACGCGCGAGTTCGAGCTCGGCTACCAGGCCGCGATCCGCTTCGGGACGTCGATCCTGTTCTACCTCGTCGTCGTGAACCTGGTGCGGACGCGCCAGCAGCTGCGCCGCGCGATCGGCGTGCTGGTCACGGTGAGCGTGCTGACGTTCGGCTTCGCGGTGGCGCAGCGCTACCTGCCGTCGTTCACGTTCGAGAACCGCACCGGCTGGGAGGACTCGGGCGCGCAGACCTTCGGCGTCGAGAAGCACCGCCTCGACGCGGGCCGCTACGGCACCGTCGCGCGCAGCTCGGGCGTCACCTACCACGCGATCCTGAACGCCGTGAACACGGCCGTGATCCTGCCGCCGCTGCTGGCGGGCCTGCTCTTCCTGCGGCGGCGCTGGCAGCAGGCGCTGGTGCTCGCGGCGGCCGCGATCACGCTGGGCGGGAACCTCGTCACGTACTCGCGCACCGGGCTGCTGCTGTTCGGGCTCTCGTTCGGGCTGGTCGCGCTGCGCCGGATCGTGCGCATCACGCCGCTGCACCTGGCCGGCGCGCTGATCGCGGCGATCGCGGTCTACTTCGTGCTGCCCGAGTCGCTGATCGAGCGCGTCTTCTCCGCGCGCAGCTACACGGTCGCGGGCAGCGAGTCGCTGCGCCACCGGCTCGACCTCTACGAGGCCGGCCTGCGCGCCTTCGCCGACCATCCGCTCAACGGCATGGGGATGGAGACGACGTACCGGATCTTCGATTACTACGACTACCCGGACAAGGAGACGATCATCACCGTGCACAACGGGTACCTGCAGGTCGCGCTCGAGCTCGGCATTCCGGGCCTCGTCGCGCTGCTGTGGTTCCTGGTGCGCACGGCGCGCAGCTACGCGGGCGCGGCGCGCCGCTTCCGCGCGCGCGGCGAGCGCGAGATGGCGATCCTGTGCGAGGCGCTGCTGATCGGCTTCGCGATGTGGCTGCTCGCGGGCCTGACCATCGACTTCATGCGCATCGGCTTCAAGAACGTGTGGTTCCTGCTGGCGCTCGCGCCCGTCCTGCTGCGCCTCTCGCGCGAGGCGGGCGAGGCGCCGGCGGCCGCGAGGCCGATGGCCGCGACCTGATCCGCCCCGAACGGGCACTCACCCGTGGGCGCTGCATGCGAGCAGAGGAGAGAGACATGACCGGGACCGAACGCCGAGCCGCAGCCGAGAAACGGCCGTACGTGGGCGTGATCCTCGCCGCGGGCGCCGGCAGCCGCATGGCGCCGTTCAGCGACCGCTATCCCAAGCCCATCCTGCCCGTGTGCAACAAGCCGCTCATCCAGTACCAGATCGAGCTGATGCGCTCGATCGGGATCGACGAGATCGTGGTGCTGATCGGGCACCGCGGCTTCGAGATCACCAAGGTGCTCGGCGACGGCCGCCAGCTCGGCGTGCGGCTGCGCTACGTCGAGCAGAAGAAGATGCTCGGCATCGCGCACGCGGTGGGCTGCCTCGAGCGCATGATCGACCGCCCGTTCCTGCTCTTCCTCGGCGACATCTTCTTCGAGGCGCGCGACCTCTCGCCGATGTTCGAGCTGTTCCGCGAGCAGGGAGGCGGCGCCGTGCTCGCGACCAAGGAGGAGAACGACCCGGAGGCGATCCGGCGCAACTTCTCGATCGCGCTCGACGAGCGCGGCTACGTGAAGCGCGTCGTCGAGAAGCCGCGCTACGCGAAGAACAAGCTGAAGGGCGTCGGCCTCTACCTGTTCGACCTCACCATGTTCGACGCGATCCGGCGCACGCCGCGCTCGGCGATGCGCGACGAGTACGAGATCACGGACGCCATCCAGGTGCTGATCGACGACGGCGAGCCGGTGCGGCCCGCCGCGGTGATCGACGACGACGTGAACGTGACGTCGCCGAGCGACGTGCTGGCGGTGAACCTGCGCCACCTGGCGGCGATGGGCCGCAGCAGCCTGATCGGCGAGGACTGCCGCATCCACCCCGGCGCCAAGATCGAGAACTCGATCGTCGGCTCGTACGTGACGATCGACGAGCCGATCGAGATCCGCAGCTCGGTGATCTTCAGCGAGAGCGAGGTCAAGACGCGGCACGCCATCGACCACGCGGTCGTGACGCCGATCGCGACGGTGCGCTGCGATCCGCCCATGCCGGGAGACGAAGCGAATGGCTGAGACGTTCCGGCACGCGCTCGTCACCGGCGGCGCGGGCTTCATCGGCACGCACCTGGTGCGCGCGCTGCTCGGCCGCGGCCTCGCCGTGACCGTGCTCGACGACCTCTCGGTGGGCCGGCGCGAGAACGTGCCGAACGGCGCGAAGCTCGTCGTCGGCGACGTGATCGACCCGGAGGTCGCGCAGGGCGCGACCGCGGACTGCGACGTGGTGTTCCACCTCGCGGCGCGCGTCGCGATCCGCTCGTCCTTCGACTTCGTGGTCGAGGACACGCAGGTGAACGTCGCGGGCACGGCGAGCGTGCTGCGCGCCGCCGCCCGGGCGGCGGGCGTCCGGCGCTTCGTCACGACCTCTTCGATGGCGGTCTACGCGGACGCGCCCTCGCCGGCGCCGATCGACGAGCGCCACCCCACGGTGCCGGTCTCGCCGTACGGCATCTCGAAGCTCGCCTCCGAGTCGCTCGTGCACCTGATGTGCGGGCAGCGCGGCATCGGCAGCGCCTGCGTGCGGCTCTTCAACACCTTCGGGCCGGGCCAGGCGCTCAGCCCCTACGTGGGCGTCGTCACGATCTTCGTGAACAAGCTGCGCGCGGGCGAGCGCGCCACGATCTACGGCGACGGCGAGCAGTGCCGCGACTTCGTGCACGTGGACGACGTGGTGCGCGGCTTCCTGTGCGCGATGGACGGCGCAACGACGGGCGAGACCTACAACATCGGCTCGGGCGTCGCGACGTCGGTCAACCAGGTGCTCGCGCGCATCGCGAAGGAGCTCGGGCGCCCCTTCGATCCCACCTACGCGGACGCCGTGCCGGGCGAGCTGCGCTACTCCGTCGCGGACGTGACGAAGGCCCGCCAGCAGCTCGGCTACGCGCCCCGGCGCAGCTTCGACGAGGCGATCGGCGAAGTCGTCGCCGCGATCGCGAGGCGCGCATGACCGCCCCGACCGCACCGGAGCGGGCGCCGGCGACGCCCGGACCGTCGGCGGGGAGCCGCGTGCTCGAGGCGCTGCGCTCGGTGCCGCAGTACACGCGCACGTCGCGCCACCTCAACTCGCTGCTGCGCCACTCGACGCCGCGCAAGCTCTGGAACCTGCTGCTCGTCGAGGCCGAGTACCGGCTGCGCCGCACCGTCGTGCACGGCCGGCCGTACGTGCTGATCGTCGATCCCACCAACGTGTGCAACCTGCGCTGCCCGCTCTGCCCCACCGGTCTGGGACAAGGCGGCCGCAAGGGCCAGATGATGCCGTGGGAGACCTTCACGCGGGCCATCGACGTGCTCGCGCCCTGGGCGTACGAGGTGAACCTCTACAACTGGGGCGAGTCGATCCTGCACCCGCACATCTGGGACATGATCCGCTATGCGCGCTCGAAGAACCTCGCGACCTGCATGAGCGCGAACCTGAACGACGTCTCGAACGGCGCGATCGAGGGCATCGTCGACAGCGGGCTCGAGAACCTGACGCTCTCGATCGACGGCGCGACGCAGGAGACCTACGCGCGCTACCGGGTGCGCGGCAAGCTCGACGTCGTGCTCGAGAACGCGCGCGCGCTCGTCGAGTACAAGCGAAAGACGGGCAGCCGCACGCCCGCCATCGAGTGGCAGTTCATCGTGTTCCGCCACAACGCGCACGAGGCGGAGGCCGCGCGGCGGCTCGCGCACGAGATCGGCGTGGACCGCTTCCGCATGATCCCGCCCGGCGTGCCCTTCGAGGCGACCAACCACGACGAGCTGCGCAAGGAGTGGTTCGTGTCGACGGGCGGCGGCGAGGGCGGCGACTACGACGAGCCCGTGAAGACGGCGTGCTTCTACCTGTATCGCTCGTTCACGGTGAACCCGGACGGCGGCACGGCGCCGTGCTGCATCGTCTCCGGCGAGCACAACGACTTCGGACGCCTGCTCGAGCAGGACTTCGACCAGATCTGGAACAACGAGAAGTACCGCTCGGCGCGCGCCCAGTTCCGCCACGGCGGCGCCGTCACGACGCCCACCGTCTGCGACCGCTGCGACTGGTTCGAGAAGCGCACGCCTCCGCCGCAGTGGCCGAAGCAGCTCCCGTGATTCGCCCAGCCGCCTTCGAGCGATCCGCTCAAGCGCGATCGCGGGTCGGGCGGAGGGTGCGCACGTAGTCCCAGGCGATCAGCGTTCCGGCGCGCGCGGAGAGCCCCACGAGGGCCACCAGCGCCATCGGGTTCCACGGCGACGACGCCCGGTGCTTGCGGTAGTAGCGGTACGCGCCCTTGTGGAAGTCCACCATCATGCGCGTGCTGCGGCGCGCGCGGCGCTTGCCCTTCAGGTTCTCGTCGTGGATGACGTTCGCGCCGGGCACCGCGCGGATGTCGTAGCCGGCCGCGCGGATGCGCGCGCACCAGTCCGCGTCGGTCCAGTAGACGAAGAAGCCCTCGTCGAGCCCGCCGACGCGCTGGACGACGTCGCGGCGCACCATCAGCGCCGCGGTCGAGACCCAGCCGACGCTGTACGGCTGGGTGCCGGACTCGAGCTGGTCTTCCATCAGGTAGCGGCGCGAGACGGGATTGTCGGGCCACACGCGCGTCACGAACGAGCGGCGCCCGAAGACCGCGTTCAGCGCGCTGGGGAAGTTGCGCGCCGTCTTCTGCGGCGTCATGTCGGGATTGAGCAGCATGCCACCCGCCGCGCCGACGCGCGGGTCCGCGAGCGCGTCCATCATCCCCTGCAGCGCGCCGGGCTGGACGCGCGTGTCGTTGTCGAGCGAGAGCAGGAACTCGCCGCGCGCCTGCGCGAGCGCCTGGTTGAACGCCTTCGAGAGGCCGACGTTCTCCGCGTTGCGCACGACGCGCACCTCGGGGAAGTCGTGGGCCGCGCGCTCGCCGCTGCCGTCGGTGGATGCGTTGTCGACGAGGATCGTCTCGACGGCGCATGCCGGCGCGGCGTCGCGCAGGGACTGGAGGCAGCGATCGAGCAGCGCGCCGCCGTTGTAGTTCACGATCAGGATGGAGAGGCGAGGCTCCGCGCTCGAAGGCGAGGCGCCCAATCAGAACGCCCCGCGCCCCGTGATCGCCGCCTTCAGCGTGCCGATCAGGATCTCGACGTCGCGCCGCAGCGAGCGGTTGGCGACGTACTCGACGTCGAGCGCGACGGTCTCCTTCCACGTGAGCAGCGCGCGTCCGGAGATCTGCGCCGCGCCGGTGATACCGGGCTTGACGGCGAACTTGGTGCGCTGCGTCTCCGTGTAGTACGGCGTCATCTCGGGAATCTCGGGCCGCGGCCCGACGAGCGTCACCTGCCCGAGCAGCAGGTTGATGAAGTTGGGCAGCTCGTCGAGGCTGCTCTTGCGCAGCCAGCGGCCGACCGGCGTGATGCGCGGGTCGTCGTCGCTCTTGAAGATCATCGTCTCCATCTGGCTCGGCGAGTACTCGTAGCGGTAGAGCTCGGGGAAGCGCTCGCGCGCGTCGGCGTACATCGTGCGGAACTTGACGAAGCGGAACGGGCGTCCCGCCATGTCGACCTTGCGGCGCTCGGCGCGCGGCGCGTCGCCGGGCGCGGCGCCGACGCGGCGGTCCTTGCCCATGCGCACCTGCCAGAACAGCGCGGGGCCGGGCGAGTCGCGCCGGATCCAGAGGGCGATCGCCAGCATCAGCGGCGCGGTGAGGATCAGCATCGTGGCCGCGACCGCGACGTCTACGGCGCGGCGCAGGAAGCGCGCCGGCAGCGGGTCGTGCGCCAGCTCCGGCGTGTCGGCGACCACGAGGCCGCGCAGCCGGAACGCATCCGTCTTCGTGAGCGCGTGTGCGGCCAGTCCCACGTTGCGCAGGTTGCGCACGTTGCGCACGTTGCGCGCGATCCGTCCCATCGTGCTCATCCGTCCCTTCCCCCTGCTCCGCTCCAGCAGCTCGCCGCAGCACGACTCGAAAACGATCCTGAAACGACCACGCCGGTCGAGCATCGTAACGGAAGCCGGCGCCTGACGTGTAGTGGCCTCGCGACGGTCGAAGGTGGCGCGGCCGCGCGCGCGCCGCTGTGATCGGCGCCACACCCCGCGGGCATGAGCAAGGAGGCGGCAGACGCTGCGCAGAAACGCGCCCGCCTGCCACGTTTCCGAGACGGCGTCAGGGCGCGGGCGCGACGGGCAGGCTGGTGACGCCTCCGAGCCGGATCGTGACGATCTCCTGCGGCGCCGTGTCCACGGTCGCGCGGCTGCCCGCGCCGAGCCCCGCGAGCGGATCGCCGAGCAGGTTCGTCTCGGTGATCGCGCTCGCGGTCAGCGTCGGGAAGTGGAGCTCGTGGCTCGCGCTCGCGCCCTCGGTTTCATAGAGCCGCACGAAGAGCGCGCGCCCGCGGCGCTGCATCACCGTCACGATCGCGCTCGAGCCGGCGTCGAGCGCGAGATGGCTGCGCTGGGGCGGCAGCGGCGCCGCGTGGATCGCGCTCTCGCGCACGAGCAGCGGCGCGCTCCACTCGGCCGCGCGCCGCGGCGCCTGCGCGGCGCGCCAGCTCGCTGCGCGCGGCACGAGCGCGTACGCCGCGCGGTGTACGCCGTGCTCCAGCATCGCGACCGACGGCCGCTCGCCGAAGACGGCGCGGTCGAGGCTGCGCAGCAGCGTCACGTCGAGCACGCGCGCGCCCGCGCTGCCCGTCAGACGGTGCCCGAACAGGCCGCGCTGGAGCAGCGCGACGCCGCGCGCGTCGCTGCCGACGTCGGACCAGCCGAGCGCCGGGAAGTCGCCGTCGGGCCGCTCCGCGTAGCCGTACGGAACGCCCTCGGTGCGCGCCGCGCCCGCGGGCGCGGCGAACGGGAAGCGCACGCGCACGTTGCGGTTGGCGTCGGCCCAGTAGAGCGTCGTCTCGAACTCGATGCGCTCGAGCGCGGGCACGAAGCGCAGCTCGCGCAGCGCGACCGACGCCCACGGGACGTTGCCGAGCGCGAAGACGCGCGTCATCACCGGGCCCTCGAGCACGTAGGCGATCTGCGCGCCGTTCGAGATCCACGCCTCGTTGAGCCCGACCTCGTCGTACTCGTACGCGTTGCCGAACACCTCGTCGCTCCAGCCGACGTCGCCGGCGCGTGCGCCGGGCGCGAGCAGCGGCTCGCCGGTCGCGGTGCGCCGGATCTGGGTCACGGTCGCGTCCGCGGCGACGTCGACGGTGAAGCCGCCGAGCGCGAGCGCGCGCGCGGCGAGCGGCGCCGCGGCCTCGACCGGCGACTGCGCCGGCTCGCCGGGCACGAGCCAGTACGTCGCCCAGCCCATCGGCGGCACGTCCGCGACGAAGGCGATCTCGAGCGCGCCGCCCTCGCCCGCCAGGATCTGGTGCGGCACCTCGGCGCCCGTCGCGTCGACGAGGCGCCCGAGCGCCGCGGCCGGATCCGCGAGCGTCACGCGCGCGAGATCGCGGCGTTGCCACGCCTGCGTGTTGAACACGACGAGCGCCGCGCGCCGGGCCGCGTCCGGACGCGCGGTGTCGATGCGCCCGGCCAGGTCGGCCAGCACGGCCTCCTGCTCCGCGGTGAGCGCGGCGTCGATCGCGGCGAAGCGGTCGCCGAGGTCGTCGATCTCGTCGTCGGGGTCCTCGTAGATCTCGTCGACGCCGGTGCCGGGCAGGTAGTCGTGCGTCTGGTTCAGAGCGAGCGCGACGCCCTGCGCCTCGAGCAGCGCCTCCGGATAGGCGCGCCCTTCGAGCGACGCCCACGTCGCCAGCTTCTCGACGTCGAGCAGCGTCTGCTCGAGCCGCGCGTTGGTCTTCTTGATCTCGATGCGCGCCGCGTACGCGCCGGGGAAGACGCGCGTCCCGTCCGCGTCGCTCTGCAGCTCGCCGGTCGCGACGGCGAGCGGCGCGCCGCTCGCGAGCACCTCCGCGAAGAACTCGCTCGGCGTCGACATGCGCGCCGCGACGCCCGGCTGCTGCTGTGCGTTCCAGGCCGCGATCGCCTCGGGCACGAACGCGTTGAAGACGTGCTCGCCGACGTCCGCGCCGACCGGCCCGAGCAGGTTCGCCGTGGACGCCGCCGGCGCGAGCAGCGCCCACAGCTCGTTCAGCTCCTGGCTCGCGTCCGGCGTCGCGCCGACCTCGCGCGCGATCTGGTAGAAGTGCGGCATCGCGTGCACGAGCACGCGCGAGCCGTCGGGCGACTCCCAGTGGAACTCGCTGCCGCCGAGCGCGGCGGGATCGCCGGCGCCGCGCGCCAGCGTGTAGGTCTCCATGCCCGCCTTGCGCGCGATCTGGGGCATCTGGTGCGGATGCCCGAAGGCGTCGAGCTGCCACGCGCCGCTCGCGCGCCGGCCCCACACCGACTCGAGGTGGCGCTGGCCGTAGATCGCCTGGCGCGCGAGCGACTCGCCCGAGAGCAGGTTCAGGTCGCTCTCGACGAGGAAGCCGCCGCTCGGCTCGGCGACGCCCTCCGCGAAGAGCTCGCGCAGCCGCGGCGCCAGCTCGGGGAAGTCGGCGCGGAAGCGTTCGAGCACCGGCATCTGGTCCACGACGAAGCGGTAGCCGGGATCGCGGTCGGCCTGCGCGATCGCGTCGCGCACGAACTGCGCGCCGAGCGGGAGGTACACGTCCTCGCGCTCCAGCCACGCGAGCTCGTTGTGCTGGTGCGCGAAGAGGTGCAGCGTGCCGGGCCCGCTCGGCGACGGCGCGGGCGGCGCCGGCTCGAAGTCGAAGAAGCCCGCCGCGAGCGGCGCCAGCGGCGCGCCCGTCACCGCGTCGTAGAGCAGCGCGACCAGCTCGTAGCGGAACGGGCCGACGAGCGGGAAGTGGCCGAACGGCAGGCTGTCGGCCGTGAGCGGAAAGTCGAGCAGCGCGACCTCGGTGCGCGGGAGCTGCGCCGGCAGCGGCAGCCACTTCGGCGCCGCGCCCAGCCCCACCGCCGTGAAGAAGCTCCACTCGTCGTTCGGCGTGTGCAGCGCGATCAGCATCGCGGCCGTGTTGGGTCCCGGATTGTCCACGACGAGCCGCACGTCGAGGCGGTCGCCCGCGCGCAGCAGACATTGGCACGTTTCGATGCGCAGCTCGGCGGCGCCCGCGAGCGGAGCGGCCGACGCGGCCAGCAGCGCGGCGACGCCGAGCAGCGTGCGGACGGCGCGGCGCACACGGGAGTCGGGCATGCGCGGCAGGGTACTCCGAGGCGGTGCGCAAGTGGCGCGCAAAGCGCGCGCGCTCAGCGCCGGGCCGCCAGCTCCCAGGCCTCGAGCACGCGCTGCGCGGTCGTCTCCCAGCGGAACAGCCGCGCGCGTGCGAGCCCGCGCTGGACCTGCTCCGCGCGCAGCGCCGGACTCTCGAGCGCGCGTCGCAGCGTGGCCGTGATGTCCGGCACCGAGAGCGGGTCGAAACACAGCGCCGCGTCGCCGACGACCTCCGGGATCGACGACGCGTTCGAGCACGCCACCGGAACGCCCGACTGCATCGCCTCGAGCGGCGGCATCCCGAAGCCCTCGAGCAGCGACGGGTACACGAAGAGCGTCGCGCCGCGGTAGATCGCGGCGAGCTCCTCGTCGCTGGCGCGGCCCGGCATCGGCACGTGCGGCTCGAGCCCGAGCTCCGTCAGCACCTCGAATGTCGCCTCCGACTTCCAGGTGCGGTCGCCGACCAGCGCGAGCGGCGGTGCGCCGGGCAGCTCGGCGCGCAGCGCGTGGTACGCGCGCAGCAGCCGCGGGATGTTCTTGCGCTCCTGGATCTTGCCGACGTAGAGCAGGTATTCGGCGGGCAGCCCGAAGCGCGCGCGGATCGCGGCGTCGTCGGGGCGCGGCTCGGGCGAGAAGCGCGCGCTCGCCGCGAGCGGCGTCACCGTGACGCGTTCGGCCGGCACGCGATAGCGCTCCACGATCTCGCGCTTGGCGTGCTCGGAGAGCGTCACGATCTGGCGCGCGCGGCGCGCGCCGAGTCGCGACAGCAGCGAGAGCCGCCAGCGCACCGCGCGCGGGAAGTGGTCGGGGTGGCTCTCGAAGCCGAGGTCGAGGATCGAGAGCACGAAGCGCCCGGGCGCGATCGGCGGCGCGAAGTAGGTCGCGTGGCACAGGTCCACGGGATTGCGCAGCAGCTCGAGCGGGAGCGACACCGGGATCGCGCTCTTGCGCGAGCCGGCGAGCTGGACGAGGCGCCAGCTCGCGGGCAGCGACGCCAGCCACTCGCGGGGCGCCGCCGCGCAGTGGTAGACGGTGATCGCGTGCTCGTGCGGGACGGACGCGAGCGCGCCGAGCAGCTCCATCGTGTAGCGCTCGGGGCCGCCCGCGTCCGCGCCGGCCCACTCCGCGGTGATGCCCACCTTCACGGACGGACGCTCATCCCTTCTGCGCGCGCACGACCAGCCACGGGTTCAGGAACGTGCCGCGCAGCCATCGCGTCGCCTCCCAGGTCATCAGCTTGAAGACGAGCCGGATCGGGAGCTGGAGCAGCCGTCCGAGCCAGTAGCCCGAGGAGATGAAGAAGCCCCAGTAGCCCTCGAGCGGCAGCACCTCGAAGTCGCGGCAGCCGCCGCGCGCGACGAGCTGCTCGCGGTACTCGCCCACCGAGAGCAGGAAGCCCTCGAACGGCGAGTGCACGCGCGGCAGGTGCACCCAGTGGAACTTGCGGTGGAAGAGGTCGAGCGGGCAGCGCTTGTTCGGCGCGGACAGCATGATCTGGCCGCCCGGCTTCAGCACGCGCAGCGCCTCGTCCCACGCCCTCTGTCGCTCTTCGGCGTAGCCCGGCGCGGTCACGTACGTGTCGCCGACGACGCCGATGTGCGGGATCACGCAGCACAGGAACACGAAGTCGAAGCGCTCGTCGCGGAACGGCAGGTGCTTGGCGTTGGCGAAGAAGAAGCGCTCGGGGTGCGAGCGGCGGCGCCAGAGCTGGGGGCGGCCGCCGGCGTCGACGCCGTACGCCTCGTAGCCGGCGGCGCCGAGCACCTCGACGTCCGAGCCGACGCCGCAGCCGATCGAGAGCACGCGCAGCGAGCGCGGGTCGCGGCCCGGGAAGAGACGCTGCACGAGCGGCAGCAGGTAGTTCGACGCGAGGAAGCGCCCGGTCTTCTCCTCGTTCTCCCAGACGTCGCAGCCGCTCTCGTCGGAGAAGCGCTCGCCGACGAGCAGGTCCGGGATGCCGTCCACGATCGGGAAGCTCGCGCCGCAGGCCGCGCAGGCGAGCGCGTCCGGGGCGGCGCCGAGCGGCGACGCGCCGCACTTCGGGCAGGCGAGCAGCGAGACGTCTCGGCTCACGCGGGACCCGGCGCGCCGCTCAGCGCCTGGGCAGCGCGAGCCAGGAGTCCCAGACCGCGAGCGCGCCGCGCTGGTTGCCCGCCTCGTCCACGAGCCCGGTGTCCTGCCAGGTCTTGAACACCTCGCTCATGCCCATCTTCTCGAGGCGCTTCCAGAAGGCGTCGTAGTCGCGCGGCACGAACCACACCACGAACTCCCCGTTCAGCGCCTGCACCTCCTGGAGCAGCCAGCGCACGTACTCGACCTGGTGGCGCTCGTTGCCCGGAACCTCGATGCGCAGCTTCTTCGCTTCGAACTTTTGCGCGATGAAGCCGGTCTCCGCGACCGCGAACGGCTTGTTCGGCGCGAGCGACGCCACCTGCCGCAGCCAGTCCTTCGGCAGCTCGTTCGGGTCGGCGTACGAGCCCGACTTGTCGCGGTGCTTCTCGCCGTACGGATACGTGCTGACGGTCACGAAGTCGCTGTACGGAAGGAGCTGCCCGATCGCCTTGCGCTGGTCGGAGCGGTCCTCCTCCAGCGACCCGATGTGGAACGAGAGGAAGAGCGGCAGGTTCGGGAACTCCGCCTTCAGCCGGCGGTACACCTCGGCCGTCATCTTCACGTAGCTGGGGAAGGCGCGTCCGTTGCGCTCGGCGAGGATGTTCGACTCGATGCCGTAGTTGACGTAGATCGGCTGGAACTTCTCGATCATCGCGCGGCAGTAGTTCACGTACGCCGTCACGACCTCGGGATCGTCGAACGACTTCGACTTCCACTCCTTGGGCAGCTTCTGGTTCGGCTCGTGCGTCCAGTGGAGCGCGAGCCCGTCGCGGCCCGGCGAGAGCGGCGTCAGCGCGAGGTAGCGCTTCTTGCCGGGGAGCTGCTTCACGCGGTAGTCGAGGTTCTCGCGGATCTTCTCGTGCCACGGACGCCCCTCGAGCGCCTCGGGCCACGGCACGCCCTCGTCGAAGTGGTGCGCGACCAGGTCGGCGTGCTCGTCGATCAGGCCGTAGGTGTACGAGACGGCCTGCGGCGTGAAGTCGTAGGGCCACGGCGTCATCGCGAGGTAGAAGCTGCGCGAGTCGGCGCGCGCGAGGTCGCTGCGCGCGACCGCCGCGGCGCCGGCGGCCGGCTGCGCCGCGGCCGGCGCGGCGGTCGAGAGCACCGCGAGCGAGTCGATCCAGACGGTGCGCGG
Organism: Pseudomonadota bacterium; assembly: GCA_003576805.1. Lineage (GTDB taxonomy): Bacteria > Myxococcota_A > UBA9160 > UBA9160 > PR03 > PR03. The sequence continues at coordinate 22,390 of QEVM01000016.1, read as the reverse complement.
GCCGTCCCAGTCGTGCTCCTTCGCGGAGAGGTCCACCAGGTACACGCGCTCGATGCGATCGGGGTCGAGCTTCTTGAAGCCGAAGGCGTGGCGGACCTGCTCCTTCTCGAGCCGGACGTCGGTCCACTCGCTTCCGACCTGGATGCGCGTGAAGAACGCCGTGCCGCCGTCCTGGTCGACGCGGAACGCGAGCTCGCCGGGCCGGTCCGAGCGCACGCGCAGCAGGAACGCGGTGGCGCCCTGCATGCGCTCGGTGCCGGTCGTCGTGGTGACGTAGACGGCGTCGCCCGAGAGGTCGTAGCGCCACTCGAGTGCGCCGTTGCGGGCGCGCACGCTGCCCGCGCTCGCGGACCAGTCGCCGGCGTCGTCGAACGACGCGACCGTCACGGCGCGCGGCGTCTGCGCGGCCGCCGTGCCCGCGACGCACGCGGCGAGCGACGCGGCGATCGTCATCGCGGCGGTGACGAACGATGCGGTGCGGAGCTGCGTGCGTGCCATCTCGATCCCCCGTCGTCGCGCCGGTTCCCGCCTTGGATGAACTGGGCAGAGCGCGGCGCGGGCGCAATCTCGCAAAGAAAGCGCGGCCACGCCCCTCGTCCAGCGTCGCGCCGCGCCGGACCCCGCGGGAGCCCGCACGCAACGCGCGTGCGGTGCGCGCGCAGCGGGTGCGCGTCGGTGCGCAGCCGCCCGGCATCCGCAGTGCGCAGCGCGCCTGGCGCCCGCGAAGATCGCGTGAATCGCGCACCCGGACGCGCGCGCCGCTGATACGATGCGCCGCCACCTCCGCCACCCCAAGGACACCCACATCCATGTCGCTGCGCTCGGCCGCGCTCGCCGCTCTCCTGCTGTGCTGGCTCGCGCCCGCGGCGCGCGCCGGCGACGCGAAGAACGTGTCCGTGGTCGGGCACATCGGCGGCTCGACGCTCGCGATCACGGCTACGAACGGCCGCGTGTACCACGCGACCGGACCGACGCTGGTGATCCTCGACGCCACGCAGCCGGCGAATCCCGTCGAGCTCGGGCGCAGCGAGGCGCTCGGCGGCTGGATCGCGTCGATCGCCGTGTCCGGCACGCGCGCCTACGTCGCCGCCTCGGACGCGGGGCTGTACGTGCTCGACGTCGCGGACGCAGCGGCGGTGCACGTGCTCGGCCACGTCGACTTCCACGGCAATGCGTCGGGCGTCGCGTTCTCGCAGGGTCACGCCTTCGTCGCCGACAGCACCTTCGGCGTGCGCGCCTTCGACTGCTCGGATCCGGCCAATCCGCACGAGGTCGGCAAGCTCGACACGCCGGGCGACGCGATCGCGATCCGGATCGCCGGCTTCCTCGCGTTCGTGGCGGACGGCGAACGCGGCCTGCGCATCCTCGACGTCTCGCTGCCCGCGCAGCCGACCGAGATCGGGAGCTTCCTCACGCCCGGCTACGCGCAGGCGCTCGACTACGCCGCGGGGCGCGTGTACGTCGCCTCCAACTGGGCGGGCCTGCGCATCGTGGACGTGTCGGTCCCCACCGCGCCGCAGGGTCTCGGCCTCTTCGACAGCTTCGGCTTCGCGCTCGGCGTGAAGGTGGTCGGCACGCGCGCGTACCTCGCCGACGGCGACCAGGGCACGCGCATCCTCGACGTCTCCGATCCCACCGATCCCTTCGAGCTCGGCGAGTTCCGCTCGCCGGGCCCCGCCTACACGAGCAACGTCACGGTCGTCTCGGGCTACCTCTACATCGCCGACGGCGACCGCGGCGTGAAGGTGCTCGACGTCACCGATCCGGCCGCGCCCGATTGGATCGCGAGCGTCGAGGACCCCGGCTTCCCGCAGTCGGTGATCGTCGCGGACGGCGTCGCGTACGTCGGCAGCGACACGGCGGGCGTGTGGTCGGTGGACGTCTCCGATCCGGCGCATCCCGCGACGATCGACCTCGTCGACACGCCGGGATCGGCGTTCGAGCTCACGGCGCAGGGCGCATACCTCTACGCGGCCGACGGCTTCAGCGGGCTGCGCGTGATCGACAAGACGGATCCCGCGAATCTCGCCGAGGTCGGCGCGCTCGACACGCCGGGCTTCGCGTTCGCGATCGCCGTCGCGGGCGACTACGCGTACGTCGCCGACGGCGACTGGGGCGTGCGCGTCGTCGACGTCTCCGACCCGACCGACCCGCAGCCGGCCGCGTCCTTCTTTCCGCCCGGCGTGCCGAACAGCATCGCGGTGCAGGGCGGGCACCTCTACGTCGGCGCCGGCGGCGCCGGGCTGCGCGTGATGGACATCGCGGATCCGCTGCAGCCGGTCGAGGTGGGCGCGCTCGAGGCGGGCGACTCGTCGGTGCAGGACATCGCGCTCCAGGGCGACTACGCGTACCTCGCCCACGCCAACGAAGGCCTCAAGGTCGTCGACATCTCGGACCCGACGAGCCCGACGCTGGTCGGCGAGGTGCGGCTGATCGGCATCGCGTACAACGTCGCCGTGCAGGGCACGCTCGCGTTCGTCACGACCGGCGCGCTCGGGCTGCGCGTCGTGGACGTCGCGGACCCCGCCGCGCCGCGCGAGGTCGGCTTCTTCGACACCTCGACCAACGCGTGGCGGGTCGCGGTGGACGGCGAGCACATCTACGTCGCGGACCAGGGCGGCGGGCTTTACATCCTCGACTTCGACGAGGCGGGCGTCTCCCCGATCGTCGGCGGCACCAGCTTCGGGCTCACCGCGGGCGCCTCGGTCTCGTGGACGGACGGCGTCGTCGAGACCGCCTACCTGGTGCAGCGCTTCGGGCTCGACGACGGCTCCGTGACCCTGCTCGGCCCGCTCGGCGCCGACGTGACGCAGCTCGACGACGACGCCACCCAGCTCACGGGCAGCATGTACTGCTACTGGCTGCTCGCGCTCTCGGACACCGGCGTCGTCGGCACGTCGGACATGTACTGCGCGCTGCCGCGCAGCGCGGGCGGCACGCTCGTCGCGCCGCGCTTCACGGTCCGGCTGAACGAGTCGCAGACCACCACGATCAGCTGGGATCCGCCGGGCGATCAGGACGCCTACGTGCTCATCGCGGTGCCGCTCGACGACTCCGAGCCGCGCGTCACGCTGCTCGAGCCCGAACAGACCTCGGTGCCCGACGTCACCGACGGCATCCCCACCTGTTACACGCTGATCTCCATCCGCGGCGCCCAGACCGGACAGACGGAGATCCTGTGCGCGATCCCCGGCTTCGCGCACTGAAGCGCCCGCGCGGCGCAGGCGTCGCGAGCGGCGTCGCCGCACGCTAACCATCCCGCACCCCCTCGATCGCTCCAGGCTGCCCGCGACGCCGCGCGCCGCGACGAAAGGATCTCGCGCATGCACCCGACGAGGGGACTTCGTGCGTCACTCGCGCTCGCGGCGGCGCTGCTCTCGGCCGCTTGCGCCAGCGACATCCCGCGGCTTCCCGACGACCGCGCAGTGATCGAGGCCGAGACCGAGTACCGGATCGGCCCCGGCGACCTGCTCAGCGTCAAGTTCTTCTACACGAACGACCTCAACGAGGACCTCGTCGTGCGTCCCGACGGGCGCATCTCGCTCCAGCTCGTCGGCGAGCTGATGGCCGCGGGACGCACGCCCGCGGAGCTGTCGAGCGATCTCCAGGGTCTGTATGCGGCGCACCTGCTCAAGCCCGCCGTCACCGTGATCGTGCGCGGCTTCGCGAGCCACAAGGCGTTCGTCGGCGGCGAGGTGAAGGGCCCGACGGCGGTTCCGATCGACGGTCGCACGACGCTCGCCGACGCCGTGTTCCAGGCCGGAGGACCGCTCGACACGGCGGCGCTCTCGAGCGTGATCCTGCTGCGCAAGGGCGCCGAGGGGCGCGAGGCGTACCGCGTGGACCTGAGCGACGGCCTGATGGGTCGCGAGCCGCTGCCGGTGCTGCGGCCCTACGACGTCGTGTTCCTGCCGAAGAGCTTCATCGGCAAGGTCGGCATGTACGTCGAGCTGTACATCAACCGGATCGTGCCGCGGAACGGCAGCTTCATGGCGTTCTACGAGCTGAACCCGGTGGACATCCCGAACACCAACACGCCCGCCGCCGGCAGCGGCGCCGGCGGTCAGCCGTAGACGAACACGCTGCGGCCGCCGCTGCGCTCGAGCTGCGCGGCCGCGTCGCGCACCTGCTGCGCGTCGGCGCCTTCGACGAGCACGACGATCGCGTCGCGGTCCGCGAGCGCGCGCGTGTGGCGCGGCTTCGGCTTGCGCGGCACCGCGAGTCCGATCGCCGCGCCGGCGAGCGCGCCGGCGACCGTCGCGAGGTTCGGCCCGAGGAGCTGCACGAAGAGCGCCGCGCCCGGCTCCGCGCGACCGGGCAGCGCGAGCATCACGAGCGAGAGCGCCGCGCCGCCGAGCAGCCCGGCGAAGCCGCCGATCGCGGCGAAGCGCAGCGCCTGATGGCGCGACGCGCGTGCGCGGCCGCCGTAGTGGAGCCGCGCGGCGTCGGGCGACACGGCGACCTCGATGCGGTCGCGCGGAATGCCCGCCTCGCACAGGCGCAGCACGGCCTCGTCGGCCGCGTCGGGCGCGTCGAAGAGCGCCGACACGCCCGGCGGTTCGGTGGCACTCACGGCGCCGCTCCCGCCGTGGCCGCCTCGAGCTCGGCCGCGGTCCAGGGCGCCGTGCGGCCCTCGCCGCGCAGCCGCGCGACGAGCGCGGCGTCGACGGGCGGCGCGCCGTTGCCCGGCAGCGCGCGCACGTGGCTGACGACGGCCGCGATCTCGGCGTCGGAGAGCAGCGGCCCCCACGCCGGCATCGCGCCCTGGTACGTCGTGCCCCGCACCTCGATCGGCCCCTGCAAGCCGGCGAGCACGACGCGCACCGGGATCTCGGGCGCGCCCGTGACCCAGCGCGATCCCACCAGCGGCGGGAAGCTCGGCGGCATGCCCTCGCCGTTCGCCTGATGGCAGCTCTGACAGCGTTGTGCGTAGACCTGGGCGCCGTCCGCCGGCGCGGCGGCGCCGGGCTCGGGCGCGTCCGCCGCGGGCGGCGGCGCCTCGCCGGGACGCATCGCGAACGCCTCGTGCGTCGCGGTGCCGAAGCTCGGCGCGTAGCGGCCGAGATAGAAGCCGCCCCAGAACAGCGCCGCGGCGACGGTCGCCCACACCCACCACGGCGCGCGCTCGCGGCCTTCGAGCGGATCGAGCGGCTCGCGCGCGATCGCGCGGTGCAGGCGCTCGACGTCGGCGGGATTCTCGGCGTCCGCGCGCGGCCGCTGCGCGCCGGCCGCGCTCATCGCGGCGTCTCCGCGGCGGGCGCCTCGCCGCGGCGCGCGAGCCGCGGCTCGTCGCCCTGGCCGCACCAGAAGCGCGAGTCGACGTCGAGCAGCGCGGCCGCGCCGGGCGGCGCGTCGCGGCGCAGCGACAGCAGATACGCGACGAGCGCGATCGCCTCGGGCTTCGCGACGACGACCTGGCCCTCCGGCACGCGTCCCGCCGGCAGCGGCACGACGGTGTCGCCGGGGCCGACCGCGTCCGCGTCGCGCAGCTCGAAGCGGTGGCGGAAGGGCGGCATGATCGACCACGGCACGACGGCGCGCGGATCGTAGAGGTGGATCAGGTGCCAGCTCGGATCCGGCAGGCGCGCACCGACGTTCAGCAGATCGGGCCCGGTGCGCATCGTGCCGAGCAGGTGCGGCGCGTCGTGCACGTAGTCGGCGGGCAGGGACGCGCGGCGCCCCCAGCCGCGGTCCACGTCCGAGGTGAAGGACGGGTCGCGCACCTGCTGGCTGTGGCAGTAGACACAGCCGTCGGCGATGTAGACCGCGCGGCCGCGCGCCTCGCGCTCGCCGTACGGCGCGAGCCCCGCGGACGGCTCGATCCGCACCAGCAGCGCGCCGGGCAGCACGACCAGCACCACCATCGCGAAGCCGAGCGTCGCGGCGGCGCCGAGCAGCAGCAGCCAGACGCGCGTCACGAGGCGGGCTCCTGCACGGCGCCGGCGTCGCGCACGACGACGGGCCGCGCCTCGAGCAGCGCCGGCATGGCGCGCCGCGCCGGCGCGCGCAGCAGCGCGGCGCAGTGCAGCGCGAACAGGAGATGCCCCGCGCCGAGCACGAGGCCCGCCAGCGAGCGCGCGTACAAGCCCGGGATCGTCACCTCGACCGAGCGCTGGAACGGCGCCGACGGCTCGAGCAGCACGAGCCCCTGCAGCACGCCGACCACGGTGAGCGCGACCACGTAGAGCCCGATCCCGCCGAGCGAGAGCCAGAAGTGCCACTGGATCAGCCGCGCGCTCGGCCATTCGCGGCCGGCCAGGCGCGGCAGCACGTAGTACATCGAGCCGAACAGCACGAAGGTGACGAAGCCGTACACGCCGACGTGCGAGTGCGCGATCGTCCACTGCGTGAAGTGGGTGATGCGGTTCACCTCGCGCAGCGCGGTGAACATGCCCTGCAGCGAGACGGCGGTGTACGCCATCGCCCCGATCACGACGAAGCGCAGCGTCGGGCTGTAGCGCAGCGCGGCGAAGCGACCGACGACCGTCATGTGGTGGTTCACCGCGACCGCGACCACCGGGATGATCATCAGCACGCTCGCGACGATCGAGGTCGTGATCATCCACGTCGGCAGCGGCCCGCCGATCAGGTGGTGCATGCCGTTGAGCGCATAGAAGAACGCCAGCGTCCAGAAGCCGAGCAGCGAGAGCTGGTAGCTGTAGACCGGCCGCCCGAGCACCTTCGGGATGAAGTAGTACGCGGCGCCGACGTTCACGGCGGTGAGCCAGAGGCCGAGCGCGTTGTGGGCGTAGAACCAGTTGACCGCGGCGGACTCGACGCCGCCGAACGGCCAGTTGCCGACGAGGAAGAGCACCGGGAACCAGAGGAACGCGCCGATCACGTACCAGACCGACACGTAGAGGTGATCGACGGTGCGGCGCGCCAGCGTCGCGAGCAGCGGGATGCCGACGCAGGCGCCGCCCGCGACGAGCCAGGGATCGGCGAGCGCGCGGTCCATCTCGAGCCACTCGAGCCCGTCGTTGCGGCCGGCCAGGATGCCGCCGATCCCGATCACGAGCCCGACGTTCCAGAGCGCCGCGCCCGCCATCGCGAGCCGCGGCCACGAGAGCTGCTGGTGCACGAGGCGCGGGATCATCCACAGCGAGACGCCGCACATCGCGAGCGACGCCCAGCCGTAGATCATCGCGTTCAGGTGCGCGGTGCGGATGCGCCCGAACGTCAGGAACGACGCGAAGCCGAGCAGGTCGGGCCAGTGCAGCGCGAGGCTCGCCAGCTCGCCCGCGAGCGAGCCGAACAGCAGCCACGCGACGGCGGTCGCGAAGAACACGAGCACGGGCGCGCGGCTCGACGCGTCGGCGGAGGCGCGGATCGCGATCTCTTCGCGGCGCGCGTCGGCGGGAGCGGCGCTCAAGCCGCGCCGCCCCACTCGCCCGGCTGCGCGGGCAGCGGCGGTCCGTGCGCGCGCTCGCGCTCGCGCCGCTGCGCCTCGCTCTCCCAGGGCCGCTCGATGCGCGGGTCGCGCGCGTCGAAGACCGCGCGCGACTGCTCGTCGAGGTGGTCGAACTGCCCGCGCCGCCATGCCCACACGAAGAGCGCGAGCGCCGACGCGCCGAGCAGCAGCACCATCGCGACGACGGCGACCGAGGACGGGATCATGGCGATTTGCTCCGACCCCGATCGGTGTGCAGCCGCCATGCCATGCGCGGCGCGCGCTCGCACCGCGAGGCGCGGCGACGCGCGGCGCTTTGTACCAAGTCTCCCGCGCCTCGCAGCATTGCGCGGCGAACGCCGCCGGCGCGCCCGCGACCGCGCGCGGCACGGCCGTTGCACCGCTCTGGCGCATGAGCACCGCTACGCCTGCGTCCGCCGACCGCTCCGCCTCCGTCGCACGCCCCCGCGGCCTCTCGCTCGGGCGCGTGCGCGGCATCGAGATCCGCATCGACCCCTCGTGGCTGCTGATCTTCGGGTTGATCGCGTGGAGCCTCGCCGCCGGCTACTTCCCGCGGGTGGTGCCGGGACAGGACGCGGTCGCGTACTGGGCCGCGGGAGCGCTCGCCGCCCTGCTCTTCTTCGCGTCGGTGCTGCTGCACGAGCTCTCGCACTCGCTGGTCGCGCGCGGCTTCGGCATGGAGGTGCCGTCGATCACGCTCTTCCTGTTCGGCGGCGTGTCGCAGCTGCGCGGCGAGCCGAAGCAGCCGGGGCACGAGTTCTGGATCGCGGCCGTCGGGCCGCTCGCGAGCTTCGCGGTGGCGGCGCTCTTTTGGGGGATCGGCCGCGCCTTCGAGCCCGCCGGCATGGCGGGCGCCGTCGTCGGCTATCTGGCGTGGATCAACGTCGCGCTCGGCGTCTTCAACCTGCTGCCCGGGCTGCCGCTCGACGGCGGCCGCATCCTGCGCGCCGCCGTGTGGCGCTGGACCGGCTCGCGCTCGCGGGCGAGCCGCGTCGCCAGCGTCGCGGGCAAGGGACTCGCGCTCGGCCTGATCGCGCTCGGCGCGCTCCAGATCGCGAGCGGCGCGCTGATCGGCGGCGTGTGGCTCGTGCTGATCGGCTTCTTCGCGCGCAGCCTCGCCGACGCGAGCCACCGCGGCACGCTGCTCCAGGAGATCCTCGAGGAGACGCACGTCGAGGACGCCATGGTGCGCGACGTCGTCGCCGTGCCGCCCGATCTGCCGGTCGCGTCGATGCTCGAGGACTACGTGGTGAGCCGCGGCCACCGCGCCTTTCCCGTGCGCGAGGGCGAGCGCGTGCTCGGCGTCGTGTCGCTCGACTCCGTGCGCCGCATCCCCGCCGAGCGCCGCGCCGAGGCGCTCGTCTCCGAGTGCATGGAGCCGGTCGCCGAGCTGCCGCGCGCCGAGACCGGCACTCCGCTCGTGGACGCGCTCGAGCGCATGGGCGGCCATCCCTCCGAGCGCCTGCTCGTGTTCGACGCGGCCGGCCGGCTCGCGGGCCTGCTGACACAGGCCGCTGTCGCACGCTTCCTCGAGAGCCGCCGCCTGCTCCAGCGCGAGCCCGCGCCGGCGTGACGCCGTGGCGCGCCCGCTCGCGTGGCTGCTCGCCGGGCTGCTGATCGCCCTCGCCGCCGCGCCGTGGCTGGAGACGCCGGCGTACGCGGTGCGCCTGCTGCTGCGCGATCCGCCCGACGTGCTCGCGGTACCCGTCGCCGGCGTGTCGCGCCGCGCGCTGCGCGACAGCTGGGGCGCGCCGCGCAGCGGCAGCCGCGCGCACCAGGGCATCGACATCTTCGCGCCGCGCGGCACGCCGGTCGTCGCGAGCACCGAGGGCATCGTCTGGAGCACCGGCGAGAGCCCGCGCGGCGGCCGCGTCGTCTGGCTGCTCGGGCCCGGCCGCCAGCTCCACTACTACGCCCATCTGGATCGCGTCGCCGACCTCGAGCCCGGCCGCCGCATCCGGGCAGGCGACGTCGTCGGCTGGGTCGGCGACACCGGCAACGCCCGCGGCGGCGCGCCCCACCTGCACTACGGCGTGTACGAACGCGGCGGCGCGCGCAACCCGTACCCGCTGCTGGTGCCGCCGCCGCAGCCGGCGTCGCGCGACGACGCGGCGCCGCGGCCGCGCGGGTGAAGCGGCCGCCGACTCGGCGGTCCGTTCAGCTCGCTGCTCGCTGCGGGTACCGCCCCGAGAGCAGCTCGCCCGCCCCCGGCACGTTCGTCGCGAGCCCGAGGCGCTCGAGCATCTGGTGGGCGGTGCACACGGCGGCGGACACGACGGGCACGCCGATGCGGTCCTGCACGGGCTGGATCGCGGCGAGCGACGGCATCTGCACGCAGGCGGACAGCACGACGGCGTCGACGCCGCGCGTGTCGAGGCGCTGCGAGATCTCGACGAGCGCCAGCGGATCGCGCGCGCCCACCTCGAGGTTGTCGGCGATCTCGAGCGAGATGCAGTCGTGCACCTCGAAGCCTTCGTGCTGGACGTAGTCGACCACCCGCTCCGTGAGCGGCTTGCGGTACGGCGCGATCATGCTGATGCGGCGCGCGCCGAGGCGGCCGAGGCCGGCGATCAGCGCGCCCGCGCTGGTCACGACCGGCGCCGGCGCGCCGTTCTCGGCGGTGCGGCCGTGCAGGCGCTGCTCGGACACGCGGTGATAGCCGCGGCCCATGCTCATGATCGCGACGAGGCACGCGTAGCCGAGCACGTCGACGCGCGCGTCGGAGAGCTCGAGCGCGCAGCGGTCGGAGTCGGCGTCCATCTTCGCGAGCTCTTCGGGCGTGACGTGCTTCATGCGCATGCGGCTCGCATGGAAGCTGAAGCGTTCCGGCGCGATCGCCTCGCGCGCGCGCAGCAGCGCGGGGATCTCGGTCTCCATCGTCGTGTTCGAGCTCGGCACGATCTGGCCGATGCGCAGGCGGCGGGTGCTCACGGAGGGCTCGCTCGGTTGGGGGATCCGGCATCTTCCGAGATCCGGCGGCCGCAGGTCAAGCGCGGCACGCGAATCGCGAAATGCCGCGCACGCTCACGCGCACACGCGCCCGACGCCGTCGCGACGCAGGACGAAGCACTCGCAGCTGCTCGCGGCGAGCAGCGCGCGGTCGAGGATGCGCACGCGGCCGCGCCGATAGCGGATCGCGCCGGCCCGCTGGAAGGCGCCCGCGATCAGGCTCACCGTCTGCCGGCGCACGCCCAGCATCACGGCGAGCATCTCGTGGGTGAGCGGGAGATCGTCGCTCTGCGCACGATCGGCGGTCATCAGCAGCCAGCGCGCCGCTCGCGCCTCGACGCGGTGTCGCACGTTGCACAGCGTCGTCTGCCGCGCGTACCAGAGGCTGAAGCCGACGAAGCCGCGCACCAGCTCGTGCAGGCACGGGTCCGCGAGCGCGCTGCGGAACGCCGGTGCCGGCACGCGCAGCGCGCGGCCCGGGATCTGGAGCACCGTGCAGAACGGACTCAGCCCCAGATCCAGGAACACCGCTTCGCCGACGAACCCCTCGTTGCCGACCGTCGCGGCCTCGACGCTGTCTCCGTCCTCGCCTCGCGCGAGGATCGAGTAGACCGCGTCGAGCGGGAAGTAGACGCGCTCCATCGCATGGTTCACGCGCTCGACCTGCGCGCCGGGCGCCTCCTCGACGATCTGCCCGCTGGCGGCGAGTCGATGCAGCGCCGTGGCCGGCAGCTGGGCCAGCAGCCGGTTGGCTCGAAGGCGGTCGTGGGCTCCTTGCGCGTGCATGTTGTGCAATGGACCGGGCGGACGGCGGCCGTTCGCTCGGCGATGCTGCCGCCCGCTTGCCGTCGCAATCGACGTGCCAGCCTCCGCGTACCGCCCGGGTCCCTCACATCTGCATGTCGCCGTCCGGTCGCGTCCGATGGGACCGCCGCGTGATCGGCACGCCGAAGCTGCGTTCGGCGACTGGGACGTCCCGAACGGCCGAGTCGTGTGGAGCGCTCCGGTGGAGCGCATCCTCGGCGAGCCCGTTCCCGACGGCAGCGTGCCGCTCGACTGGTGGCGCGGGCGCATGCACCCGGACGACCGGCGCCAGGCGACCGAGACGAGCGACACGGCGCTCTCCGGTAGCGCCGACCGTTACGCCTGCTCGTATCGGGTGCGCCGGAGCGACGGCCGCTGGGTGTGGGTGACCGAACGCGCCTTCGTCGTCCGCGACGGCGGGCGCGCGGTGCGCGTGGTGGCGGCGCTCTCCACGCGGGACGCCGCAGCGAGCCCGATCGAGAGCGCGCCCGCGCCGTTCCGCTGGAACGGCCACGACGCGACGTTCCGCGCCTTCGTGGACGCAATGCCGTCGCTCGCGTGGGCCATGACGCCCGCGGGATGGATCTCGTTCTACAACCGGCGGTGGCACGACTACACCGGCGCCACGCCGCAGCAGATGGAGGGATGGGGCTGGCTGTCCGCCCACGATCCGCACGATCTCCCGCGCGTGCTGCGGCTCGCGCGGATCGCGCTCACGCGGGGCGCCGTCTGGGAAGACGAGTTCCGGCTGCGCCGGGCGACGGCGCGATGCGCTGGCATCTCTCGCGCGCGACGCCCGTGCGCGACGCCGAGGGCCGCGTGATCCAATGGCTCGGGATCCACACGGACATCCACGAGCACAGGCTCGCGCTCGAGGAGCGCACGCGGCTGCTGGAGCGGGAGCGGGCTGCGCGTCACGCCGCCGAGGCCGCCAACCGGGCCAAGGACGTGTTCCTCGCCACGGTCTCGCACGAGCTGCGCGGTCCGCTCACCGCGATCGTCGGCTGGACCGACATCGTCCAGCAGGACGACCTGCCGCTCGCCTTGCAGCGGCACGCGATCGCCGCGATCCAGCGCAACGCGCAGCAGCAGGCGAAGCTGATCGACGACCTGCTCGACACGTCCCGCATCCTCAGCGGCAAGCTGAAGATCCACTACCAGAAGACGGCGCTCGCGGATCCGGTGCGGTGCGCGGTGGAGGCGATCCTGCCCCGCGCGGCCGAGCGCCGCATCGCCGTCGGGGTCCGCGACGACTCGGACGGCGCGTGCGTCGTCGGCGACGCGGCGCGCTTGCAGCAGGTCGCGGCGAACCTCGTCAGCAACGCGGTGAAGTTCAGTCGCGACGGCGGCCGCGTCGACGTCCGCATCGTGCGGGCCGGGGCGCGCGTCGCGCTCGAAGTGGAAGACGAGGGCGAGGGGATCGCGCCGGAAGCCCTGCCGCGGATCTTCGGCCGCTTCCAGCAGGGCGACGCGTCCGCGACGCGCCGGCACGGCGGCCTCGGCCTCGGCCTCTCGATCGTGCGGAACCTGGTCGAATTGCACGGCGGCACCGTGCACGCGAGCAGCCGCGGCCGCGGGCAGGGAGCGCTCTTCCGCGTGGAGCTTCCGCTGGGCGACTCGGCGGCGACGGTGTCCGCCGCGCAGGCCGCGCCCGGCCGCGACGAGCCCGGCGTCTCGCTGCGCGGGATCGCCGTGCTGCTCGTGGACGACGAAGCCGAGGCGCGCGAAGTCCTGAGCACGCTGCTGCTGGCGCGGGGCGCGTCGGTCGCGACGGCCGGCTCGGTCGCCGAGGCGCTCGCGTCGCTGCGCGCCCACGTGCCCGACGTCGTGATCGCCGACATCGCCATGCCCGAGCTCGACGGCTTCGAGCTGGTCGCGCGCCTGCGCGCCCTGCCGGATCCCGCCCTCGCGGAGCTCCCGATCGCCGCGCTGACCGGCTTCGCCACGCTCTCGGACCGCGACGAGGCGCTGGCGGGCGGCTTCGACGCCTACCTCACCAAGCCGCTCGAGGTCGACGCGCTGGCGCGCACGCTCGGCGAGCTGGTGCGCGGGCGCGTGGCGAAGCGGAGCTAGCGGGGAGGGCCGCCGTCAGCCGTCGGCGCGCAGCGGCTGCGGCTTGCCGAACAGCCAGCCCTGTCCGAACTGGATGCCGAGCGCGTGCAGCATGCGCAGCTCTTCGAGGGTGTCGAGGCCTTCACCGATGATCTGCGCGCCGAGGTCGCGCGCGAGACCCTGGAGCGCGCGCAGCACCGTCTGGCGCACGGGATCCTCGTCGATGCCGTGCACGAAGACGCGGTCCACCTTGATGAACTCGGGCGTCAGCTCCGCGACGGCTTCGAGGCTCGCGTAGCCGACGCCGGTGTCGTCGAGCGCGAACTGGAAGCCGAGCTTGCCGTAGGCGTCGCGCGCCTCGCGGAAGATCTCGTAGTTCTCGATCGACTCCTGCTCGGAGATCTCGAAGACGACGTCCCGCGGCGCGAGCCCGCAGGCGTCGAGCGTGCGCGTGAGCGCGTCGACCTGGAAGTTCGGGTCGTGGAAGGACGACGGGCGGATGTTCATGAACAGCTTCGCGCCTTCCGGGAAGCCCTGGGCGCCGGCCACGGCGGCGCGGCGGCACAAGCAGTCGAGCTCGAAGACCAGGTGCTCCTCCGCCGCGACCTCGAACAGATGGCCGGGCGAGGCGAACGGCGAGCCCTCGGGCCCGCGCACGAGCGCCTCGTAGCCGAACACGGTGAGCCGGCTCGCGTCCACGATCGGCTCGTAGACCGAGTGCACGCGCTCTTGCACGAGCAGCTCCTGGAACTGGCGGCGCCGCGCGCGCGCGGCGATGCGCATGTTCAGGTGGGCGTCGTCGCGCGCGCCGTCGATCGCGTCGCGCACTTGCGTCAGCTCGGAGAGCAGCGGGTTGCGCATCACGTACGAGCGCCCGAGCGCGATCGGCGGCAGCTCGCGCAGATACGGGTAGACGGCCCGCGTGCCGACGCGCGCCATGCGCACGCGCACCGCCTGCTCGATCGCGGGCAGCCCCTTCGAGAACAGCTCCTGCTCGGCGCGCGCGCACGGCAGCATCGCGACGACTTCGCCGCGCCCCACCTCGCCGCGCGCGATCACGGCGCGGCCGGGCACGACCTCGTGACAGGCGGCCGCCAGGATGTCGCCGAGCTCGGCGAGCGCGCGGTCGTGCGCCTCGCTGCCGTAGCGCCGCTCGAGCCCGTCGAGCGTGCGCGCGTCGGCGAGCAGCACCGCGAGCGCGCCGGCGCGCGAGAAGGCGCCGGCCACGCCCGCCGCCACCGTGGAGATCGGCTCCAGGATGCAGGCTTCGCGCGTTTCGCCGTTCACGCTCGTGCAGCTCCGCTCACGGGAGCGTGGATCGGCCGGCGGGAGGCGTTCGTTGAGGCGAAATCCGCGCGCGACCGCTCGGGCTCACTGCGCGGCGGCGTCCGGCAGGCCGGGCGCCGCCGCGAGGCGCCCGAAGAACGCCTCGCAGGCGGCGACCTGCGCGAGGCTCAGCCACTCGTTGGGCTTGTGCGCCTGCTCGATCGAGCCCGGGCCGAGCACGACGGTCGGGATGCCGGCCGTCGCGAACACGCTCGCTTCGGTCGCGAAGCCGACGGCGCCCGGCTCCTGCGCCTCGGTCCGCGCGAGCGCGCGCGCCCAGCGCACCAGCGGCGCGGCCGCGTCGATGCCGAAGGCGGGCAGGTCGACGCCGGGCTCGAACTCGATCGCCGCCTCGGGCGCGACGCGCCGCATCCCGGGCAGAAGCTCGCGCGCGGCGAAGGCGCGGATCTCCTCCGCGATCGCGGCCTGTGAGCAGCCCGGCACGCCGCGGATCTCGAACACCAGCTCGCAGTCGCGCGGCACCACGTTGGCCGCGATGCCGCCGCGGATCACGCCGGTCTGCAGCGTCGTGTACGGCACGTCGAAGCGCGCGTCGGGCGGCTCCTCGCGCGCGAGACGCGCGGCGACGTCGCCGACGTAGCCGACGAGGCGCGCCGCGACCTCGATCGCGTTGACGCCCGCCGTCGTGAGCGACGAGTGCGCCTCGCGCCCGCGCACGCGGCAGCACCACTCGCTGCGGCCCTTGTGCGCGACGATCGCGCGCATGTCGGTGGGCTCGCCGATCAGGCACGCCGCCGGCGCGACGCCGCGCGCGGCGAGGTCGGCGACCAGCGCGCGCACGCCGTCGAAGGTGGTCTCCTCGTCGTAGGTGAGCGAGAGGTGGATCGGCAGCCGCTCCTGCGCGGCGAGCAGGCGCGGCGCCCACGCCAGCGCGATCGCGAGGAAGCCCTTCATGTCGGCGCTGCCGCGGCCGTAGATGCGGCCGTCGGCGTGGTGAGCGCGGAACGGATCCGTCGCCCAGTCCTGCCCGTCGACCGGCACGACGTCGGTGTGGCCCGAGAGCACGAGGCCGCCCGTCTTCGCGCGCTCGGCGTCGTCCGCGAGCGTGCAGAAGAGATTCGCCTTGCGCGCGGAGCGATCCCACACGAGGTGCGGGCGCACGCCGAGCGCGGCGAGATGGTCGCGCGCCACCTCGATCAGCCCGAGGTTCGAGTCGCGGCTCACCGTCGGGATCGCGATCAGGCGGTCGATCATCTCGAGCGCGGCGGCGGAAGGCGCGGGCGCGCGGGCGTGCGATGCGTCGGCGCTCATGCCGCGCGAGTCTACGCCATCCCGGCCGCGCGCGACCCGCGACATGTCGCGCCGCGCGCTGTGCGCGGCGCGCGTGCAACGCGACATCTCGCGATGCGCGCACGCAGCGCGCGGGAGCGCGCGTTGCTCGTTGACAGCGACGCGCGCCGCGAGGTAGTCAAGACGCATGGCGGAGCTCGCGAAGCCGGACCTCGATCGCTTCCTGCAGGAGACCTCGATCGTCGCGATCCTCGCGACGATCGACGAGCAGGGCCGTCCCTACATGGTGCCGATCTGGTACGAGTGGGACGGCACGTACTGCTGGATCGTGTCGAAACCGAAAGCCGACTACGTCGCCAATCTGCGTCGCGACCCGCACGCCTCGGTGTGCATCGCGACGCAGACGCTTCCGTACGTGCGCGTGCTGATCCAAGGGCGCGTCGACCTGATCGAGACCGATCAGGAGTGGCTGCCGATGGGCCACCGCATGGGCGAGCGCTACCTCGGCGCCGCCGAGGGCCGCGCCTACATCGACAAGACGAAGAGCTGGAAGCGGCTCTTCCTGCGCATCACGCCCGACCGCATCCGCTCCTGGGACGGCGGCGCCGGCGGCCACGCCTGGGGCGCGCGCTACATCGACCGCGCGCAAGGCGCCTAGCTCAGCCCGCCCACTCGTAGCAGAGCACGCCGTCGGGGTGCGGCAGCCGATACGGCTCGAGCGTCAGCTTGACGAGCGACGGGAAGCCGTCGTGCACGCGGTAGCCGGAGCCGTAGAGCGTGTGCAGCGCGGCGTCGTAGCCGGCGTAGATCGGGATCGTCAGCGTGCGGCGTCCGCGCGAGCGCGCGTACGACTCGATCGCCGCCAGGAACGCCTTCAGGTCGTCCTGTTCGCAGCGGCCCGCCTGCATGGCGAGCAGCCGCACGCGCAGGTTCTCAGGGTCGCTCGGCGGATACAGCCCGACCGTCTCGGGGAACGCGTAACAGAGCGCGAAGCCGACGCTCTCGCCGCCCCGGCGATACGAGAGGCAAGCGCCGACCGGGTGCTTGCGGAGCAGCGCGACCTCCTTCGAGAGATCGAGCCCGTCCTCGAGGCTCTCCGAGATCGCGCGCACGCGGGCGAGCAGCGCGTCGTCCGGCTGCTCCGCGACGTCCACGTTCGACGGCAGCTCGTCGCCGCCCGGCCCGAGCTCCTTGTGCATGCGCAGCGTCAGCGTCCCGAGCTGGAAGCCGAGCTTCGTGTAGAGCCCGAGGTTGTACGCCGTCTCGGGCATCGTCTCGAGGCCGATCGTGGTGCAGCCGCGGCTCTTCATGTAGTCCACGGTCGCGCGCACGAGGTCCTTGCCGACGTGCGACTGCTGCGCGCGCGGCACCACGCCGAACGGGCCGAAGAAGCCGACCTTCCCGAAGGTGCGCGTGAAGATGTATCCGACGGGATCGCCGGCGTCGTCGAGCGCGAGGAACGAGCCGTCGGGATCGCCGTCGAGATAGGTGCCGTACACCGGCTTCTTGGTCGGGAACTGCATGGCGCGCCCGAACTTCTTGGTCGCCCAGTCGGACCACGCCTCGATGTCGATGCCGTCCATCGCCTCGAAGCGGTCCGCGGTCATCTTCACGATGCGGGCCATCGGTCCTCCTACGCGCCGAGCACGGCGACGAGGTTCGCGCCGCGCATCTGCTCCTTCGCCGCCTCCGGGACGGCGGCGACGCGGATGCGCTCGAGCTCCATGCCGGGGTCGTTGATCGGGGCGTTGCTGCCGAACACGACGCGGTCCGGCGACACGTCGAGCACGACGTGCTCGATCAGGCTCTCGGTGCCGGTCTCGGGGATGCCGCTCGACTCGACCCACACGTTCGGCACGGCCGCGACGACGGCGAGGCAGTCCATGATGCCGAGGCCGTGCATCGCGAGCTGGCCGCCGTGCGCCATCAGCACGCGCAGCGCGGGCAGCCGCTCCGCGAGGTCGCCGACCTGGATCGGCGACGAGAGCGCCGGCCAGCCCGCGACGACGAGCAGCGGCAGTCCGGCCTCGGCGCACGCCGCGAAGACGTCGAAGACGAGGTTCGAGTTCACCACGAAGCCCTGCTCGAACGGATCGACCTTGACGCCGCGCACGCCCTCGTCGCGGCTGGTCGCGAGCTCGCGCAGCGCCGCCGCGCCCAGCCGAGGGTCGAGCCGCGCGAACGGGACGAGGCGCGGCTCGCGCGCCGCCGCGCGCGCGACCTCCGCGTTCGCGCGCCGCAGGTCGAGGTCGGGCGGCGTGAACGCGGAGACGACGGCGCGCTCGATGCCGTGCGCGTCCATGCGCGCGAGCAGCTCGTCCGGGCGCTGGCGCGGTCCGTACAGGCTCTCGCCGAGGCTCGCGTTGGCGTCGAAGATCACGCCGGCACCCCGGGCAGCCGCATCAGCCGCGCGATGTTGCCGGCGTAGACGAGCCGCTCCTGCGGGGGCGTGAGGCGCGCCAGCTCGACCTTCTTCTTCTCGACGTTCGGGTGCATCGCCGGCATGTCGGTGCCGAACACCACGCGCTCGGCGCCGACCGCGTCGACCGCCTTGCGCACGATGTCCGGGCGCGGGTTGCCGCTCGGGTCGAGGTAGAGGTTCGGGTGCTTCTCCGCGGCGCGCAGCGCGTCCTCGAAGAAGAACACGCCGCCCATGTGGCCCATGATGATGTTCGTGTCGGGGCAGGCCTCCGCGCACTTGGCGATCTGGAGCGGCAGCGCGTTCGGCTCGTCGCCGCTGTGGATCAGGACGGGCGCGCCGAGCTCGCCGGCGAGCCGCACGAACTCGATCACCGCGGGCGCGTTCGGCGGCAGGATGATGGTGGTCGGGTGCAGCTTCATGCCGCGCACGCCGTCCTCCGCGACGGCGCGCCGGAACAGCGCCTTCGCCTCCTCGCCGTACCACGGATTGATGCGCAGGTAGCCGTGCAGCTTGTCCGGGTGCGCGCGCAGCGCGCCGACGAAGCGGTCGTAGGCGTCGGGGTCGTCGCCCGGGACGTCGGCGAGCCCGGTGATGCACGCCTGGTCGATGCCGCCCTCCTCCATCACGCGCAGCAGCACGTCGGGCGTGTGCACCCAGCCGAAGCGCACGTCGCAGTGCGCGTGCGCGTCGATGATCACCCGCGCGCCTCCTCGATGGCGCGCCACACGCGCTGCGGCGTGAACGGCATCTCCATCATGTGCACCGAGATGCCGGCCTGGCGGAGCGCGTCGTCGATCGCGCTCGCGACCGCCGCCATCGGGCCGGTGATGCCCGACTCGCCCGCGCCCTTCGCGCCGAGCGGGTTGAAGGGCGACGGCGTGCACTCGTGCCCGATCTCGAAGCTCGGCAGGTCGGCGGCGGTCGGAATCGTGTAGTCCATGAAGGTCGTGGTCAGGAGCTGGCCCGACTCGTCGTACACGAGGTCCTCGAAGAAGGCGCCGCCGAGCGCCTGCGCGAACGCGCCGTGCAGGTTCGCGTCCACCAGCATCGGGTTCACCAGCACGCCGGCGTCGTGGACGCTCTTGAGCTTGCGCACCTGCACCACGCCGGTGTCGGGGTCGACCTGCACGACGGCGAGCGTCGCGCCGTTGGGCCACGTCGAGTAGAAGTTGAGCCGGCCCTCGGGATCCGGCTTCTTGTTCATCGCCTCGAAGTTGCCGTGGCGGAAGTAGCGCGTGACGTCGAGGCCCGGCTCCTCGTCGCAGACCGGCAGCGTGAAGGCGGCGCGGTACACCTGGCCCGCGACGTCCTCGAACGACACCGAGCGCGCCGGCGCGCCGCGCAGGAAGATCTTGCCGTCGCCGAACTCGATGTCCTCCTCGCCGACCTCGAGCATGCGCGAAGCGACGCGCGCCATCTTGTCGCGCAGCTCGCGCGCGGCGAGCTTCGCGGCCGAGCCGCCGAAGATCACGCTGCGCGAGCTCGAGTTGCCGAGGCCGAACGGACAGACGTCGGTGTCGCCCTGCAGCACCTCGATGTCGTCGATCGGGACGCCGAGCTCCTCGGCGACGATCTGCGCGATGCCGGTCTCGTTGCCGCAGCCGGGCGACGTGACGCCGGTCATCACGACCACCTCGCCCTTCGGCCGGATCTGGACGCGCGTGCCGTCGAAGGCCGAGAGCAGCGACGACTGGGGGATGCAGCCGCCCTCGGGCGTCAGCTCGTAGCTCATGCCGATGCCGATGTACTCGCCGCGCGCGCGCGCCGCGGCCTGCTCCTCGGCGAAGCGCGACCATCCGCCTTCCTCGAGCAGCCGGCGCAGCACGCGCGGGTAGTCGCCGCTGTCGAGGCTCGCGCCGGTCACCTGCTTGAACGGGAACTCGTCGGGCTGGATGAAGTTGCGCAGCCGCACCTCGGCGCGGTCGAGCCCGGTCTTCTCGGCGACCAGGTCCATCATGCGCTCGAGCATGAAGCCGGCCGCCTCCTTGCCGTAGGCGCGGTAGGCGTTCCACGGACACTTGTTGGTGACGACGGAGTACCGCTCGATGCGCACGTCCGGGATCTTGTAGACGCCCGGAATCACGAACGCGGCGACGCTCGCCATGCCCCAGCCGCACAGCGCCGACGGCGCGCCGAGGTCCGCGACGAGCCGCACCTTGAGCGCCGTCACGCGGCCGTCCGGCTCGTAGCCGGCCTCGAACGACAGCTCCATCTCGCGCGCGTGGCCGCCGGCCAGCAGGTTCTCGGTGCGCTCCTCGATCCAGCGCACCGGCCGCTCGAGCTTGCGCGCGAACCAGCAGACCAGCGGCTCCTCGGGATAGGTCGGGAGCTTCAAGCCGAAGGCGCCGCCCACGTGCGGCTCGATCACGTGGATCTGGTTCTCGCGCATGCCGAGCGTCTCGGCGAGGAAGATGCGCAGCGAGTGCGGCGACTGGATCGAGCCGTAGATCGTGACGCGGTCGCGGTAGCGCTCGTAGCTGGCGAGATAGCCGCGCGGCTCGATCGACACGCCCGTGTAGCGCTGCGTGCGGATCTTGCCGCTGACGCGGCCCGACGCGGCGGCCAGCTTCGCGTCGGGATCGCCCTGGTGCACGACGCCCGACGAGAGCACGTTGTCGCCCCACGCCTCGACGACGAGCGGGCTGCCCGGCTCGAGGGCGCGGTTCGGGTCGACCACCGCCGGCAGCTCGTCGCACTGGATCTCGACGAGGCGCGCCGCCTCGAGCGCCGTCCAGCGGTCCTCCGCGACGACCGCCGCGACCGGCTCGCCGACGTAGCGCAGCTCGTCCACCGCGAGCGCCCAGATCGGGATGCGCTTCTCGCCGAGCGCCTGCGTGTGCACCGGGATCGGCTGCATCTCGCGCTGGACGTCCGCGCCGGTCGCGACGGCGAGCACGCCCGGCAGCGCGGCGGCCGCCTTGGTGTCGACGCCGCGCAGCCGCGCGCGGGCGTACGGGCTGCGCACGATCGCCATGTGGCAAACGCCGGGCAGGTCGATGTCGGCGACGTAGGTGCCCTTGCCCGCCGCCAGGATGCGGTTCGTCTTCATCGGGACGTTCTTGCCCACCCAGCGCACCGCTCGCCCTCCTCGCCATCGCGACCGTCTCGGCTCGCACGACACCGCTCTGCGACGCGCGCAACTCACGCGCCGCGCGGCATCCGCTCCCATGTTGCACCGCCGGTTTCCGAGGCGAAAGGGAAAAGGGGCGCGCCGTCTCGATGCGCGACCGGCGCCGCGACATATCGCGAAGCGCGCCCCGGACGGCGGCGATTCGCGCGAATGGTCGCGTCGCGGAGGGTCAGCGCGTGCGCGCGCCCGCCGCGACCAGCAGCGCGCCGGCCGCCGCGCAGCCCCACGCGAGCCAGGCGCCGTGCGCGGCGTACGCGCCGCCCGCGCGCAGCGGGCGCACGTCGCCGACGAGCGCGCGCCGCTCGAAGAGCGCGCTGCTCGACACGACGCGGCCGCGCGCGTCGACGAACGCGCTGAGACCGGTCGTCGTCGCGCGCAGCACCGGCACGCCGAGCTGCGCGGCCTGCGCGGCGACCAGCATCAGGTGCTGCGCGGGCTCGGCCGTGTCGCCGAACCAGCCGTCGTAGGTGAGGTTCACGAGCAGAGCGGCGCCGCGCTGCACCGGCTCGCGCGCGCGCTCGGGCAGGATCGCCTCGTAGCAGATCAGGAACGCGAAGCGCGCGCCGAGCGCGTCGTGCAGCGGCGTGCCGTCGCCGGCGGCGAACGGCGTGCGCCCGATCGCCGCCGAGAGCCACGCGAGCGCGGAGCCGAACGGCATGCGCTCGCCGAACGGCACGAGCGCGTTCTTGTCGTAGCGCGGCGACTCGGCGCCGTCCGGGCGCAACCGGAACGCGGAGTTGAAGTAGCGCTTGGCGCCGCCGGCGCCGTCCTCCGCGGCGGAGCCGCCCGTCCAGACCTCGACGCCGAGCGCGGGCGCGAGCTCGTGCACGGCGCGGTTCCACTCGCGCCAGGGCTCGAACTCGATCGCCTTCTCGGGCAGCACGACGGCGCGGATCGCGGGATCCGCCGCGACGGCGTCGCGCACGTGCGCGGCGAGCCGCGCGGCGCGCAGCGCGGCCTCGCCGCGGTCGCGCGCCGCCTCGGCGAGCGGATCGGTGCCCGGCTGGATCAGCGCGACACGGATCGGCGTCGCTGCGGCCTCGGC
>QEVM01000207.1 GCA_003576805.1 Pseudomonadota bacterium | reverse complement strand
GGACCGACGACGAGGACGCGCGGCCGCTCGCTCACGCCGCCGCGCAGCCGGCGGCCGGGCGGGGCGGGCGGCGCGCCAACTCAGGCGCGCGGCGCATGCGCGTGCAGGGCTGGCGCTTCGGCGGGGGTGTACGACGGACGCGCGCTCACCGCCCGCCGCGCCGCGAACACCTGGTTCGTGGCCCCGAGCGAGAGGCCGGCCAGCAGCCAGAAGATGTTGTTGAGCTTGTTCGAGCTGGCCAGGATGGGCTGGAAGAACCCGACCAGGAGCAGGCCCGCGAGGCCGAGGAACAGGTAGCCGAGGCTCTCGCGCGCGATCGGGTCGTCCGCGAGCCGCGACGCGCGGCGCGTGCGCAGCAACAGCGACAGCATCATCGCGACGAACAGCCCGAGGCCCACGAAGCCGGTCTGCGTGCCGACGTCCAGATAGATGTTGTGCGCGCTCGTCATGAAGACGCCGTGCAGGCGCGCGGCGCGGCCCATCGCCTCGGGCGCCATGCCGTTGCCGAGCGGGTGGTCGAGCATGATCTTGAAGTAGGCCAGGAAGTTCGCGAAGCGCGACGTCTCCGTGCCTTCCTCCTTGGCGATCTCGAGCACCTGCTGGAGCGGCGAGCCGAGGAAGGTCGAGATCACCATCCAGCCGCCGACGGCGAAGATCGCGCCGAGGAACCCGGCGATGGCGAGCCGCCCGACCCGCGCGCCGGTCACCGTCGGGAGCAGGCCCAGCGTCACGATCGTGAAGAGCAGCCCGCCGCGGCTGCCCGTCAGCATCAGCGAGCCGGTCATCAGGATCAGCGCGCCGTAGCAGACCAGGCGCATCTGCTGGGACGTGCTGCGCGTCACGGCGAGCGCGAGCGTGGTCGGGATGCCGAGCACGTAGTAGCTGCCGAGCGAGTTGCCGTTGTCGAGCACGCCGCCGTAGTAGACGTCCGTCGCGACCGCCGCGGACGAGCCGCGGAAGCGGTAGCCGGTGGCGGCGACGAAGAAGTGCGAGAGCGCGATCCCGATCCCGAACACCACCATCCACTTGAAGAAGCTGCGCACCTGCTCCGGCTTGGCGAGCGCCATCGTCCCGTACAGGAAGAACACGAAGCCCTCGAGCCAGCAGAACTGGAACGCCTTCACGTGGACCTGCAGGAAGGGCGTGCCGATCGAGCCCGCGATGATGCTGACCGCGCCCGCGAACAGCAGGCCGCCCCACAGCAGCCCGTACGCGCCGACGTTGGGCAGGCGGCGCTGCTCGAAGACCTGCGAGAGCAGCGCGAGGTAGGCGCCGATCAGCGACGGGCCGAGCGAGAACGCCCAGAAGTAGCGGCGTCCGGCGAACGAGTCCTGGATGAAGATGGTGAGCCCGACGACCGCGACGAGCCGCAGCACGCGGTCGCGGACGAAGAAGATCCAGACCACGAGCGGGACGCCCGCCATCAGGTAGAAGAGCCAGCGAAGCCAGTCGATGGAGCGGTCGGGCATGAGCCTCTCGTCGGATGCACGTCCCGGCGGGACCCCGCGCCCGCCGCGCGCCGGCCCGTCTGCTTCGACCGCGTTTCGACCGGGGCGCGCGCGATCCCAAGACGAATCGCGCGCCGGCCGTCACCGCGAAGCCCGACAGTATCGCCACGGGCGCGGGGACCGTCCACGGCCGCTCGTCCCGGGGGGCTCCGCACCCGCGCAGCGCGCGAGGCGGAGCGCGCGTCATGCCGCGTCGAGCACGTGCCGCTTCCAGTGCAGCAGCACGGCGACGATCCAGATCTCGTACATCGCGCGCAGCCGGCGGTCGGCGTCGAGCTTGCCGCCGCGCAGCGCCGCGACGCGCCGCTCCACCGACGCCACGTCGAACAGCTCGGCCGCGCCGCCGTCGTGCAGCAGCGACGCCAGGTGCGGCCAGAAGGCGTCGCCGAGGAACGACTCGAGCGGGATCGCGAAGCCCTGCTTCGGCCGGTAGAGCACGTCGTGCGGCAGGTGGCGCTCGAGCACGCGCTTGAGCAGCGGCTTCGGATTGGCCGGATCGAACTTCGCCGACGCGGGCGCGCGGCACAGGTGCTCGAAGAGGACGTGGTCCACGTAGGGGACGCGCACCTCGACCGAGTGGCCCATCGACGCGCGATCGGTCTTGGTCAGCATGTAGTCGGTGAGCTGCTGGAGCACCATGAAGCGGTAGAGGTTCTCGAAGCTCGGCCGCTCGTCGCGCAGCGCGAGCTTGTCGCGCAGGTAGAGCGACTCCTGCTCGAGGTCGAGGCGCGCGAGCACGTCCTCCGAGAGCAGCGACGACTGCTCGGCGAACGAGAAGTAGCCCTTCTCCGCGCACACGAAGTCCGAGAGGCTCCACTGCGCGCGCTCGATCGCGCGCTGCACGCGCGCGCCTCCCGGGAAGCGCAGCAGGCGCGACGCGCCGCGCAGCCGGCGCGCGAGTCCGGGCGGCAGCGCGCGCTGGAGCTGCTGGATGCGCGCGATTCGCGCGTAGTCGTCGTAGCCGGCGAAGAGCTCGTCGGCGCCGTCGCCCGAGAGCACGCACTTGACGCGGCCCTTCATCGCCTGGATCACGGAGTGGACCGCGATCGCCGACGGGCTCGCGAACGGCTCGCCGTAGACCTCGACGAGGAAGTCGAGCAGCTCCACGTCGAAGCGCTGTCCGGCGTGGACGCGGACCTCCTCGTGCTCGGTGCCGCAGTGGCGCGCCACGCGCGCGGCCCAGACGCGCTCGTCGTAGAGCGGGTCCTCGTGGGTCAGGCAGAAGGTCCGCGCGCTCGGCACGACGCGGCTCATGTACGCGACGATGCCCGACGAGTCGACGCCGCCCGAGAGGAACGCGCCGACCGGGACGTCGGCGTTCAGGTGGATGCGCACGCTGTCGGCGAGCAGCGCGTCGAGCTCGTCGAGGAAGCGCTCGCGCGAGAAGCCGGCTTCCGGCGCGGCGGGGTCGAGGAAGTCCGTCGCGCGCCAGTAGGCGCGCGTCTCGGCGCGGCCCGCCTCGAACGTCAGCACGTGCCCGGGCTCGAGCGCCCGCACGCCGCGCAGCATCGAGAGCGGCGCGGGCACGTAGTAGAAGCACAGGTACCGGGAGAGCGCGGAGAGGTCGATCTCGCGCGCGACGAACGGGCACGCCAGCAGCGCGCGCAGCTCCGACGCGAACGCGAAGCGCCCGTCCGCGAGCGTCCAGTACAGCGGCTTCACGCCGAAGCGGTCGCGCGCGAGGTGGATCTGGCCGCGCCGCGCGTCGAGGATCGCGAACGCGAACATGCCGCGCAGCTCCGCGACGCAGTCGATGCCCTTCTCCTCGTAGAGGTGCAGGATCACCTCGGAGTCGGACTGCGACACGAAACGGTGACCGCGCGCCGCGAGCCCGTCGCGCAGCCCGTGGTAGTCGTAGAGCTCGCCGTTGCAGACGAGCGCGACGTCGCCCGTCTCGTTCAGCATCGGCTGGTTGCCCTGCGGCGAGAGGTCGACGATCGAGAGCCGGCGGTGGCCGAGGAAGGCGTCGCCGGCGCGGAACGTGCCGGAGCTGTCCGGGCCGCGGCGCGTGAGCCGCGACAGCATGGCCGCGAGGACGCCTTCGCGGTCGCCCGCGTCGCCGGGAAGGTGGAAGCCCGCGATCCCGCACATGGCCTAGCGCAGCGCCTCTTCGTAGAGGCCGAAGATCGCCGCCTCGTTGCGCGCGATGTCCTCGCGCACGAAGGCGCGGTTGCGCGCGAGCAGCGCGGCGTCCGGCGCGCCGAGCAGCGCGGCGATGCGCGCGCCGAGCCCGTCCAGCTCGCCGCGCGGGAACAGGTCGAGGCCCGGCGGACGGTTCGGCAGGTCGGTGGCGAGCACGCGGACGCCGACCATCATCGCCTCCTTCACGGTGTTGGCGTCGCCGTCGAAGTCGGTCGCCCGCACGAACAGCCGCGCGCGCGCGATCACGTCGAGGGCGTCGCCGACGTCGCGCAGCAGCAGGACGTGCTCGGCGATGCCCGTCTCGGCGAGCGCAGCATCGTAGGCCGCTTTGCCGGCAGCGTCCTCGTCGTGGCTGCCGAGCACGACGAGCCCGATCGCGGGCGCGTCTGGCGGCGTGGCGGCGCGCGCCTCGGCGACGCCGCGCACGACGGCCTCGAGGTGGTAGAGCGGCTCGAAGCGGAAGCCGGCGCTGACGACGCAGCGCGGGTGCGCCGCGAGGAACGCCTCGACCGGGCCCGCGAGCTCGCCGCCCGACGGCGGCGCGACCGGCTCGAGGAAGGTGCCGACGACGCGGCTGCGCGCGCCGAGGCCCAGCTCGGCGAACGCGCCCTCGATCGGCGCGTTCTTCGCGATCGCCGCGCGCACCGGCGCGTAGAGCCAGCGGTAGAGCCGGCGCAGCCGCGGCGAGGTGCGCGCGAGCAGGCCCGGCAGCAGGCCGTTGCCGCACGAGAGGATCCACGGCGTGCGCCGCGCGCGGAGCGCGAGCAACAGCGCGACCTGGAGCACGAGCGCCGCGCGCCCGGGCGCGCCGATCGAGTAGGTCGAGATGTGATCGTGCACGACGTCGGCGCGCGTGAACGCGACGCGTCCGAGGTAGCCGAGCTGCGCGCCGAGCAGGCGCAGGCGGCGGAAGTGCGCGCCGGGCGGCGGCGCGCCGGCCGGCGGGCTCGCGACCGCGACGCGCCAGCCGCGCCGCCGCGCCGTCGCGCACAGGCGCTCGGTGTGCACCGAGAGGCCGCCGTACGGCGGCGGCAGCTCGCTCACCACCAGCAGCCGCCGCGCGGCGCGCCGCGCGCTCACGTCGGCCGCAGCCTGCGCACGAGCTGGCGCGCGCGCCCGAGCTCACCGGCCTCGAAGAAGCGCGACGCGACGAGGATCGCCGGGAACGCCGCGAGCAGCAGCGCCTTCAGCGCCAGCGCCGCCGGCAGCGGCGCGGGCGGCACGAGGCGCGCAGCGGCGTGGATCGCGATCAGCACGCACACGAGCCAGGCGATCTTGCCCGGCCGGAACGGGATCGGGTGATGGCGCTCGGACACGCGCCAGAAGCCGAGGTTGATGCCGAGATAGGTCAGCACCGTCGCCGCGGCGGCGCCCATCATCCCCCAGCGCGGCACCAGCAGCGCCAGCATCGCGACGTTGAAGGCGACGCCGAGGCCGTAGATCACGGCCGACAGCGGATTGCGGCGCGCGAGGTTCATGCCGCTCATCGTGATGAAGGTCATGCCGCGGAACAGCACGCCGAGCGCGATCCAGAAGATCACGCGCTCGGCGTCCCGGTAGGCGGGATCCGCGATCAGCCGGATCACGTCGCCGCCGAAGAGCGAGAGCACCAGCACGACCGCGCCCGCCGCGAACGCGAAGTACTCGAGCACGCGCGCCACGATCGCGCGGTGGTCGGGCTGGTGCGCGATCGAATAGAGATAGGGGAACCAGGCGAGCGTGAAGGGCGCGACGAAGAGCGTGTCGAGCGCGCCGCCGAAGCGGTAGCCGAGCGCGTACAGCCCGACGTCGGTGAAGCTCGCGTACTGCTTCAGGAACCAGCGGTCCGCGAGGCCGAGGCCCCAGGCCGCGAGGTTGGTCGGGAGCAGCGGAATCGCGAACGTCAGCATGTCGCGCAGCGCGGCCCGGTGCAGGCGCGGGCGCAGCGACACGACGCCGAGCGCGAGCGCGAGCACGAGCTGCACGGCGATGCCGGCGAGCTGGCCTTCGAAGACGCCGGTCACGCCGCGGCCGAGCCCCGCGACGAGCCAGATCGACACGCTGCACGAGGTGAGCAGGCCGAGCGCGCTGCACGCGACGTAGCTGCGCGGGCGCTGGTGGATCTGGAGGTTGCTGAGCGCGACCGAGTTGAGCGCGCCCAGACAGAAGATCGCGACCGCGTAGCGCACCCACGCGAGCTGGCCGCCGGCGTCGCCGAAGAGCAGCCGCTCGAGCGCCGGCGCGGCGAACAGCAGGGCGCCGCCGACCGAGAGCGTGGAGACGAGCGCGAAGGCGAGCGCCGAGAACACGACGCGCCCGCGTTCCTCGGCGGTCTCGTAGACGAAGAAGATGCGGGTCAGCCCGGAGTGGATGCCGAGCGCGGCGGCGAGCGCGACGACGGTGCCGGCGGCGTTGATCAGCGCGTAGCTGCCGTACTCGTCGGGCGAGAGGAAGCGCGTGTAGAGCGGCAGCAGCAGCACCGCGAGCGCCTGGTTCGCGACGCTGCCGAGGCCGTAGATCACCGAGTCGGAGGCGAGACGGCGCATCAGCGCTCGAAGCTCTCGGCGCACTCGGCGGCGCGGCCGCAGCGGGCTGCTCTCGCGAGCCGCCGATCCGAAGCCAGCAGTGCCGCCCTCCTTCCCGCGTGCCGCGCCGCGGCGGCGCGCCGCGGGGCCGAAGCGGGCGACAGGATACCGATCGCGTGCGCGGCCTACAGGGCGGCTCTCGCGCGCGGGTCAGCGCGGCGCGCCGGATTCCTGCGCGAGCTTGCCGCGCTGCGCGTCGATCCTGCGCAGGCCCGCGAGCAAGTGGCAGAGCTCCGCCGGCTCGGGGCCGGCGAGCGTGCGGAAGCGCTGCGTCTCGAGCGCGCGCAGCCAGCGCAGCACGGCCGCGCGCTCCGGCGCGCTCCACGTGACGCGCGGATGCTCGAGCAGGTGGCCGAGCGACTCGGCGTAGTGCGCGAGCGCCTCGCGCTCGTCGTCGCCGTCGAAGCCGGTGCGCGCGAGCTCGACGGCGAGGAAGCGCTCCTTCACGCGATTCGGATCGAGCGCCGGCGCGCGGCGCCGCTCGTAGTCGAGCAGGAGCTCCGGCAGGTGCAGCCACGCGTGATCGGCGCGCTCGGCGGCGGGATCGGGCGCGGCGAGATAGCGCTCCCACGCGCCGTGTAGCAGGCGCTCCGCGCTCAGCCGCTGGCCGGCGGCGTTGCTCCACGCGCGCGCGAGGTCGCGCTCGTGCAAGGCCAACAGACGCAGGAATGCGTAGGCGTCCGTCTCGACCGTCTGCTCGCTGCGTCCCGCGTCGCGCCAGCGTAGGCGCATGCGCGCGAGCCCCGGCGCTGCGGGCAGGAAGATCTGGCGCTCGTGCGACGCCCACAGCTCCGCGAGCGCGACGCGCTCGCCGCGCGCGCCGAACGGAAAGCGGTCGCGCAGCGTCGCGGGCCGCCCGTCCGGCCGCCAGTGACCCAGCGCCAGCGCGAGCACGCCGCCGCCGTGCAGCTCGGGTCCGTGCGCGCTCCCGATCACGACGTCCGCGCCGTCGCGCTGGACGGCGAGCCGCCGCGCGAACGCGTCCAACGCGTCGGGCTCGACCGGGCCCACGAGCCCGGCGTGCGCGGGATCGTCGCGCAGCGCGGGCGCGAGCCGCGCGAGGTGCGCCTCGAGGCGCGCGCGAAGCTGCGCGCCGGGGAACGCGTCGCCGTCCGCGGGCTGCGCCGCGCTTCCGCGCGCGAGCGCGAGCGCGACGAGCGCCGCGACGCGAACGGGGCGCGATCGCACGCGCGCTCCGCTACTCGACGCGCAGCCCGCCGCGCCCGTCGATGCGCGCGCGGCGGCCGCAGAACTCCTCGCGCAGCATCGCGTCCATTCCGGCGGCGTCGGCGAGCGTGCCCCAGGTGCGGCGGCCGTCGTCGGTGAGGCAGGCGGCGTGCGCGACGCGCGGCGCGCCCTGCGCGTGCGCGACGGTGTAGGCCTCGATCGTGACGGGCCCGTCCCAGTCGACGAGCGCGGCGCGGCGCGGCAGCGCGTCCACCTCCGCCTGCGGGCGCTCGCTGCGGAAGCCGTGCGCCGGCGGCTCGGCGCCGTAGATCGCGATCGCGTGCTTGGCGAGCCAGCCGCCGTTGCCGTGCACCAGCCCGAGCGCGCCGGGCTCGGCGCGCAGCCGCTCCGCCATGCGCGCGATCGCGTGCAGCCCGTAGCTGTTGAGCGGCCCGCCGCCGAAGGTGAGCCCGCCGGTGACGGTGAGCGCGCGCTCCTCGGACAATCCGAGCTCGGCCGCGGCGACCTCCACCGCGGCGGGGAAGCAGCTGTAGAGATCGACCGGGCCGAGCCGGTCGGCGCTCGTCCCGGCCAGCGCGAGCGCGCGCGCGCCGGCGATGCGGAGCGCGGGCGAGCGGTGCAGCTCCCAGCGTTCGGACAGGAAGTCGGTGTCGTTGGCCTCGGCCGCGGCGTGCACGAACACGATGCGGTCCTCCGGCACGCCGGCGCGGCGCGCCGCTGCGAGCGAGCAGACGACGACGCCGGCGCCCATGTCGACGCGCGCGTTCGCGTTGAGGAGCCGCGTGTACGGCGACGAGATCATCGGGTTCTCGGGCGTCGGCCGGCCGATCTCGTCCGCGCCGTGCGGCTTGCGGATCCACGCGTGCGGGTTCTCGCACGCGACCGCGCTCATGCGCGCCCACAGCCGCGCGAGGCGCTGCGCGTGCGCGCCGAGGCTCTCGCCGCGCGCGAAGCGGATCGCGCTGTCGACGATCGCGAAGACGTCGCTCGCGCTGTTCATGCCGCGCGCGAGCTCGGCGTCGGAGAAGATCGGCTTGTCGGCGTCGAGGCGGCGGTCGGGCGTGCCGGGCGCCTCGCTCTCGCGCAGCGCGACGCCGAGCCGCTGCGCGCGGCCGGCGCTGCGCCCGACCTCGGCGCCCGCGACGAGCGCGACGTCGCAGCGCCCGGCCGCGACC
>QEVM01000015.1 GCA_003576805.1 Pseudomonadota bacterium | reverse complement strand
CTTGCGGGCGGTGTCGCCCCGGCGAGGAGGTCCGTGCTTCCATACGCGCTGTAGCGGCTGCGCCGTACGATGCCGCCGCCATCGCGCGCGACGACGACGACGCTGCCCAGGTGATCGCGGAAGAGATAGAGATGGGCGTTGCGCGGCTGCGCGTCGGCGCCGTCGAGCAGGCCGTCGCCGTCCGTGTCGGCGAGGCTCGGGTCGGTGCCGAGCGCCGCTTCGGCAGCGTTCGCCAGGCCGTCGGCGTCGGGGTCTTCGGCGCCGTCGCCGATCGTGTCGCCGTCGCTGTCGGGGTTGGTGGGGCTCGTGCCGGCCGCGAGCTCGACCCCGTCCGGAACGCCGTCGCCGTCGCTGTCGGCGATGAAGGGGCTCGTGCCGGCGGCGAACTCCTGGTCCGTGTCGAGCTCGTCCCGATCGACGTCCTCGCCGCGTGCGCCGCGTAGCAGGAGCGCCGCGTCGCCGGCGTCGATCGCAGGCGGGCTCTCGGGCGCCGCGCCGAGGGGCGCCACGTCGCCGTGCGCGAGGTCGCTCGACGAGGCCGCGATCTCGCCGCGCGCGATGCGCAGCGCATGCAACACGTCGGCGCCGTCGAGACGTCCGTCCAGCGTGATGTCTCCGTCGGCGAGCGCCGCCCACGCGCGAGTCGATCCGCAAGCGGGCTTGCGCCCCGCGCAACGACTTGCGCTCGCGGTACAACACTCCGCGTGATCAGATGAATGCGAGTCGCATCATGTCACGCTTCCTCGCGAGAACTTCGGAAATCGGCGACTTCAGCGGTGTTGCTCGACACCTTCGGCGATCTGCGCGCCTGCTCCCTGCTCGCGCCCGGCCTGTGCAAGAGCTTCATCGGCTGGATCACGCTCTTCCGGATCTGACACCGAGCCGCTTCACTTTCGCGCGCCACGCCGTGCGGCGTCACGCATCGCGATACGGCGACCACACGAACTGCCGCCAGTAGCTCTCCGCGAGCTCGATCCACTCCGCGAGCTGCGCCGTCGATTCGAGGAAGTGCGGCAGCGAGACGAGCAGCCACGAGAACATCGCCTGGCTGTCGCGGCACTCGCCGCACTCGCCGGAGGCGCAGCAGAAGTTCACGGTGCTCTGGTCGGCCGCGTAGGCGTCGAAGTGCGGCAGCACGGGATGGCCGTTCGCGAGCCGCTGCGCGTGCGCGGGGTGCGAGCGGCTGACGCTCGGGCAGACGTCGTAGCTCCACGCGGCCCAGTGCGTGCGGCCGGTCACGATCGTGCGCAGGTAGAGCGGCGTCACGCCGACCGTCTCGGGATACGCCTCGCGCACGCGGAGCGCCTCGTCCAAGAGGCGCTGCTCGGCGTCCTGCGCGACCGGATCCCGCGGGCCCGCGCCGTACGGGCTGTAGTAGTTGAAGGTGACGCGGTTGCCGTTGTCGTGGATGCGACGGACCGTCGGCTCGATGTGCTCGGGCGCGTCCGGCGTGATCGCGTAGATGAAGTGCGCGCGCGGATCGTCGCGATAGTTGGCGAGCACCGTGTCGAAAAGGCCGCTGAAGGGACGCCCGCTCGGACGCACGGCGCGCAGCGCGTCGTCGAGCGGACCGCCGCCGAAGAGCGAGAGCGCGATCGCGACGCGCTCGAAGCCGGCGCGCGGCAGTGCGCGCAGGCCGTTGCTCGAGATGGTCACGAACTCCATCGCTTCGACGAAGGCCGCGACGCGGTCGGGATAGAGCGCCGGCTCGCCGCCGATCAGCAGCGCCGCGGTCGTGCCCTGCGCCGCCTGCTCCTTCGCGAACAGGCGCCACGACTCCGGTGAGCGCGCCTCGCGCGTGCGCTCGTCGAAGTCGTACGCGAAGAACCAGCATCCCTTGCAGCGCAAGTTGCAGGCGTTGGTGAGGTGGTACTCGCGCGTGCGCACGCGTCTGGCGAAGGCGCGCAGCGCGAGCAGGCGGCCGGCGAGATCAGGCTCGTCGCGGAGCAAAACCTGGAGGCGGTCGATCATGGCGGCTCCCCGCCTCTCACCCCGCCCCGCTTGATAGACGAGACGCACCGTATTGTCGCGGGGCGGCGAGCCCACGCGCGCCGCTGCTGCGCGGACGTGAGCGCGGAAACCACAGCGGGCTCGCACACCCTGTGGCGCGAGCTCACAGCGAGCGGCGCCGCGCGCGCGCTGCGCGCGTCGTGCGACGGCACGCGTTTTGCCACATCGCTCGCGCGGGGGGCCCGAGACATGACGTTGGGTGCAGGCTTTTCTCGTCGCCGCTTCCTTCAGCTCGCGGCGACCGTCGGATTCGGCAGCGTCGCGCTGCCGCGCGAGCTGCTCGCCGGATACGAGATGCTCGCTCCACTCGCGGTCGCGAATCCGCTCGCGCACTACCCGAACCGCGACTGGGAGCAGCAGTACCGCGACGTCTATCGCACCGACGGCTCGTTCCACTTCCTGTGCGCGCCGAACGACACCCACAACTGCCTGCTGCGCGCGTACACGAAGAACGGCGTCGTCGTGCGCATCGAGCCGAGCTGGGGCTACGGCAAGGCGCGCGATCTCGACGGCAACGTCGCCTCGCAGCGCTGGGACCCGCGCGGCTGTCAGAAGGGCTTCGCGCTGGCGCGGCGCGTGTACGGCGACCGCCGCATCGACGGCGCGCGCGTGCGCCGCGGCTTCCAGCAGTGGGTGGAGAGCGGCTGCCCGCGCGGCGCCGACGGACGCCCGCCGGCGGAGCTCTTCCGCCGCGGCGACGACGTCTGGGAGAAGGTTCCCTTCGAGAAGGCGTTCGACCTCCACGCCCGCGCGCTGGCCGACATCGCGGCGACCTACTCGGGCGAGGGCGGCGCCACGCGCCTGCGCACGCAGGGCTACGACCCCGCGATGATCGAGGCGATGGAGGGTGCGGGCACGCGCACGCTGAAGCACCGCGGCGGCATGCCGCTGCTCGGCCCGTTCCGCATCTATGCCTTGACGCGCCTCGCCAACGCGCTCGCGCTGCTCGACGCCAAGGTGCGCGGCGTCGGACCGGACGAGGCGAAGGGCGCCACCGCGTGGGACTCGTACTCCTGGCACACCGACCTGCCGCCGGGACACCCGATGGTGACGGGCGAGCAGACGGTCGAGTTCGACCTCTTCTCCGCCGAGCGCTCGAAGCTGCTGATCGTCTGGGGCATGAACTGGATCACGACCAAGATGCCGGACGCGCACTGGCTCACCGAGGCGCGCCAGCGCGGCACCAAGGTCGTGGTAATCGCGTGCGAGTACAGCGCCACCGCCAACAAGGGCGACGAGGTGATCGTGGTGCGGCCCGGCACGACGCCCGCGCTCGCGCTCGGCCTCGCACACGTGATCCTGCGCGAGAAGCGCTGGAACGATGCGTTCGTGCGCGGCCACACCGACCTTCCGCTGCTGGTGCGGATGGACACGCTGGAGACGCTGCGCGCGTCTGACCTGCCCGGCGCCGGCGCGCCGGCCGCGCTCTCGAACTACGTGCGCGTCCTCGCCGACGGCGAGAAGCCGCCGGCTTCCCACCTGCACGACGCCCAGCAGCTGCCGCGCGCGCTGCGCGAGGAGTGGGGCGACTTCGTGGTCTGGGACGCCAAGGCGAAGAAGCCGGTCGCGATCAGCCGCGACGACGTCGGCGCGCGGCTCGCGCAGCGCGGCGTCGAGCCGGCGCTCGAGGGCCGCTTCGAGGTGGAGCTGGCGAGCGGCGCGCGCGTCCAGGTCCAGCCGGTCTTCGAGCTGGTGCGGCGCTACGTGCTCGACAACTTCGACCCGAAGACGGTGTCCGAGATCACCTGGGCGCCCGAGCAGGCGATCGTCTCGCTGGCGCGCGAGATCGCCGCGAACCCCGAGCACGTGCTGTTCGCGCTCGGCATGGGGCCGAACCAGTTCTTCAACAACGACCTGAAGGACCGCACCGTCTTCCTGCTCGCCGCGCTCTCGCGCAACGTCGGCTTCCTGGGCGGCAACGTCGGCTCGTACGCGGGCAACTACAAGCTGACGCTCTTCGGCGGCGTGCCGAAGTGGGCGGTGGAGGATCCCTTCGAGCTGGAGCTCGACCCGGCCGCGACGCCGCACACGCGCTACGCGGTGCGCTTCGAGTCGGCGCACTACTTCAACTACGGCGACGCGCCGCTGCGCGAGGGCAACCGGCTCTTCACCGGCAAGGGCCACGTGCCGGTGCCGAGCAAGGCGCTCTTCCTCTCGAACTCGAACTCGATCCTCGGCAACACCAAGTGGCACTACGATGTGGTCCACAACACGCTTCCCAAGGTCGAGTGCGTGGCGTTCGCCGACTGGTGGTGGACGGGCTCGTGCGAGTACGCGGACGTCGTCTACGGCGTCGACTCGTGGGCCGAGACCAAGGTCCCGGACATCACCGCGTCGTGCACGAATCCCTTCCTCCAGGTGTTCCCGAGGACCCCGCTCGCGCGCCTGTTCGACACGCGCGCCGACGTCGAGGTCGTGGCCGGCGTCGCGAAGGCGCTCGGCGAGCGGATCGGCGACCGCCGCTTCGCGGACGCCTGGAAGTTCGTGCACGAGGGCAAGCCCGAGGTCTACCTCCAGCGCATCCTCGACCACAGCGCCTGCGCGCGCGGCTATCGCATCGAGGAGCTCGAGCAGAGCTGCGCGGACGGGACGCCCGCCCTCATGATGACCCGCACCTACCCGCGCGCGACGGGCTGGGAGCAGAGCCACGAGGACAAGCCCTGGTACACGCGGAGCGGCCGCCTCGAGCTCTACCGGCCCGAGCCCGAGTGGATCGAGTCGGGCGAGAACCTGCCCGTCTACCGCGAGCCGGTCGACTCGACTTTCTACGAGCCGAACGTGCTGGTCGCGAGGCCGCACCCCGCGATCCGCCCGATCGCGCCGGACGGCTTCGGCATCCCGGACGCGGACCGCCGCGCGCCGGTGCGCCAGGTGCGCCACGTCGTGCGGCCGTGGAAGGAAGTCGCGAAGACGCAGCACCCGCTCGCGGCGCAAGGCCACCGCTTCGTCTACCACACGCCCAAGTTCCGCCACGGCGTGCACACGACGCCCGCCGACACCGACGTGGTCGCGGTCTTCCTCGGCCCCTTCGGCGACATCCACCGGCGCGACAAGCGCATGCCGTTCGTCACCGAGGGCTACGTCGACATCAACCCGGCCGACGCCCGCGAGCTCGGCATCGCCGACGGCGACTACGTCTGGATCCAGGGCGATCCGGCGGAGAAGCCGTTCCGCGGCTGGCAGAACGACCCCGCGTTCGCCGAGGTGGCCAAGCTGGTGCTGCGCGCCCGCTACTACCCCGGCACGCCGCGCGGCGTGCTGCGCACCTTCCACAACATGTACGGCTCGACGATCGGCTCGGTGCGCGGCGCCAAGACGCGGCCGGACGGTCTCGCGAAGAGCCCGACCACCGGATACCAGTCGATGTACCGCACCGGCTCGCACCAGAGCGCGACGCGCGCGTGGCTGAAGCCGACGCTGATGACCGACACGCTGGCGCGTCGCGCCTCCTTCGGGCAGACGATCGGCAAGGGCTTCGCCGCGGACATCCACTGCCCGACCGGCGCG
This sequence comes from Pseudomonadota bacterium, assembly GCA_003576805.1. Lineage (GTDB taxonomy): Bacteria > Myxococcota_A > UBA9160 > UBA9160 > PR03 > PR03. The sequence continues at coordinate 51,787 of QEVM01000015.1, read as the reverse complement.
CCGCGCGAGGCCTTCGTGCGGATCGAGAAGGTGGAGGACGGCGGAATGGACGGGCGCGGCGTCTGGCGTCCCGCCGCGCTCGGCTTCCGGCCGACCAACGAGAACGACGCGATGCAACGATACCTCGCCGGCGCTTTCGCCGAGGCTGCGAGCGACGGCGACGAGGAGGCGTGAGCCCGCCATGGCGAAGGTCTACAACTGGCAACTCGGGCGCGAGATGGACTACCCGTACGAAGGGGCGCGCCCCAAGCGGCAGTTCGCCGCGGTCTTCGACACCAACAAGTGCATCGCCTGCCAGAGCTGCTCGATCGCGTGCAAGGGCGCGTGGACCAGCAGCCGCGGCCAGGAGTCGATGTTCTGGAACAACGTCGAGACCAAGCCCTACGGCTTCTTCCCGCTGGGCTGGGACGTGAAGATCCTGGAGAAGCTGGGCGTGCGCGCGATGGACGACGCCGTCTACCAGGGCAAGACGCTGTTCGAGGCGGCGCCGCCCGGCGAGCGCGTGCTCGGCTACCTGCCCGAGGACGCCGACTGGGCGCACGTCAACCTCGGCGAGGACGACTCGGCCGGCGCCGGCATCGAGCGCGGCGCGCACCTCGCGATGCCGCACGTGCAGTGGATGTTCTACCTGGCGCGCATCTGCAACCACTGCACCTATCCCGCGTGCCTCGGCTCGTGCCCGCGGCAGTCGATCTACAAGCGGCCCGAGGACGGCATCGTGCTGCTCGACCAGAGCCGCTGCCGCGGCTACCGCGAGTGCGTGAAGGGGTGTCCGTACAAGAAGGTCTTCTACAACCCGGTGACGCGCGTCTCCGAGAAGTGCATCGCCTGCTACCCGCGCGTCGAGGTGGGACTGCAGTCGACGTGCATGAACGCCTGCATCGGGAAGATCCGGCTCCAGGGTTGGATCTCGCCGCCCGACCAGGCGCGCGAGGACAACCCGCTCGACTTCCTGGTGCACGTGCGCAAGGTGGCGAAGCCGCTCTATCCGCAGTTCGGGCTCGAGCCCAACGTGTACTACGTGCCGCCGATCCACGTGCCGGCGTCGTTCCTGCGCCAGATGTTCGGCTACGGCGTCGAAGACGCGGTCGCCGCCTACCGCAAGCTGCCCGACGACAAAGACCTGATGGCCGCGGTCGCGGTGTTCGGGAACTCGCCCTTCATCGTCACGCGCTTCCGGCGCGAAGGCGACCTCGCGCTCGGCTTCGACGAGCAGGGAACCGAGATCGTCCGCGTGCCGATCCACGAGCCCGCGATCCTGCGCGCCTTCGAGGACCCCGAGCGCGGCGTGTTCCGCCACAACAACCCGTGAGGTCGTGATGCGACGCTCGCTCATCGCTCTCCTCTCGTTCGCCGTCGCCGCCGCCGCCGCGGCGCAGACGCCGGCGCCGGTCGCGGCGGTCGCGGTGCCGGGCGCCGGGCCCATCGCCGACGAGGCCGCCTTCGCGAAGGCGCCGCCCGCGAGCGTGAAGCTCTTCCCGCAGGTCCTCACCACGCCGCACGGCCCCGCCACGCCTTCGATCGGGCAGGTGACCGTTCGCGCGGTGCGCAATCGCGACCACGCGGGCTTCCTGCTCGAGTGGGACGACGCCACCGAGGACGCGCGCACCGCCGTGACGGCCTTCGGTGACATGGCCGCGGTGGCGTTCCCGGCGCAGGCGCCGGGCAAGCCGCTGCCGGCCCCGTTCATGGGCAACGCGGGCGGGCGCGTGCAGATCCTCCAGTGGCGCGCCGACTGGCAGACCGACCTGGTGCGCGGCCCGATCACGGTGGCCGAGCTGTATCCCAATACCTACGCGTCCGACTACCGCCCCGAGGACCACCTGCCGAAGGCGGCCGGCGACCGCTACCGCGGCGGCGTCGCGGCGGGCAACCCGATGAGCGCGGTGCACACGTCGAGCGTGCAGGACCTGATGGCCGAAGGCTTCGGCTCGCTGACGCCGCGCGCGAAGCAGCAGGCGCAGGGTCACGCGCGCCACGACGGAAGCGGCTGGCACGTGGTGATCACGCGTCCGCTCGCCGCCGACGGCGACAGCGCGCCGAGCCTCGCGGCCGGCACCACGACGCAGCTCGCGCTCGCCGTGTGGGACGGCGCGAAGGGTGAGGTCGGCGCGCGCAAGGCATGGGCCGGCTGGATCCCGCTGGAGATCGCGCGATGAGCGATGCGATGCGCAGCGCGGTCGAGCGCGCCCACGCCTTTCGCAGCGCCGCCCGCGCGTTCGCGCCGCGCGCCGACCCCGAGGCGCTCGCGGCCGATCTCGCCGCCTGGCGCGCGCGCAGCGCGGGCGCGCTGGAGCAGACCCTCGCCGCGGCGTGCGCCGCGCTCGGCGCCGCGAACGCGCAGCTCGCCGAGCAGCACGAGCAGCTTCTCGGCACCCGCGCCGGCGCGGTCGCCTGCCGCGAGACGGCCTACGCCGACGCGCGGCGGATCGCCCCGACCGACCTCGCGGACCTCGCCGGCTTCTTGTGCGCGTTCGGCGTCGAGCCGGCGCACGGCCCGCCCGATCACGTCGCGACCGAGTGCGAGCTGGCGTCGTTGCTGTCGCTGAAGGAGGCGTACGCGCTGGGCGAAGGCTGGAGCGAGCGCGCGGAGATCGCGCGCACCGCGTACGAGCGGCTGCTCGGCGACCACCTCGCGCGCTGGCTGCCGCGCTTCGCGGCGCGCGTCGTCGCCGCCGCGCCGGCGTCGTTCCACGCGGCCGCGGCGGCGGCTCTCGCGGAGCTCGTGTCCGCGGAGGCCGTGCGAATCGGCATCGCGGTCGCCCACGACGGCGAGCTCGCGCCGGACGACGACGGGGACGACGACGGCGCGCCCGTCTGCGGCGTCGCGAGCGGCTGCACGCTCGCAGGGCCCCGCCCCGCCTGACGCGCGCTGCGGTGCTCCCGGCCGCGTGGCTACTCTGCGCGCCGTGGAGGACACCGCGATGGGAAGCTACGGACTCACGGACGAGGTGCGCGCGCTGCGCGAGCGCATGCGCAAGTTCATCGACGGCGAGGTGATTCCCGCCGAGCCGGAGCTCGAGCGGGAGGAGCACGAGCCCACCGCGCGCCGCGACGGAACGATGGCGCGGCTCAAGGCGCGCGCGAAGGAGCAAGGCCTCTGGGCGCTCGGCCATCCGGTCGAGATCGGCGGCCAGGGCGTGCCGTTCATGCACTTCGTGTATCTCAACGAGATCATCGGGCGCTCGCATTGGGGACAGGCGGCGGTCGGCTCGCTGTCGATGCAGGACTCGATCATGCTGCACCTGTTCGGCACGGCCGAGCAGAAGCGGCGCTGGCTCGAGCCGCTCGTCGCCGGCGACCTCTATCCCTCGGTCGGGCTCACCGAGCCCGAGGTGGCGGGCTCCGATCCGACGCTGATGCAGTCGAGCGCCGTGCTCGAGGGCGGCGAGTGGGTGATCGACGCGCACAAGTGGTTCACGAGCGGCGCCAACCGCGCGGCCTTCACCACGATGTTCTGCAAGACCGAGCCCGACGCGCCCGACCGCTGGTCGCAGTTCTCCGCGATCCTCGTGCCGACCGACGCGCCCGGCTACGAGATCGTGCGCGTCGTGCCGACGATGGGCCACACCGGCGGCGGTCACTGCGAGATCCGCCTGCGCGGCGTGCGCGTGCCGCAGGAGAACCTGCTCGGCAAGCGCGGCCAGGGCTTCTTCATCGCGCAGAAGCGGCTCGGACCCGGCCGCATCTTCCATTGCATGCGCTGGCTCGGCCAGGCGCAGCGCGCCTTCGAGCTGATGTGCGAGCGCGCCAATCGCCGCTGGGCGCACGGCTCGCTGCTCGCCGAGAAGGGCGAGATCCAGCGCTTCGTCGCCGAGTCGGCCGCCGAGATCCAGGCCGCGCGTTTGATGACGCTCGATGCCGCCATGACGATGGACCAGGGCAGCGAGGCGCGCGTCGAGATCTCGCTGATCAAGTTCTGGGGCGCGCGCGTGCTGCACGACGTGATCGACCGCGCCATCCAGGTGCACGGCGCGCTCGGCGTGACGAGCGACACGCCGCTCGAGCGCATGTACCGCGAGGCGCGCTACGCGCGCATCTACGACGGCCCCGACGAGGTACACCGCATGGTGGTGGCGCGGCGGCTGCTGAAGGACCCCGGCTCGGCGCCTTGGGCGTGAGCCCGGCGCGCGATCGCCGCCGACGGCCCGGCCGATCCACTCTCGTGTCGACTCGGCATCCGCCGCTGGTGTTCGATCAGCGCTGCTGAATCTGGGAGACTCGCATGCTGACCCGTGGCTGTCTGAAGATCCGTCTAGGAATGGGAACCCGTCCGGGGATGGGAACCCGTCCGGGGATGGGAATCCGTCTGGGGATGGGATTCCTCGTGGGAATGGTCGTCGCCCTCTCTTGGCTGCCGCTCGCCGCGCGGGCCGCGCTGATCCGGATCGAGTTCGAAGGCGTCGTCGAGCAGGTCGACGACGGCTACGCCGGCATCCCGGGCTTCGATCCGCTCTTCGACGGGTCGGTCGCGCCGGGCGCAATCCTGCGCGGCTACGCGATCTTCGACGTCGCGCAAGCGCCCGCGGACTCGGACTCGCAGTCGGCTCGCTACGTCTTCGAGACGCCGCCCGGCGCGCTGCGCGCAGAGGTCGGCAACTACGTGCTCGACGCCGGTCCGCTGCTGCCGCCGGACCCGGCTCCGGTCGGATACCAGCTCGAGGTGCGGAACGCGAGCGACGATACGCTCCACGCCTTCGCGAACGCGGTCGTCTCCGCCGGCGCGATCGGCGGCAGCGGCGCACTCGAGATCGCTTCGCTCGGCTTCCTCTTGGAGGACTCGAGCGGCGCCGTCCTGTCGTCGACGAGCCTCGCCGACGTCCCGCTCGCGCTGGCGGCCTGGGGCTCCGGGTCCTTCTCGCTCGGCGTGATCGACACCAACTTCGTCGGGAATGACGTGCGCGGCACGCTCACCGCGCTCTCGGTGGTGCCGATCCCCGAGCCCGCGACGCTCGCGCTCGTCGCGTGCGGCCTCGCGGCGGTCGCCTCGCGCGCCGCCTCGACTAGCCGCTGCGCAGCACGTCGAGCACGCGCCGCACGAGCGCCTCGACCTCGACGGGCTTGGCGACGTGGCCGTCGAAGCCCGCGCCGAGCACCGCCTCGCGGTCCTCGCGCGTCGCGAAGCCGGTGACCGCGAGCGCCGGCGTGCGGCGCGCCCGCTCCTTGTCGAGCTGGCGGATCTGCGCGAGCAGCGCGTAGCCGTCCTGGCGCGGCATCGCGATGTCGGTGACGACGATGTCGAAGGCGCCCGCCGCCAGCTCGCGCATCGCGGCGGCCGCGGAGTCCGCTTCGCGCACCTGCGCGCCGCGCACGGTGAGCAGCATCGCCAGCGCCTCGCGCCCCTCCGCCTCGTCGTCCACGAGCAGCACGCGCACGCCCGCCAGCGTGCGCTCCAAGGCGTCCGCGCGCGGCGGCGGCGGCGACGTGCGCGGCGCGACGCCGGTCTCGAGCGGGATCTCGACGATGAAGCGCGCACCGAGCCCGACGCCATCGCTCTCGGCGCGCACGGTTCCCTCGTGGCCGTTCACGATGTGCTGCACGATCGCGAGCCCGAGGCCGAGGCCCTCCTGGCGGCGCACGCGCGAGCTCGCGGCCTGCCAGAAGCGGTCGAAGATGCGATCGAGCTGCTCGCGGCTCATGCCGATCCCGGTGTCGGACACGTGGATGCGGGCGCGCCCGTCGATGCGCTGGAGCGCGACCTCCACGCGGCCGCCCGGGTCGGTGAACTTGAGCGCGTTCGACACCAGGTTGCCGATCACCTGGTCGAGGCGTTCGGGATCGCCCGCGACGAGCAGCGGGCCGCCCGCGCCCGTGTGCGAGAGCAGCACGCCGCGCGCCTCCGCGTCGCTGCGGTGCGACGCCACCGACGACGCCACCAGCGCGTCGAGGTCGAGCGGGCCGCGTTCGATCGGCAGCCGGTCGGCGATGATGCGCGAGACGTCGAGCAGGTCCGACACCAGCCGGCGCTGCTGGAGCGCGCTGCGCTCGATCGCGCCGATCGCGCGCGCCAGCTCGGCCGAGCCGAGCGCGCCGCTCTTCAGCACCTCGACCCAGCCGAGCATCGCGGCGAGCGGGTTGCGCAGCTCGTGCGAGAGCACGGCGAGGAAGTCGTCCTTGGCGCGGTTCGCCGCGAGCGACGCGTCGCGCTCGGCTTCGGCCCGCAGCAGCCGCTCGCGCGCCTGCTCCGAGAGCTTGCGGCTGCTGACGTCGCGGAACACCAGGATCATGCCGTGCAGCTCGCCCTGCTCGTCGAGGATGGGCGCGCCGCTGTCGTCGATCGGCCGCTCGGTGCCGTCGCGCGCGATCAGCGTCGTGTGGTTCGCGAGCCCGACGACCTTGCCCTCGCGCAGCACCTTGCCGAGGGGGCTCTCGACCGTCTCGCGCGTGAACTCGTTCACGATGCGGAACACGTGGTCGAGCGGCAGGCCGCGCGCGTCTTCCTGACGCCAGCCGGTGAGCGCCTGCGCCACCGGGTTCATGAACACGATCTGGCCGACGGGATCGGTGGCGATGAGCCCGTCGCCGCAGCTCTGCAACGTCACCTGGAGGCGCGTCGCCTCGAGCCGCGCGAGCCGCTCGGCGGCCGCCTGGCTCGTGAAGCTGCGATTCAGCAGGTACGCCGCGCCGCCGAGCATCAGGACGCCGAGCCCGCCGAGCGCGGCCGCGAGCGCGTTCAGGCTGCGCGACTGCCGCTCGCGCGCGTCGATGCGCTCCTGGAGCGTCGCGCGCTCTGCGTCTTCGAAGGCACGGCTGGCCGCGAGCGCCTGCTTCATCAGCCCCAGGCCGAGCCCGGTCTGGATCTTCTCCACCGCGGCGGGCTCGCCACCGCGGCGCCGCAGCTCGATCACGTCGCCCGACCAGGCGAGCTTCGCGCTCGCCGCCTGCTCGAGCTGCGCGAGCTGCTGCTGCGGCAGCGCGCGTTCCGCCGCGAGCGTGTGCAGCGTCGCCAAGCCGTGACGGACCCGCTCCGCGGACTCGTCGTAGGAGTGGGCGAGCGTCTCGTCGCCGATCAGCGCGTAGCCGCGCGAGACGGACTCCGCCGTCGTGAGCGCGGTCCGCACCTCCTGCGCGGCCATCAGCACCTCGAGCGTGTGGCGCACCCAGGCGTGCGCCTCGAGGAGCTGGCGCGTCTCGCGGAGCAGCAGGCTCGCGAGCGAGACGATCAGCACGCCCGCAATCAGCAGGCTCAGGGTGGCACCGCGGCCGAGCGACCATCGCGACATCGGGGGGCAACTTAGCGCGAACCTGGGATCGATCCGCTTTCGCCGGTCCGTGTCGGGCGCCTTCGTTCGCGTACGGCAGACCCCGATCGGCCCGCATTGCAATCTTTGCAAGAAGCCGGGGTCGAGAAGCGATCTGCGATCAGCGCGCGCCGCCCGTGCCCTCCCGCTTCCCGATTCCGGTCGCGAGCGCGATCACGCTGCCGATGTCCGCGAGATTGGCCGGCACGACGTACGTGTTGCCCGCCTTGGCGAGCTCGCCGAACTGCGCGACCCACTGCTCCGCGATGCGCAGCTGCATGGCGTCCGCGCCGCCCGGCGCAGTGAGCGCCTCGGCGACCTTGCGCAGGCCCTCGGCGGTCGCGGCCGCGATCGCCTGGATCGCCTCGGCCTGGCCGCGCGCCTCGTTGATCTGCTGGAGCTGCGTCGCCTCCGACTGCTTGATGACCTGCTGCTTCTCGCCCTCGGCGTAGTTGATCTTGGCGTCGCGCTCGCCCTCCGAGGTGAGGATCACCGCGCGCTTCTCGCGCTCGGCGCGCATCTGCTTCTCCATCGCGGAGAGCACGTCCGCCGGCGGCGTGATGTTCTTGATCTCGTAGCGCAGCACCTTGACGCCCCAGGGCTCCGACGCCTTGTCCAGCTCGCTCACCACCTGCTGGTTGATCTGGCCGCGCTCCTCGAAGGTGCGGTCGAGATCGATCTTGCCGACCTCCGAGCGCAGCGTCGTCTGCGCGAGCTGGATGATCGCGAAGACGAAATCGGCGATGCCGTAGGACGCGAGCTCGGCGTTCAGCACCTTGAGATAGAGCACGCCGTCGACGTGCACCTGCACGTTGTCGCGCGTGATGCAGACCTGCTCGGGGATGTCGATCGCGTTCTCCTTCAGCGAGTGCCGGTACGCGACGCGCTCGACGAAGGGGACCAGGATGTGGAAGCCCGCGGAGAGCGTGCGGCTGTACTTGCCGAGCCGCTCGACCACGTAGGCGCTCTGCTGCGGCACGACGGTCGCCGTCCTCGCGATCACGAAGAGCGCGAGCGCGACGATCACCAGGACCGGGAGCAAGGTCTCCATGGAAAGCCTCCTGCGGAGTTCGGGATCAGCCCGCGCGGCGCACGAGCAGCGTCAGGCCCTCGACGCGCTCGACGCGCACGCGCGCGCCGGCGGGGAGCGCGGCGTCGCCCACGTTGCGCGCCGACCACGGCGAGCCGCGCAGCTCGATGCGCCCGACCCCGCCCGGCGCGAGCGCCTCGCTCGCGGTGCCGAGCTCGCCGACGAGCGTGTCGTCGACGCGCGGCGCGCCGGCGCCGCCGCGCGCGCGCCGCTTGGCGAGGACGCGAAAGCCGGCGACCGCGGCGACCGACAGCACGCCGAAGAGCGCCCACTGTCCCCACGCCGGGAGCGCGACGCCCGCGAGCCCGACCAGACCCACGGCGATCGCCGACACGCCGATGAAGAAGAGGAAGAAGTCGGTCGGGATCGCGATCAGCTCGGCGCCGAGCAGCACCGCGCCCACGACGATCCAGCCCCACCAAGGCATCGCTCCGCCCCCTTCCGCGCTCGCGGTGCGCAGCCTAGCACCTATCCTGTCCGCCCATGATCGACCTCGAGCGACACGACGGCGGCGTCTGCGTGCTGCGCATGCGCGACGGCGAGAACCGCTTCACGAACGAATTCCTCGGCCGCTTCTCCGCCGCGCTGGACGAGGTCGAGCGCAGCGAGGGACCCGCCGCGCTCGTCACCACGGGCGACGGCAAGTTCTGGTCGAACGGACTCGCGCTCGACGCGCTCGCGGGCCGCAGCGCGGCCGAGGTCGGCGCGTACCTGCGCGAGGTGCACCGGCTCTTCGCGCGCGTGCTCGCGTTCCCGCGCGCGACCGTCGCCGCGATCGGCGGCCACGCCTTCGCGGGCGGCGCGATGCTCGCGCTCGCGCACGACTTCCGCGTGATGCGCGCCGACCGCGGCTTCGTGTGCCTGCCCGAGGTGGACCTGCGGCTGCCGCTGCAGCCGGGCATGACGGCGCTGATCGCCGCACGGCTGCCGGCGCAGGCGGCGCACGAGGCGATCGTCACCGGCCGCCGCTACGGCGGCGCCGACGCGCTCGCGCGCGGCATCGTGGACGAAGCCGTCGCGGAAGCCGAGGTGCTGCCGCGCGCGATCGAGCGCGCGCGCGAGCTGGCCGGCAAGGATCCCGCGACGCTGGCGGCGCTCAAGCGCGGGCTCTACGCGGGCGCGCTCGCAGTGCTCGAAGCGCCCGGCGTGTGAGCCCCGGAGCGCTCTGGTAGGCTGCGCGCCATGCGTCGTCCGAGGCTCCAGACCGCGATCGCCGGCATCGCCGTGCGCGACCTCGTGCGCGACTTCGGGACGCCCACCTACGTCTACGACGCGGCGGTGATCACGGAGCGCATCGCGCGCCTCTCGCGCTTCGACGTGGTGCGCTACGCGCAGAAGGCGAACGGCAACCTCGCGGTGCTCGACCTGATGCGGCGCCGCGGCGTGCTGGTGGACGCGGTGTCCGCGGGCGAGATCCAGCGCGCGTTCGCCGCCGGCTACGGCGCGGGCGGCGATCCGCCGCCGATCGTCTACACCGCGGACGTGTTCGACCGCGACGCGCTCGACCTCGTCGCCGAGCACGGCATCGCCGTCAACTGCGGCTCGCCCGACATGATCGAGCAGCTCGCCGAACGCGCGCCCGGCGCCGAGCTCACGCTGCGCGTGAACCCCGGCTTCGGCCACGGTCACAGCCGCAAGACCAACACCGGCGGCGAGCACAGCAAGCACGGCATCTGGCACGAGGATTTGGAGGATTGCGTCGCGCGCGCGCGGCGAGCGGGTTTGCGCGTCACCGGCGTGCACGTGCACATCGGCTCGGGCGCCGACATGGAGCACCTCGCGCTCGTCGCGAAGGCGTGCTGCGGCTTCGCCCGGCGCGTCGGACCGGACGTCACCGCGATCAGCGCGGGCGGCGGACTGCCGACGCCGTACCGCGACGAGGACCGCGACGTCGACGTCGACGCCTACTTCCGCATCTGGGACGGCGAGCGGCGCCGGCTCGCCGAGGACCTCGGCCATCCCGTGCGGCTCGAGATCGAGCCGGGCCGCTATCTCGTCGCCGAGTCGGGCTGGCTCGTCGCCGAGATCCGCGCCGTGAAGCGCGAGGGCGCCAACCACTTCTATCTGCTCGACGCCGGCTTCAACGCGCTGGCGCGCCCGATCCTGTACGGCGCGTACCATCCGATGGCCGTCGCGCCGGCGGACGGCAGCGCGGCCGAGCGCCCGCTGCGCGACGTCGTCGTCGGCGGGCCGCTCTGCGAGTCGGGCGACATCTTCACGCAGGACGACGGCGGCGTGGTGCGCAGCGAGCGGCTGCCCGAGGCGAAGGTCGGCGACTTCCTGGTGATCGGCTGCGCGGGCGCCTACGGCTTCGTGATGGCGTCCAACTACAACGGCAAGCCGCGCCCGGCCGAGGTGCTCGTGCACGACGGCAAGGCGCACCTCGTGCGCGCGCGCGAGACGCTCGCCGATCTGCTGCGCGGCGAGCGCATCCCGAGCGAGTAGCCGCGCAAGCCGCTCAAGCGGTCTTGATGTCGACCTGGCGCGGCTTCGCGGCCTCCGACTTCGGGATCTCGATGGTGAGCACGCCGTCCTTGAACGTGGCCGAGATGTTGGACGCGTCGGCGTTCGCGGGCAGCGTGAAGCTGCGCTGGAACGCTCCGTAGGTGCGCTCGACCATGTGGCGCCGCTCGTCCTTCTCCTCGCGCTCGCAGCGCTTCTCGCCGCGCACGTCGAGGACGTCGCCGTGCAGCTCGAGCGAGACGTCCTCGCGCCTCGCGCCGGGCAGCTCGATCGTGATCGCGTAGGCGCGCTCGTTCTCCGTGACGTCCACCGCCGGGCTCCAGCGCACTGCGGCGAGGCGCTTGTCGTCCCAGAGATCCTCGAAGAGGCGCGCGAACGGATGCCAGCTGCGAAGTCCGAGCTCCGCGAGGGGGCTGCGCGCCGCGACCTCGCCCTTGCGCTCCTTCGCCTTTTGCTTGTCGCCCATGGGACCCTCCTCGCGGCGCCGGACCGCGCTGCGGCGGCGCCGGTTTCCCGCAGGAGGTCGTGCAACGCACGTGCCGCCACCGCGGCGTCGCAGCGCGCGGATCGTACGCAGCGCTGTGGCGGCGTGTCGCGCGGACCGGTCGCAGCGTGCGCGCGCGGCGCGCGGGCAGCAGCCAAGCCGGAGCCCGAGCTGCCGGGCGGGCCCTGCTAGTTCATGAGCCCGTCGATCGCGTCCACGACGAGCGCGGTCCCGATCGCCAGCTTCACGATGTCGCCGTCGATCATGCCGTAGCGGTAGCCGATCGGCGGCGGGCCGAGGATCACCGCGAGCGACGGCGGCACGATTCCGATCACGATGCCGGGCGGCAGCGGCTGCCCGACGACGTAGCGCTTCTTCGCGAGGCCGGGCGGCAGACAGCCGTTGTGCTTCTTGGCGAGGCCCGGCGGACAGTGGCCGTGATACTCGTGCTCGTACCACTCGTGCACGTCGCTGCGCACCGAGGTCGTGAAACGAATCTCGCCGCCGCCGCCGTTTCCCTTGTGTCCGCCGTGCTCGGACGGACCCTGCGAGCGGGACGCGCCGCCGCCCTTCGACTTCTTCTCGGCGCTCTTGCCGGGCGAACCGTTCTTGCCCTTGCCCGCGTGATCCGGCTTGCCCGCGTGCGCGGGCGCCGCGCCGAGCGCGAGCGCCAGACCGAGCGCCAACGCCATGCCCCGAGCGACGAATCGTGTGCCTCGCATGCGTCTCTTCTCCTGGCAGCGTTGGGTACGCGAGAAACGGCCCGTGCGGCCAGTCCCGGTTGCGCTGCGTCCGCGAGAAGAGATCGGCCGACCGCGCGCGCACCTCGAGCGCGCGACGGCCGCTTCACTCGGCGGCGGTGGAGGTCAATCGGAGTGCGGGTCGGGCTTGCCGGTGCGCGCCGGATCGGCGCCCTCGTTCGGCGCGCCGGTGTGCTCGCCCTGCACGGTGCCGGAACCGACGCCGCCGACGTTCGCGCCCTCCGGGCCCGGATCGGTGGATGCGCTGCCCTCGAGCACGTCGACGCGCGTCGCGACCGGCTTCTCGTTCGCGAGCGCCTCGGTCTCGGTGACCACGATCACCTGGTCGCCTTCGGCGATGTCGCCGAACGAGTGCACCTGCGCGTCCTTGCGCGTCACGGTCGAGCCGTCGACGCGGAAGCTGCGCATGCCGCCGTCGCTCGTGCGGATGGTGAACGTCTGCTTCTCCGGATCGGCCTCGGTGACGCGGCCGCGCACCTCCGCTGCGGTGGCGGTTCCAGCGGCCAGCCCGAGCGCGAGCCCGAGCCCGAACAGCGATGCGAATCGCGACATGGGTGGTCCTCCCGCTGCCGGAGTGGTGCACGCTCGATGCCAGTCGGGCCGCGCGCACGCAGCGTCGTTTCCGCGCGTGCGGAGCGCGCCGCTTTCTACAGATGCGAGTGCGCCGGGAAACGGCGGAGCAGCGGCGGGCGGAGCGCGCCGCTCCCGCCGTGGGTCCGCTGCGCGGGTCCGGCGTTTCTCCCTGCTCGGCCTCGAACTCGCCGCGATCGCGGTCACCGTCGCGGCGGTCGCCCTCGCGCCCGGCCCGGGCTGGCGGCAGCGGGGCGAGGCGTGGCGCGCGCTCTGGGCCGGCGGGATCGCGCTCGCGCTGATCGCGGCCGGCCTCGGCGTCGTCGTCCCGCGCCTCGCGATCCTCGCGAACGGCTGAGAGCGCCGCTCACTCGTGGCTGACGATCGCGCCGCTCGACGTCAGCTCTTCGAGCAGGGCGAGCGCCGAGCGCCCGCTCATCGCGAACGGATCGAGCACCGCGCGCTCGGAGTAGCGCAGGATGCTGCGCCGGTTGACGCGGCCGAGGTCCACCACGCCCATCAGCCAGCTCGGGAAGCGCCGCTCGTCGGCCTCGTCGTAGGCGAGCAGCGTCACGTCGCGATGGCGCGGATCGCGCGCGATCGCCACGTACAGCGCGTTCACCGCCGCGCGCGATCCCTCGAGCGCCTGGAGGAAGACGTTGCCCTCGGGATGCGCGCACAGGACGCCGGTGATGCCGTGCTCGAGGTTGTGCGTGCGCGAGCGCTCGAGGATCGCCTTGAGCAGCGCGTCGTCGATCGCCGCGACGGCGCGGCTCGCGTAGAGGAGTCGCGTCAACATCGCCGGCCTCCTAGCCCCGCCGGTCCGCGAGCAGCGAGAGGAACTCGCGGCGCAGGTCCGGGTCCTTCAGGAACGAGCCGCGCATCACGCTGTTGGTCATCTTCGAGTCCATGTCCTTCACGCCGCGCCACTGCATGCAGGAGTGGTCGGCCTCCATCACGATCGCGAGCCCGTCGGGCTGCATCTTCTCCTGCAGCAGCTCGGCGAGGTTCGCGATCGCCTCCTCCTGGATCTGCGGGCGCGTCATCACCCACTCGACGAGGCGCGCGTACTTCGAGAGGCCGATCAGCGCCGTGTGCTCGTTCGGCATGACGCCGATCCAGACGCGGCCGAGGATCGGGCAGAGGTGGTGCGAGCAGGCGCTCCGCACCGTGACGGGCCCGACGATCATCAGCTCGTTCAGGCCCGCGACGTTGGGGAACTCGGTCACGGGCGGCTCGGCCACGTAGCGCCCGGCGAACACCTCGCGCAGGTACATCTTCGCGACGCGTCGCGCGGTGTCCTGCGTGTTGTGGTCGCTCTCGGTGTCGATCACGAGCGCGCGCAGCACCTCGAGCATCTTCGCCTCGACCTCGCGCTGGAGCTCGTCGAGCTCGCCCGGCTCGACGTGCGCGCAGATGTTGTCGTTGGCGTGGAAGCGCTCGCCCGCCTTGCGGACGCGCTCGCGGATGCGGTCCGCGACGGGCGTGCGCCCGTCCGCGATCCGCACGCTCGGAGGGGAATCGTCTCGCGTCACCGTCGGGCCATCTCCTCGGCGCTCGGCGCCGGGCGGAGCGCGAGCCGGCCGAGACTAGCGCCCGCGCGCGCGCCGCGAGCGACAGGGGAGCCGACACGACTCCGCGCTTGCGCGCGGATCGAAACGCGTGAGCATGGACCGCATGGCGACCGAGACGGGAAGCGAGCCCACGGCGGATCCGCGGGTCCTGCTCGCCGCCGAGCGAACGCTCCTCGCCTGGATCCGCACCGGCGTCGCGTTGATGGCCTTCGGCTTCGTCGTCGCCCGCTTCAGCCTGTTCCTCGGCGAGCTCGCCGCAGTGAGCGGCCATCCGCTGCCCGCGCGGTCGCATGCGTCGCCCGTCGGCGTGGCGCTCGTCGTGGCCGGCCTCCTGCTGAACTTCTGGGCCAGCCTCCGACACCGAAACATGATCGCGCGCCTCCGCAAGGGCGAAGGACTCGAACGCAGCGAGCGCGGGCCGATCGCGATCGGCGTCGCGACCGCCGTCGGCGGCGTCGTGATGGTGTTGCTTCTGCTCGAGGCCGTCAGCGGCTGAGTCGGCGCGGGCGTCTCGGCCCCGCGCTCGCCGAGGCGCGCCTCGACAGCAGCGCGAGCCCGCCGCCGACGAGCAGCAGCGTGCCCGGCTCCGGCACCACCTCGATCACGAGCCTCTGGATGCCGGGATCGCGCACGGGCGGCTGCATGCCGTCGCCGATGCCTCCGCTGCCGGCGTGGATCGTGCCGGCGTTGAACTGCAGGTTGGTGATCGCGCCTCCGATCGCGAAGAAGCCGCCGGCCGCCGCGCCGAGATCGGCCAGCGCCGCCGCGCTCAGGTCGAACTGGAGCAGGTCGTCCGCATCGCCGGCGAGCGGATCCACCGCGAGACTTCCGTACGACGCGCCGCTGCCGAGATCCTCGTAGACGTCCACCCCGTCGGCGTTCGGCAACGGGCCCGGGTGATCCGCCATCAGCGTGGCTGCGTCCGTCCCGACGTCGAACAAGCCGTACTCGAAGACGTAGCCCTCGATGAGCGTGCTCGCGTTGTAGCGCTGCACTTCGAGACGCGCGCTCGCGACGACGAGGCCGGTCAGGTCCAGCGTCGAGAGATCGAAGACGAAGAAGTTGCGGAACGCGTCGGCGCCGTTGTGGCCGATCAGGTAGTTGTCGTTCTGCAAGGCGTGCTCGCCGCGGCCCGTGTACCAGCCCTGGTTGTCGGTGTCCGGCACGAGCTCCGTGTCCGACGTGGTGAAGACGACGGGGACGGCGCCGGCCGGCGAAGCCGTCGCCAGCGCGATCGCCGACGCGAGGACGCTGCACGCGAGAGCCGCAGCGGTCATGGCTGTCTCCGCGTCCCGGCCTCGCACGCGGCCGCGCCGGCCTCCCTGGAGAGGAGTGGGGTGCGCAGCGAGCCGGGTGGCGGATGCGGACAGGAGCTCCGAAAGAACAGCGCCCTCGGCCGGCGTGGACCTAGGGCGCTGCGAAGATCCTGGAGCACGAGACGGGATTTGAACCCGCGACCCTCACGTTGGCAAAGGGTGAGAAAGCCGATGAACGGCACCGAGATGAGCGATATTCGTTGCGAGGGAACGCAAAGGGCGGCAAAGAGCGGCGATGAACGCGTCTCGGCGTCTCTATGCGTCTCCGTGCTCGGACAGCCAGGCTGACCCACTGTGTAGTGGCCTCGCCTGTTTTGGCGATGGGTGACCGCGCTCTGGAGCGCTCCGGCGCCTCGGTGGCAGCGGGCTTGCCGGGCCTTTCCGCCTTCGCCAAGGCCCGGAACGGCGCCGCTCCCGAATCGTGAGCACGAGACTGTGGTGGAGAGCCGATCGATCGCCGCCACGGGATCCCCGAGAATGCGCGCCCCTCTCGCCAACGGCGCGAACGCTCGTGACCAGCCCCGCTCGTAGCGGTGCGAGACGAGTGAAAGACGAGCTACGCGGTCTGGGGTTTGAGCGGGAGCTAGGGAACCTCTGCACAACCGGCATCGAAGCGGCCGGATGTGGAGGGATTGAGTGGATTGCGCGACTCGCTCTCGCCCTGTTCGGCGTGTTTGCAACGCAATCCGGGCGTTTGGGCGATCACAGGGCGCACGTCGCCCCCGGTGGCATCAGGCGATGCCGCAGCCGGTAGAGGTTCGCGAGGGCGAAGATCGTCTGCGCACGGGCCAAGTTCTTGGCGATGCCGCGATAGCGGGTCTTGTCGAAGCCCCAGAGGCGTTTCACGACGTGGAAGGCGTGCTCGCCGCGCGCTCGCATCCGCGAGCGTGCCCGCCTGCGTCAGCTGGTACTTCTCGAGCAAGTGGCGGAAGCGAAGGATCGTCGTCTCGTCCGGGATCCCGTCGTCGCCGAGCTCGACGCGCGCGAAGCGCCGCATCGACTCACTGTCGTAGATCGCGTCCTCCGCCTGCGGATCCGACAGGTTGAACCACTGCTGCAGGAAGTAGATCCGCAGCATCCGCTCCAGCTCATGCGGCGGCCGGCCCCGGCCCGACCTCGGGTAGTGGGGCTCGATCAGCGACACCAGGCGCGACCAGGGAATCACCGCATCCATCTCGGCGAGAAAGCGCTCTCGCCGCGTCTGCTTCCCCTTCCGCCGCCATGCTTCCGACGCAAACGTCCGCTGATGCTCCACGTCGTCACCCCCGGCTCTCTTCTACCATGCCGGGCGACTAATGCAGAGGTTCCCTAGCCCATCTCATCGACAAGCGAGCGGAGCCGATACGAGAATGAGCATGGCGAGTCGGCGCGAGGGATGTCTCGACGCCACTTGAACGCACTCGATCACGAGCGGCATCCAGTGCCGCACGCTGCGGCTCGGCCCGAAAGCAAAGCGGCCCCCGCCCGCGTCGCGACGAGACGCCGGCGGAGGCCGCGAAACCATCGGCGCGATGCTTACTTGCGGGGCACGATCTTGTAAGCGCTCTGGTGCTTCTCCCAGAGCGACTTGTCGAGCGTCGGCCACTTCACGACGTCGGGGTCGTTGAGGAGCGCCGGGGCGAGCTCGCGGCCGGGCTCGATGCCCTTGCGGCGGCCAGCGGTCGCGACGACGCCCGGCGCGCGCGGCCCGGCGGTGTTCAGGTGCTCGCCCTCCGCGTCCACCGCCGGCCCGGCGCCCGGATCGGCGTACGCCTGGAGATCGTTTGGATCGTGGTAGTTGGAGTTTGATGTATGGATCTGGACGTAGTCCCGGCCAGAGCCGCTGTCCGGATCCGCCCAAGATGCGAACGGACCAGCCACGACCAGGCTGGCAGTCAGGATGAGCAGACGCGAGATGCGCATGACGGGGCTTTCCTTCTCGGAGTGCGCCATCCGATGGGAGGGCGCGCGCGGCGTGCGCCGTCGCGGACACATCCTTTAGCACGAGTTGCTGCGGTGGGGGAGGAGCGAGGCTGGCTCCGACATCGCGACGTCGTTCGCTGCGCTGCGCTGGGAGCGGCCCTAGGTCCTTCCAGCGGGGCGGCAAGGAGCGAGCGGACACACGGAATTGGAACGTGCCACTGGCGAGATGTCGTCCTGAGGTCGATGGCGCTTTCCGGAGCTCGGCCGCCTGCCGCGCGACCCCACTCGGGTCACTGCTTCTCGGGGCCCATGACCGAGAAGCGGTCACCCCGGCCTGTGCGAGTCCGCGTCTGCCGTCGGTGACGTGAAACGAGACGTCGAAGGGGCAGCCGTTTCCCTACACTTGTGGTGGCCAGCGATGGCTGCAACCCCCGTCGAGCGGGGAAGGGGCGCGCGCGGCGATTCGCTTCCAGATTCGCTGCAAAGTAGACGTCACCATCACCCGGGCCGGGCCGTACAAGGGGGCTGTAGAGGATCGCGCGTGCCGGGCGTTCCGAGCGCCGCGGTCAGAACCAATCCAGGAGATTTCCTCGATGCGACTTGTCCGCACTCTTCTGATCTCGGCCATGCTGCTTGGCGGCAGCGCGGGCCTCGTTTATGCCGCGGACCCCGACATGGCGACGCAAATCGAGTCCGCGTCGACGCCCGAGCAGCACCAGAAGCTCGCCGACGAGTACCGCGCCAAGGCCACCGAAGCGCGCGACCTGGCGCAGAAGCACCGAGGCATGGCGAAGATGTACGGCAGGGGCAAGCAGGTCGTCAGCCAAGGTCCCCACTGCAACCGCATCGCGGACCGGCACGATCAGAACGCGGCCGACTACGACGCGATGGCCGCGGCGCACGCCGCGCAAGCGCAGAAGTAAACGAGTCGGGCGGTCGCCATTCGGCGGCCGCCCGACCGGTCTGCGATTCCGCAACGCGATCTAGCGTCGAGATCAGCGCACGTCCGTTGCTGGATACCTCGCGGAGCGGTAGCGGCCGAACCCGCCGAGTGCAAAACCTCGTACACTTGTTCGCAGGAGTTTGCGCACGTCGTTTCGCTGCGACGTAGCCTCGGCCACGTAGCCACCGACGCTCGCGGCGTGGCGGGACGCGAGATCCCGCGCAATCTCGAGACTTACCTTCACCGCCTCGACGTCGCTCACCTCCTCGAACCTTTCTCTGCTCGTGAGACGCTCGCGGTGATTCATGACGACGAACGTATGCTCTCGCGGTTCGATCTCGAACACGAGATCCATCCGGTGGCCGGTGAGCGGCCCGTTCCGTGCTACACCTTGCGCGTCCACGCGAACGCTATCGCCGCATCGGGCGGCCCGGATGATGAGCCCCATTGCACCTAAACGCGGTCGCCTTGTGGCAGGACGTCCGACTTCCCCGCGAAGTCCCGGTGGGGGGCGGGAGCTTGCGCTTCGATCCCCGGCTTCCGAGCGCTGGGCCGTTGCAGCGAAACCCGGTTGCCTTCTGACAGCCGGGCTTGTCAGATCCGACACCGCCGTTCGTAATCGCAACGCGGCTCTTGATGATCGGATACGGCCCATTCCGCCCGGCTTGCCACGCGGCGCGCACGCCGGCCGGCGCCAGAAGAATGCTGGCCGCGATCACTACCCCAGCCATCAGCCTGCTGCTGAAGCCTGCCGCCCTGATGCTTCGCAGCGCGAGCATCTCCCGCATGCTCCTGGATGAGTCCTACTCCGAGCAACCGACGTGGCGCGGCCACCGAGGCCGCGACCCTGGGTCGCCCTGCGCGACGCCGTAGCAACTCCTCATCCCATCGGCAGTCGCCGCGCAGCACTGTGCACACTCGCGGGATGGTCGGAGGAACGGGCAGCACAAGGGGCTGATCATCGGACGTTCTGGACCGTCCTCGAAGCGGCGTGCCGACACTCGACCGGCAGGCGTCTCTCCAAGGCTTCCGTATATTGGCGCATGGATCGGCGGCGATGGCCCGAGGCGTTCTCGAGGCGGTCGCGCATCGACGAACGGAAGGAACATTTCATGCGACTTCTCCGCTGTCTTCTCATCTCTGCCGTGCTGCTCGGGGCGACCGCCGGATCGTCCTACGCCACGGACACCGACCTCGCTGCTCAAATCGCGGCCGCTTCGACGCCTGAGCAGCACCAGGCAATCGCGGACGAGTATCGGGCCATGGCCGAAGAGTCTCGGGAGAAGGCGAACAAGCATCGCCGCATGGCCGAACGCTATTCCGAGGGCAAGAGCGTCCTGAGCCAAGCTCCTCACTGCAATAGCATCGCGGATCGATACGACGCGAACGCGAAGGAATACGAGGCGATGGCGGAGGCCCACGCCGCTCAAGCGAAGAAGTGAGCCCGAGGGGCGGCCCGCATGCGCAGGGCCGCCCCTCCCATACCGCTCGCGCTTCGATCAGTGCGAATCGAAGATTCTCTTCCCTCCTTTGCCGGAGCGATTCCGCTCATCGAAGTGATGCTCACCGTCTTCGTCCTCGTCGCTCGTGATCCGCTTGAACCGGTGATCGATCGCACCCGGCTCGCCGACGTCGGCGATGTGCCTGCCTTTCAGGCCACTGACGGGGACGTAATCACAGATGCCGTGGACACGGCAGAGCAACGTGCGCATCTCGTTGACGTCGTTGAGCTGCGCCTCGACGATATTGCGGCACATCCTGCGGAGCGCGTCGTGGTCCAAGTCCGACGACGTGATGCACTCCACCCCGCGGACCGTGATGATGAAATGGTGCCGGCTGAAGATCTCCAAGAAGAGGTGGTCGAACTCTCGGCCCGGGCTTGCCTGCTCCAGGAGCGCGATCCGCTCACGATTCACCGCATTGATCCGCGGCTCGTAATCGATGCCGTACCAATCGCGCAGCATGTTCTGCGACATCAAGATCTCTTCGCGCTGGGTTCGATTGTTGCGTCGCGCCAGTGACTTGATCTCTTCGAGAGCCGACTTCGCTTCGCTCGAGGGGTAGGCGGGTGTCGGTGCAGTTCCCTCGTCCGGCGATATTTCCGAATCGCGTACCGCATCCGTTCCGACTGCCAACTCGGTCATTCTGAGAGCTGCGAAGTGATGGTCGATCGCAGACTTCAGGAAGCGCACTTCGAAACTAGCGGTCAACCCAGCCCCCGGCTCTTCAGAAGCGGCTCTCTGAGGGAGCCCGAGGATCGCGGCGGCGATGATCGATCCCGCTGCGAGGAAGACACCACACCGATGTCGTCGTGACATGAGATTCTCCTCCGTCCCAGGAAGAGACGCCTGCAAGGCTCGAGCCACCTCTCGTGCACGGACGAAGTCGACACTGAGTGGACGTACGGACAGCGGTTCGTATTGCGGCGCTGGCCGTCGTACAGCCTGAACCACACCGCCTGATTGCGTACGCTGTTCCTTCTCCAAAGGAACGCTCTGCCACGAGCCCTGCAGCGACTACACCGCGACGCACCGGCTCGTCCACGATATGGTTGCCGACCGGCGCACGACCAACGCGATGCCGCCACCGGCCCGGAGCACCACGGGACCGCGCATCTGGAACCGCGCGAATGACCTCGGCGACGACCGTGCGGGCGAACTGGGGATTTGCATTTCGGCGGTAGGGCTGGCTTCGATCCCGGACGGGGGATCTCTTCTAGAACCAGAATCGCACTCCTGCGACGAGTCCGAGTGACGAGACTCCTTCACCCTCGTCCCGGGCGAGCTCTGCAGTGTTTCCGAGCTGGCGATTCCACGTGACGCCGACGTACGGAGCGATCTCGCGGCGTATCTCGTAGCGCAGACGAAGGCCGAGCTGGACGTCATTGATTCCGCTCCCGACGCCGAACTCGCTGACCTGGCTGGCCGCCGCGTCGAGCTCGAATCGGGGCTGGAGGACGAGGCGTTGGGTGAGGAAGAGGTCGTACGTGGCCTCCAAGCGGAACGAGATGTCACCTTCGTGGCTGACGTAGAGCGTGGGCTCGACCTCGAACCACTGAGGCGCGAGGCCCACCACGCCGAGCGACAGGAAGGTTCGCCCGCGGTCGTGTCCCCCCTCCGAGATCAGGTCCTGGCGGATTCCAATGCGGGCGTCCCAGAATGGAGCGACGAATCGTCCGTAGAGCACTTCCAGCTCCGCCTCGCCAGCGGCGTCGCCCGACACCTGCCGGTCACCTTCCGTCCTGAACCACGCGCGGTTGTGATCGCCGCCCACCCAACCTTCGACCTCCCAAGCGACGAAGTCGTCTGCGTCGTGGGCGCGGAATTCGGCTTGGTCCACCAGGACGAAGTACCGAAGCTCGTGCCCCATGACGGGTGACTCGCGCGGCGCTTCGATCTGCCCCTGGGCGGGCGAAGACGCCAGCAGCAGCGAGAGACACGTCGATACCGTCCACGTCGACTTCACGACGGCTCCGGTCCACCGTTGACGCGTACGACCCGGAACATGCCGAGCTCCATGTGGTAAAGGAGGTGGCAGTGGAAGGCCCATGGACCCGGCTCGACGGCGTTGACGAGCACCGCAAGGCGCTCGCCGCCCTTTACGGAGACCGTGTGCTTGAGAGGCGTTCGCGCGCCGTGACCGTTCTCGAGCTCCATGAACATGCCGTGCAGATGAATCGGGTGCTCCATCATCGTGTCGTTCACGAGGACGATGCGAACGCGCTCGCCGTACTGGAGCTCGATCGGGCCGTCGACCTCGGAGAACTTGACGCCGTCGAACGACCACATGAAGCGTTCCATGTTGCCCGTGAGGTGCAGCTCGATCTCGCGGTCCGGCGGCTTCGTCGCGCCTGCGCGCGCCTCCAGGCTGCGGAGATCCCGGTAGACGAGGACGCGATGATCGACGTCCGCAAGGCCGGTGCCCGGCTCGCCGAGCCGGTCGCGTTGGACCTCGGCCACGGTGGTGTTGCCGGGACCGTGGTGATCCCGCCCGTGCTTCGCGACGATAGGGCCGGCCGTTTCCATGCCGGCATGCTGCGATCCGGCGCCTCGTTTCGCTCCCATCTCCATGCCGGGCCGATGGCCCGGGTGAGTCGGTGTCGCGTTCTCGTGACCGCCATGCTGAGCGTCGGGCTGCTGCTCGTGCCCCGTCGCTTCCTTTCCGCCGGCGGGCATGTCCATCTCCATGGTCATGCCCATGTCCATCCCCATGTCGATCATCGTACGCAGCGGCCTCTTCCGCAGTGCGGGGACGTCGGCCGTCATGCCCTCGCGCGGAGCCAGCGTGCCACGCGCATATCCGCTCCGATCCATCGACTCTGCGAAGATCGTATAGGCGCGATTCTGCGGTTCGATGACGACGTCGAACGTCTCCGCGACACCAATCTGGATCTCGTCGATCTCGACGGGCTGGACGTGAGGCCCATCCGCGGCAACCAGAGTCATGGGCAGGCCCGGGATACGGACGTTGAAGTAGGTCATCGCCGAGCCGTTGATGAAGCGCAGGCGAATCCGCTCGCCGGGCTCGAACAGTGCCGTCCAGTTGCCATCGGGATGAACGCCGTTGAGCAAATAAGTGTACGTGTATCCCGTCACGTCGAGGACGTCGGTGGGGTTCATGCGCATGGCGCCCCAGCTCAATCGATCCCGAATCGTGTCGACGAGTCCAACGTCCGCGACGTCCTGCACGAAGTCGGTCGCCGTCCTCCGCTGGAAGTTGTAGTAGTCGCTGACTTTCTTGAGATTCGCGAGCACGCGGTAGGGATCTTCGAACGTCCAGTCGGAGAACATCACGACGTAATCTCGATCGTACTCGAATCGTTCTGGTGTCGCCGGGTGGACGACAAGCGGACCATAGACACCGCTCTGCTCCTGAAGGCCCGAGTGGCTGTGATACCAGTACGTGCCGTTCTGGCGCACGGGGAAGCGCGCCTCGAACGTGTCTCCGGGTTTGATTCCCGGAAACGATACGCCGGGCACGCCATCGACCCGGAAGGGCAGCAGGATTCCGTGCCAATGGATCGAGCTGTCTTCGGGGAGATGATTGGTCACCCGAAGTAACGCTTCGTGACCCTCGTAGAGCTCGATCAGGGGCCCTGGTATCGTCCCGTTGATGGTCATCCCGTTCCCCGTCCCGCCAGCGATCGCAAGACGCTCGGCGCGAATCGCGAGATCCACGGTGACGGATTCGGGCGTACCTGCGCCGACGAGAGCGGCGGGACCGGTGAGCGGTCGCGCGTATGCCGCTGCAAGCGGTGGCACAACGGCGAAGAAGCCTCCGGCGACCGCGCCGCAGACGAATTCGCGTCGTGTCAGACCGGGCTGCCTGCCGGTCGCCGGATGTTTTTCACCCAAATGGGTTTTCCTCGCGACGTGACCGAATGTCGCAGTCGCTCGTCTCACATGTCGCCGCCCATGCCCTGCGCCGGAGCCGTGCCATGGGAGGAGCCACTCGTCATGTGCTCCATCATCGCCTGCATCATGTCGTCCATCATCTTCATGTGACGGCGCATTTCACTTCGCAGCCGCTCCGGGTCCTCGATGCCGTTCATCATGTGCGAGTGCTCGCGAAGCTCCTGCATGCGACGCGGCATGTCGCTCGCCGGGCCGCTCTGCGCGGCCCCCTGCGAGCCCTCAGCCGTCCCGTCCATGTGGCCCATCCCCCCGTGGTCCATCCCTCCTTGACCCATTCCGCCCTTCCCCATCCTGTCGTCTTCAGATCGCGCCGGCGGCGCGAGCGCGAAAGACGCCAGGAGCAGCGCGGTGAGGACAAGCGGCTTGCGGCGTTGCATCGGGTCTCCTTTCCCTTCCGCTTCTCGTGCGGAGGCTCCTGTAACTACGAGGCAAGGCCGCGGTTGGTGACATTTCAGCGCGCAACCGGACGCGGTACGCGAGGCGTCGGGCACCCGCGGAGTCGCAAGCCGAGTCGTCAACGTTTTGATGCTGGCGGCGGTTGCCCCTTGAAAGAGCGGGGGCTTCCGAGGGCCGCTGCGATGGGCGCACAGTCATCCGTCGTCGAGACCGGTCACCAAATCAGTACCGAGAACGTAATACGGTGGTCAGACCTTTCGCGAGCACTCGCAAATGCGCCTCGGAGGCCGGGGCGGGATTGGGAGGCGCATCCCGTTGATCGGCGATCTGGTGAACGAAGCCGCACTCTCGATGATGGACGAAGCGACGTCGTGGAGAGACGCCATGTCGCGAGCGCACGATGACCGTGCAGTCGACACGAGAACCGCGCCGACCACCGGGCTCGACGCGGTTCACCAGCCGGAGAGCACGCAAGCCGCCCGCGGAATCGCGAAGACGTGACCGACCGTGGCTCTGGTTCTTCGGTGAGCCGCCAGTGCGCCACGGTTGGCGGCTTCGCGCGGGTCGCGAAGCCGTGTGAGAGAAGACTGCCTGAGATGACCGGTGCGGCTCGTCCTACGCCGGCCCGGCCAATCGCGCAGCGAACCGAGCAACGACAGCCTCGTTCCACTTGGAGATGAACATGGATCGCCGAGGGTTTCTCGTTTCGTCAGCCACCCTGGCGGCTCTCGCCGTCGCCGGTCGCGTCGAAGGCTCCGACGCCTCTCGCAAAGATCATGCGCACCACAGCGAGGGCGCTGCGCGCGACTCTGCGCTCGAAGCGCTCGCCGAGGAGGCGCACGAATGCCTCGAGCAGGTGGAGGCCTGCATTCCGTACTGCATTGCCTCGATCAAGGAAGGTGAAACTAGCCTGGCGGAGTGCCTCGCCACCGCGGTGCGCCTTCGTTCCGTCGTGAACGCGATGGCAACCGTCGCGGCGTTCGATCCGAAGCCACTGGAGAGCACGCGTGCTCTCGCGGGGGCGTGCGCGAAATTCTGCCGCGAATGCGAGAAGGCCTGCGAGCCCCACTACGAGATGCACGCTGTGTGCAAGGAGTGCGGGGAAACCTGTGCTCGCTGTGCCCGGCGCTGCGACGCAGTCGCCGGCGCAGCCTGATTACGGCGCGCGCATGCCGATCCAAAACTTTCGGTGGGCTCTCGCGCTCCCCATGTTGGTCTCGCTCGCGACGCCGAAGCCGGCGCATCCGCAAACGCGGCAGGAGCACGAGCAGCACCATCAGGCGGCGCCTCCGGCAGCCGTGCCGCCCGGCTCACCCGCGACACCCGGCCGTCCCGATCCGTCCGCAGGTGGAGGCATGATGGGCGGGATGGGAGCAGGCATGGGCGGTGGCCAGAAGTGCTGCGGCGGCGCGCCACCGCCTTCACCGTTGTACGTGTCCTTGATCGCTTTGCCCGACCTGACACCGGACCGCCGTCGAGAGTTCGAGCGCCACGCGGGCGACCGGATCCTCGGGGGTCGCGCGATGGTGTCCGAAGGCTTCGGGCAACTCGCCGCTGCCAGTCAGAGCGGGGACGCAGGCGCAATGCAGGAAGCACAGGTGCGTCTTCGCGAGGGTTTCGCCCAGCTCGAGAGTGGACTCACCCTGCGACGCGCGCTGGACGAAGGTCGTGCGCCGCGCGACGTCGCCCTGGAATGGTTTCGGAGCGAGATGAATCTCGTCCCGTTGACCAACGCTCCTCCGCCGCACGGCCTCTTCGGCCTCTCGTGGTTCCATTACATCGTGATGTTAGTCCTGACGGCGTTCGCGGCCGCAGTGACCGCGATGTACTTCCGAAGGATGCGCCGCGCGGAAGCGCTCGTCGCGCGGATCACTGGTGGCACAAGCGGCGCCGCCGCTGCTGCTCTCCCGCCGACTGCGGCAGTGGTCCCGGCGCCCTCGGGCGTCTCGGCCCTCGTTGAGACGACGAAGGCTGCGCCTATCGTCCCTCCGGACGCCGCGCCGTCCAGGCCGAACTCGTGGACGGGGTTGTTGCGGGCCGCACGCATCTTCCAGGAAACGCCGAACGTCAAGACGTTCCGGCTCACCGATCCCGGCGACGGGCTCTTGCCGTTTACGTATCTGCCCGGCCAATTCCTGACGGTCACGGTGTCGCCCGAAGGCGAGTCGATCAAGCGCTCGTACACGATCGCCTCCTCGCCGACCCAGCGCGCGTACTGCGAGATCACCGTCAAGCGCGAGGAGCACGGGGCCGTGTCCCGGTTCCTCCACGATCACGTTGCCGAAGGCGACACGTTGAAGATCACGGCGCCGTCCGGGAAGTTCACGTTCACGGGTGAGGAAGCCACGAGCGTGGTGTTGATCGGCGGCGGGGTCGGCGTGACGCCTATGATGAGCGCCGCGCGCTACCTGACGGGACGGTCCTGGCCGGGCGACCTCTTCTTCTTCTATGCCGTCCATTCGGAGGCGGACGTGATCTATCGCGAGGAGCTCGAGTACCTCCGAAAGCGCCATCGCAACCTTCACCTGATGGTGGTGGTCGAGGAGGTGGAGTCTGCAGACTGGCCGTATGCGAGGGGTCGCATCACGCGTGAGCTGCTGGAAGCCCACGTGCCGAAGCTCGCCACCCGGCGTGTTCACATCTGCGGCCCGCCGCCCATGATGAACGCAGTAAAGGGCATGCTGGCGGAAGTCGGCGTGCCCGCGGAACGGATCCACACGGAGGTGTTCCAAGGCAAGGAGCCTCCGCGCGCGAAGCTCGAGTCCCTGCCCGTCGCGCAGGCCAAAGTCGCGGTCGTCACGTTCGCGAAGTCCCGCCGGGGCGCGATGCTGCCGCCGACGAAGACGGTGCTCGAGGCGTCCGAAGATGTTGGAGTGAACATCGACTATTCCTGCCGGATCGGCACCTGCGGCGTGTGTCGCGTGAAGCTGCTCTCCGGTTCGGTGACGATGGAGGTTCAGGACGGACTCGAACCGGGGGACAAAGAGAAGGGCATGATCCTGGCGTGCCAGGCGAAGTCGATCGCCGACCTCGCGGTCGATGCTTGATCTCCATGATCCCTCCGACGAACTCGTCTATGGAACGCGAGCGCGCGGTGGTGACCGGGCTTCTGCTCCTGCAGTTGATCCTTTGGCTGGGGTTCGCCGTCCACCGCTCGCCCCGATTTCCGGGGAGTCTTCCGGGGACTCTGCTCGGCATCTCGGGAGCCATTCTCATGGTGGTTCCTTCCTTCGCCTACGTCGCGGCAAAGCGAAGTCCCGCACTCCGGCGACGTCTCGGCGCTCGGTTGCCTCTGCGGCGCCTGCTCGCCTGGCATATCTGGGGCGGCATCCTGGGTTCGTTGCTCGCGATCCTCCACACGGGTCATCGTTTCGAGAGCACGCTCGGGCTCGTCCTCACGGGCGCAATGCTGTTCGTGATCTTCAGCGGCTATGTCGGCAGGCACTTCCTGGCCCGGGTCTCTCTGGACCTGCGAGAGAAGCAGGGCCTGCTGGAACGATTGACGACTGCCTACAACGAAATGGCGGGTCGGCTCGCTGCGCAGCCGGGGCTGCTCGGGACCCTGCGCGAATCGCGAGCGCGATCGCCGCTGCAGAGCCGTCTGCTCGCCTGGTCCCGAAGCGTTCCCGATCCCGAAGCGTACGCCCTGGCGAAGGGCGCCACGGAGCTCGCCGGTTCGATCGCGGACCTCGAGTACGGAATCGGCACGGACGAACTCCTGAGACGCCGGTTCAGGATCTGGCTCCTCGTGCACGTCCTCGCGTCGGTCGTGTTCTACGGACTCCTCGCACTGCACATCTGGGCGTCCGTCTACTTCGGTCTGCGCTGGCTGGTATGAGATGAGACGGTGGACTGTCGTGCTCGTCGTGAGTGCGGGGCTGGGTCTCGGCTTTCTCTTGGAAAGGAAGCCCATCGCGATCGACGCGCCGCTGTTTCAGCGACAAGTCAGCCCGGGTCCGCTGTCGGTGTCGCATGCCTGGCTGGAGGGGAATTGCGCCGCATGCCATACAGCTCTCCAGAGCGCGGAGGCCGCGAAGTGCATCGGCTGCCATGCGACCGACATTAATCTGCTGCAGCGGCAGCCGACCGCGTTCCACGCTGCGATCGGCGCGTGCAGCCGCTGCCACGTGGAACACCAGGGTTCCAGCCCGCGTCCCGTCGCGATGGACCACGCGACGTTGGCCGACATCAGGCTCGAGGCAGTTCGCGAGGATCGCGACGACCCTTCGAATCGGCGGCTCCTCGCATGGATCGACCAGCACGATGTCGCCGCGGAGATCGCGCCCACCCACCCGAAAGTGACATCCGAGGAGGCTGCTCTGGATTGCGCCGCGTGTCACAGCACGAAAGATCGGCATCAGGGCTACTTCGGCGGCGACTGCGCTGCCTGTCACGGCACCTCCTCGTGGACGATCGAGGAGTTTCGGCATCCTTCGCCGAGCTCCGTCGAATGCGTCCAGTGCCATCAAGCACCGCCGAGCCACTTCATGATGCACTTCGAGATGGTGTCGAAACGAGTCGCGGGCGAGCACGACGCGCGGGTCGACCAGTGCTTCGAATGTCATCAGACGACGTCATGGAACGACATCCGCCGCGCCGGGTGGTACAAGCATCATTGATGCCCCCGGCGGCATCTCACCCTGTCCGCCCACGCCACGTAAACGAGGCTAGGACGTTCGTGACCGGCGGCCGGTACTCGGCCGAAGTGGCACCGAATCGCGGAGCAATTCTCGTGGGATTCGTCTTCGTCGGCTTGCTCTTGGTTCTGCTGTTCGGCGCAGGCGCTGGCATCGTGAACACTGCCGACACGGGTATGGAGGTCCAGATCCAGTCCGCAACGTCACCGCAGAAACATTGAGCGCTCGCTGACGCGTACCGCGGTATGGCGCCCGATGCTCGCGAGAAGGCGAACATGCACCGCCGCATGGCCGAACCCTACGCACGACGCCAGAGCGTTCCGAACCACGCGACGCACTGCAGCAGCATCGCGAAGCGATACGAAGAAATGCGACGACTACGATGCGCTGACTTAGGCGCACGCCGCCGAAGTAGAACTAACCGGGGACTCTGCACCCGGCGAGCGCGTTGCCCGGGCGCATGCCCGCGAGAGCGGCGCGTACGAAGTCGAAGAGCTGTCTCGATGCGTCTTCGGGAGTGCCCGTCCTCATGCCTCCCGGCAGCATCCTCGGGTTCGGGGTCGCTACGTCGCGAGGCCTTCCGCCACGGGCTCAGTGCTCGCGAAGGCGGCGACACGCCCATCAGCGAGGGCCTGTACCCGCCCGCACCCGATCTGCGAACACCCAACGCGGGAGCTGACGGATGGTAAGCTGCTCGACATCATCCGCAGCGGCGCGTCTTCGCGCGCGTGCCGGGTTGCGTGTAGCGAGCAGGAGGATCCGCTTCATTCGCGATTCGAACGAGCTCACGCCGCTCGGAACGTCAGTCGTCGAGCGCACCGCCGGACCCCAGCTACCAGGCGTCGGGTTTCCGCCGCACCTGCTCGCGCGGAGGGGCAGCCCGGCACGTCGTGTCGACCAGGCAGTCGAAGCAAGTCACTCCAACCGTACTCGCCGCGTAGTCATGGGAGTGGATCGTGAAAGCACATCGAAGCGAAGCCACCTCGCTCGCCCGATCGAATGGCTGTACCTCTCGGGCGACTACGCAGCAGGAGCCCTGACGGCAATGGCGACTGCCGCGGCCATCCATGCCGTCATTGCGCCGGGCTGGGACATGGTGGTCGCGATGCTGGTCGGAGCAGCGATCGGCACCACGGTCCACCTCGCCGCAATGGCTCTCTGCGGACCCTTCTTGGGCATGTGGCAGGTCATGGTGCCGGGGTCGATCATCGGCATGTATGGAGGCATGCTCTTCGGGATGCGCAACTCCATGCAAGCTGCCGGCTGGGCGGAGGTGCTGATCGTCGGCGCGCTCCTCGGAATCTGCGCCGTGGCCGCGGTGCAGATTTACGACGGGGTGCTGCGCGGCCCGCGCGCGGGCGCCGAATGATCGACGCAGCGCGCCGCAAATGGGACCGCGCGGCGCGTACCTACGATTTCGTCACGCGCGCGGACGAGCGCCGCTACGGACGGGCCAAGCAGCAGCTCTTCGAGACCATGCACGGCCGCTGCTTGATGCTGGCCGTGGGGACGGGGCACGACCTCGCTCACTGCCCTCCAGGCCTCACCATCCACGCCCTCGACATCAGCCGAGCAATGCTCGAACGCGCACGCGAACCGGCCGCCCATTACCCCGGGCGCGTGATGCTGGTTCAGATGGACGCTCGGCGCCTGGCGTTTCGGGACGCGACTTTCGACAGCATCGCCACGGTCTGCACGTTCTGCTCCGTTCCGGATCCCGTCGTGGGCCTGCGTGAGCTCCACCGCGTGCTCAAGCCCGACGGACGGCTTCTCCTCTTCGAGCACGTGCGCAGCCGGGTGGGACCGATCGCAATGATGCAGGACCTGCTCACGCCGCTCAGTCGCCGGCTGGGCCCCGATCTAAATCGAGACACGTTCGGAAACGTGGCGCGAGCCGGCTTCCGCGTGGTACGCGAGGAGAACGTCTACCTCGACATCGTGAAAGCTGGCGAGGCCGTACGGGGCGTCGGCTGACGCGAGGCGTGCGACGACCGATCTCTCGATCTTGCTCCGGCCCTGCCCGTCCACGTCGGACTTGCCAAGGTCGGGTGCATAAGCGCGTTCGCTTGGCGGAAGATGACCACAGGCCGCCGGGAAGTATGCGCATTCGCTGGGGCGAATCGCGGGCACTGGACCGCAGAGCGGCAAGCGAACCCTCCGGCAACCGCCTCCTTCGCGCTGCACGTACTCTGTCGTGTTGCCAGCGCCGACAGGGCATCCCGGAGCTGTGAAACGGTCGTTACGCAGCGGCAGTCCTGCCGGATCCGTCGCACGGAGACATTGATGGAATACCACGGCCACGGGCGCGAGGATAGGAGCCACGCCAATCAGGCGGCTGACGCGGCGATCCGGGGACACGAAGGACACGACCGCGCCGGGTATGCCGGTCACGACCGCCATGCGGGCCATTCGGTCGCGATGTTCCGCGACAAGTTCTGGCTGACGCTGCTCCTGACGATCCCGGTCGTCCTGCTGAGCCACGACGTCCAGATGTGGCTCGGGTACCGGACTCCGGGCTTCCCTGGATCCCGGTATCTACCCGCGATTCTCGGCAGCGTCGTGTTCTTCTACGGCGGGCTCGTCTTCATTCGAGGTGGACGCCGGGAGCTCGCCGACCGGCAGCCCGGGATGATGACGTTGATCTCGCTGGCGATCGTCGTCGCCTTCGTGACGAGCTGGGCAGGCACACTGGGCCTGTTCCAGGTGGAGATTTGGTGGGAGCTGTCGAGCCTGATTGCGATCATGCTGCTCGGGCACTGGCTCGAAATGCGCTCGATCGCGCAGGCGCGCGGAGCGCTCGCTGCGCTCGCGGAGCTGCTGCCCGACACGGCGGAGCGAGTCATGCCAACGGGGACCGAAATCGTCCCGCTCTCGGCGCTTGCGCTCGGTGACGTGGTCCTGGTCCGTCCCGGATCGCGCGTTCCAGCGGACGGCAAGGTCGTCGACGGCGCCGCAGACGTCGATGAGTCCATGATCACCGGTGAGTCGCGACCCGTCGCGAAGGAGACGGGGGATCGCCTCGTGGCCGGCACCGTCGCTGCAGGCGGCTCGCTCCGCGTGCGGGTGACGGCCGTCGGCGACCAGACCGCCTTGTCCGGCATCATGCGGCTCGTGGAGGCCGCAGAGGCCTCGGGCTCGCGGGCGCAGGCGCTGGCAGATCGGGCAGCGGCGATCCTGTTCTATGTCGCTCTCGTCGCGGGATCGCTCACGCTCCTTGCATGGTGGCTGCTCGGTGATCCCGAACGCGCGCTCGTCCGCACGGCGACGGTGCTGGTCATCGCGTGCCCCCACGCGCTCGGACTCGCCATCCCGCTCGTGATCGCCATCAGTACCTCTCTCGGTGCCAGGAACGGCCTGCTCGTCAAGGATCGCCTCGCGTTGGAGCGCGCCCGCAGCCTCGACATCGTGATCTTTGACAAGACCGGAACGCTCACCGTCGGCCAGCCGGTCCTGGTCGATACAGCGGCCGCGTTCGGCGATGCCTCATTCGTCCTGGGGCTCGCGGCCGCGGTGGAGGGGGACTCCGAACACCCGCTCGCGCAAGCGATCGTGGAGGGCGCGCGACGTCGCGGAGTGCACGTGCCGACCGCCACCCGATTCGAGGCACTGCCGGGCCGCGGCGCACGCGCCGTCATCGACGGGCGAGCGGTCGCGGTCGGCGGACCGCGTCTGCTCGCGGATCTCGCGCTCGCAGCGATGCCGTTTGCGGAAGCGTGGTACCGCGAAGGTCGAACCGTCCTTCACGTCATCGTCGATGGCAAGGTCGCCGGAGCGGTCGCCGCCGAGGACGAGATCCGACCCGAATCCTGGGAGGCGGTCCAGGCGCTTCATCGGCTCGGAATACGCGTCGCCATGATCACCGGTGACGCCCAGGCCGTCGCGGACTCGGTCGGCCGCCGCCTCGGGATCGACGAGATCGCGGCGCAGGTGCTCCCCGCCGACAAAGTCGCGGCGGTCGCAAAGTTCCAGGCCGGAGGCCGGCGGGTTGCCATGGTGGGCGATGGAGTCAACGACGCGCCCGCGCTCGCACAGGCCGATGTCGGGATCGCGATCGGCGCGGGCACCGACGTCGCCGTCGAATCGGCCGGGATCGTCCTCGTCCGAAGCGATCCCCGAGACGTGGTCGGTGCGATCGAGCTATCGCGTGCGACCTACAGGAAGATGATCCAGAACCTGGTTTGGGCGACCGGTTACAACCTCGTCGCCATCCCGGTCGCCGCCGGGGTGCTGACTCCGTGGGGCATCGACCTGCCGATGGCGGTGGGCGCGGTCGCGATGAGCGCTTCCACGATCATCGTCGCCGCCAATGCGCAGCTCCTCCGCCGGCTACCTCTTCACCGGGACCCAGTCGCCGCCTGACATCCATTTAGGTCGGCCTGCATCGTGTCCACTGTGAATTCTGAGCGGCCATCGAGCTGGAGCTCATCGCGCACGTGAATACATCGCCCACGTCTGACGGAGACTGGCTCCCGGCGTTGCGTCGCTACGCGATGTTCATCGCCATCGCGAACCTCATCTGGGAGGCCTCCCACCTCCCGCTCTACACGATCTGGAGCGAAGGAAAGCCTCGCGAGATTGCGTTCGCCGTGGCGCACTGCACGGGTGGAGACCTTCTGATCGCGATCGGGTGCCTGATTCTCGCGCTGATTCTGATCGGAGCACCCTCATGGCCCGCGGCTCGTTTCGTTCCGGTGATGGCGGTCGCCGTAACTTTTGGCCTCACCTACACCGGCTACAGCGAGTGGCTGAACGTCGAGGTTCGAAGCAGCTGGGCCTACTCCGATGCCATGCCGGTCGTGCCTCCTTTCGGGACCGGCTTGTCGCCGCTCCTGCAGTGGCTCGTCCTTCCGCCCCTCGGCCTCCTGTGGGCGCGGCGCGCGCGATGCTTGGGCTGACGCGTGGCCTGCGGGCGAGCGCGGAGCGGGGTCACCTCGTCTCGTGGTGTCCGTTCATGCCGTGAATCATGTCGAGGAGCGATTCATCCTGATGGAATCGCAAGGTGGCCTGCACGACCAACCTGCTCCGAGCAGCTCTTCGCAGGATCACCGGCGGACGAAGATCGTCTCGGACTTTTTTCAGGACGAGCGGCCGGTGCGGAAGCTCGTGCACGTTGGGTCGACCGTCGCGCCGGGCGGTGGCGCCTCATTCATATGAGCATCTTCCAGAAGCGAAACCGGAAGCGATCCGCCGCGAGCTCGTGAACAACATGGCAGCGACACTTCGCTCGCCGCGGTCAATCAGAGATTACGTGCCCATCTCGAGTTACCCGCAGTCAGGACTCGACCGGCCCTGTCGGCTGCACGACGCATCCCGACCGGCACTCGCCGATCTCGAAGACATGCCCGGCCTCCCGGCGATGTCCTTCACGCGTTGAATACGGCGCACACGGGCAAGTGGTGATTGTCACGGGAGCAATGGCCTCGACGTATCTACTGCAAGCGTGTCGGGAGGCATCATGCGAGCATGGATTGCATTCATGCTGCTCTTCGTCCTGCTTGGGCCCGCTTCATCGCGAATGGCCGCCGCACAGGAAGTGCGCAGCGAGATGCAGCAAGAGCAGGAGCAGAAGGCATTCTGGCAAGATCGCTACCGCCGGCTCGTAGGGCAGATCCGCGAGGCGCGCGAACGCCTCGAAGCGTCCGGCGCTCAGCTGTCGCGGGCCCGACATCACCGTACGCTGCGAGGTGGCGGGCAGAGGCTCCCGGTGCTCCGAGACCGAGCGCGCGCCGAGGCTGACCTCGCCTAACTCTCGCGTGCTGTCGAGGCGCTTCCCGAGGAAGCGCGGCAGGCAGGTGCGCCGCCCGGCTGGCTGCGTGAAGTCGAGGAGGACAGGCCGCTCGTCGGGATGGATCGCGTTCTGGCCGAATCAGCCGACACGCTCGAGCGACACGCGGAGCTCGCGGAGCGACTTCGAGCCCGGGCGGTACGCCTTCGTGCCGAAGCCGAGACGCACGAGTCCATGAGCCTCACTTACGCCAGCACGCGGATGCGGTCAGCAGGCGACCAGAAGAAACATTGCGCGCGCCTCGCCAAACTCTCGCGGGAACTGGCAGACGAATACGATCGGCTCGCGGACGGACACGTGGCCGAGGTAGAGCAGTGACGGACGTCGGCGCGCCGCCGCCGCTGCCGCTCCGGGACCCCGTTTGCGGAAGGGCATTGACCCCGACGACGAGCCTCGCGCACGTGATCGATGGCGTCACGTTCCGCTTCTGCTCGCGGCTGTGCCTCCGAACGTTCGTGGCGGACCCCGTCCGGTACGGAGCAGCGCGGCGCGCGCAGATCGGCGGCGAGGAAACGTCGAGGCGCATTGCCCATTTCTCGATGGAAGTCGCGGTGGACCCGCGCATGCCGATCTACAGTGGAGGCCTCGGTGTGCTCGCGGGCGATGCGCTTCGCTCGTGTGCCGACCTTCGCCTCCCGGTCGTCGGGGTCAGCCTCCTCTACACGCGGGGCTATTTTCTTCAGCAGCTCGATGCCGCAGGCAACCAGCGCGAGCTTCCGGTCGAGTGGGATCCGTCACGTCACGCGCGACTTCGCCCCGAGACCGTGCACGTATCGATCGAGGGCCGCGCCGTGCTTCTGCGAGCGTGGCAATACGAGGTTCGTGGCGCCCGAGGCTTCTCGGTGCCGCTGCTGCTGCTCGATTCGTTCGCGGAGCAGAACGATCCTGCAGATCGGGAGCTCTGCGCCCACCTCTACGGGGGTGACGAGCGCTATCGCCTCGCGCAGGAGATCCTCCTCGGTGTCGGCGGCCTGCGCATGCTGCGAAAGCACCGCTATGCACGCCTCGAACGCTTCCACATGAACGAGGGGCATGCGGCTTTCCTCGCTCTCGAGCTGCTGCGCGAGACCGGTGGCGGTGGCGTCGAGTGGGACTATGCGACGGTGCGCGCGCAGTGCGTCTTCACCACCCACACACCGGTTCCGGCTGGGCACGATCAGTTCCCCAGAGTCGTGCGAAGGTAGGATGCGTCCATGTGGCCAGCGCAACCCATCGAGGCCATCACCAACGGTGTCCACTCGTACGATCGCTTCATCCAGGGTTGGGAGACGGACCCGTTTCTGCTGCGCCATGCCATCCGGATTCCGAAGGAGCAGATCTGGCACGCGCACATGGGTGCCAAGAAAGAGCTGGTCGATGCGGTTCGAGCCCGCACTGGCGAAAGTCTGAGCGCCGACTCGTTCACGCTCGGCTTCGCTCGCCGCGCGACGCTTTACAAGCGCTTCCACTTGATCTTCCAAGACGTGGGCCGGCTGCGGCGGCTCGCTCGGAATGGCAAGCCGATCCGGATCGTGCTGGGCGGGAAGGCTCATCCCCGAGATGAGCAGGGCAAAGATCTCATTCGCTTCGCCCACGACAAAGCCCGGGAGCTGCGTGGGGCCGTCCTGGTGGTCTATTGCCCCGACTACGATCTCGATCTCGCTCGGCTTCTCACCGCCGGTGCGGATCTCTGGCTCAACACTCCCGTTCAGCCGCTGGAGGCTTCGGGAACCTCGGGCATGAAGGCGGCGCACAACGGCGTCCCGAGTCTGAGCGTTCTCGACGGCTGGTGGCTCGAAGGCCACATCGAGGGCATGACCGGCTGCTCGATCGGGCGGGAGTACGAAGAAGGGCGCGCCACCCACAACCGCGATGCCGACGACGCCGGCGAGCTCTACGACAAGCTCGAGCACGTCATCGTGCCGCTCTACTACCGCGAGCGCTCGCGCTGGATCGACATCATGCGACATACGATCGCGCTGAACGCATCGTTCTTCCACACCCATCGAATGACGATGCAGTACGCCGCAAACGCGTACCTTTGAACGAGGAGGCGCCGGCAGCCTCGGACCTCCGGTAGACTGCGTTCGCCATGTCTCTCGCCTCGCCTCCCGACGACCTCGACGCACGCTCCCGCGCGCTGATTGCTCGATGGAAGGACGACCCGGGCGCTACCTACCGCTCCTGGTTCCTGTGGGACCAGCGGCTCAAGAACTTTCGCGCCGTCCGCGCGGGCATTGCGGAGGTCATTCGAGAGATTGATGCGGGCAGCTTCGGCAACGCCTATCGCGGTTCCTCCCTCGAGACGGTCGTGCGTTGCATTGCCGAGCAGCGCCAGATCTTCAAGGGCGCCGACCATGCCTTCCTTTGGAAGCCCAAGCTTCGCATTCCCGACATCTACGAGAACGCGGAAAACCAGCGCGCATTTGGCCGTTTTCTCCACACGTGTTCGTGTTGTGATGCCGAGGACGACGTGCTGCGCGCAATCCGCGAACTCTCGGGTCGCCGCATCAAAGGTCTCGGCCCTGCCGCTGCAAATCTCCTGTACTTCCTGCACCCCACGCTGGTGCCACCGGTCAATACGGCGATCGTCAAGGGATACAACGCGCTCGCCGGGTCGAAGGTCAAGCTCGGATCTTGGGACGAGTACATGGCGATGCGAGCGGGCGTGCTGCGCTTCAACGCCGAGCATCGCGCGCTGTTGAGCAACGATCTCGGCGCGGTCGCCGGACTCCTTTTCGACGTCGGTACGGGCCGCTATGCCGCCCCTCCGCGCGAAGACGGCCCGGTTGCCCGGGCAGCCTGGTAGGCGGATCTGGAGCGCGTCCGAGGCTCGGCTTCTGCTGCCAGAGCTCTGGAGGCGGCTCAGGCGGAAGACCGCTCGCATGTCGAGATCCAAGGCTGGCTGCGCGACCTCGGGCGCGCGCTCGGCTTCGACGTGTGGGTCGCCGCAAACGACCGCAACCATCCATATGCGTCCGGCCGCTTGTGCGACGGCTGCGTCGAGGAGCTGCCCGCCTCGCTCGCCGCCTCCTCTGGAGTCGAGGCGGTCAGACTGATCGACGTGCTATGGCTGGAACCCTCGCGCGAGAACCGGGCCGACGTCGGCACCGCATCGCCATCGTCGAGGCGGGAGAGCCGTGTCGCGGCCGCCTTCGAGGTCGAACATACGACGAGCATCTACTCCGGCATCGTCCGGATGCTGGATCTGGCACTTGGCGTGCCCGAGCATTCGGGTGTCAAGCTCTTTCTCGTCGCGCCGGACTCACGAGAGAACGAGGTGCGTACGCAGCTCGCGCGACCCGCCTTCACCCGCGTGGCGGACCTGAAAGTTCGCTTCCTTCCGTACAGCGAGCTGGAGAACAACCGCGACGCCATGGCGCGCTTTGGCTCGGGGCTCAAAGCCGTGGAGGCCGTCGCCCGGTCGTTGATCTAGCAGCTCCGCACCCGATCGCGCCGACACATGCGCCAGATGTCGGTCACCCGCTGGGTGGGTGCCACGTATACGACGCATGCGCAGCGCCTCGGCGGGTGTGCTCAAGACGGCACCGGCGGAGGCCGATCCGCTCGGCGACGTTCCGGTGGTGAAGGGGAGATCGTGCAACTCCGGACGCTGGCGATGATTGCACTCCTCTCCGGCTGGCTGGGGCCAGCTGTCGGCATCGCTTGCCCTCGCAACGGCTCGTTCGAGCCCGCTTACTCCCTCGGGGCACACCTCGATCGCGGCGCGCACGCGCACTCGGAGCACGACCTCGCGGCGGAGCAACCCCACGGCCCCAGCTCGGCCGTCGGACACGAGCCCACCGGCTCCGAGCGGGCGCCGAGCTGCTGCCGGGACGGTGTGGACGCCCGTACCGTCACCGCGTCGGTCGGGGATTCACAGACACGGTCGCAACCGGTCAGCCTCGTGGTCGTCGGTGCTGCCCGCTTCGCGCTCGTCGTGCAGGCTCGAATGGCGCGAGGCGAGCTCGACAAGGCGCAACCACCGCCGCTCCCCTTCGCGGCCTCGCGAAGGCCGCTCATCATCTGAAACCCTCCAGGTTCCGCCCTCGACGAGTGCGAGGAGTTCCCGAGCCTTGGAGGTACAATGCACCGGATTCACGTCACCCTCGCGGTGACGCTGGCTTTCCTGGGCGCTGCGCCCGCTTGGGCCGACCCGTCGAACGACACGATCACCGCTGACCAAGCCGTGCGCGAAGCGCTCGCCGCTAACGTCGATCTTGCGGTCGCGCGCCTCGCAATCGACGTGGCGCGCGGCGAGCTGCTGCAAGCCGGCCGGCTCGACAACCCCGAGATCGGTGCGTCGGTCGCCGACGACTTCGCGTTCAAGGCGGAGGGCGAGCGCGCCGTCTCGGCCGGCCTCTCGCAGCGCTTCCCGATCACGGCGCGGCTCGCGCGCGAGAGGGCCGTCGCGCGTGCCGACGTCGCGATCGCGGAGGCCGAGGTGCGCGATTTCGTTCGCGGCCTCGTTGCCGACGTCGAGCGGGCGTTCTACGCGGTGCGCGCGCTCGATGAGCGGATCGCTGTGGGTGAAGATCTGGTTGCGACGGTCCGCCATGTCGAGGAGACGACGGCACGACGCGTCGCGGTCGCCGAGGCCTCTTCTGCCGAGGTGAGTCTTCTCCGCATCGAACGCCTCGGACTCGAACAGGGACTCCAGCGCCTTTCGCGAGAGCGCGAGGTCTCCGCGATCCTGCTCGGGCGTCTTCTCGGTCGCTCCGCGTCCGGAGTGCTCCAACCAGCGGGCGATCTCGATCCGGGCGACGTGCCGGTCGCAGCGGACTCGACAGGTGTGGGAGGACTGGACCGTTGGATTGGGAGTGGAGCGAGATCGCGGCGTCTTCGAGGCGCCGATCGGCATCAAGCGCGACTCGTTCCTCGCCGTCGACGTCACGGTTCCGATCCCATTCTGGAATCGCCAGCAGGGCCGGATCGCCGCGTCCGAAGCCCAGTTCTTGCGCGCGCGCCGCGGACGCGACGGATTGACACTGCGGGTCGAGGAGGAGATCCGAGCCGCAGAAGCTCGCATCCGCACCTTGCGCGTGAGCGTCGACACCTACCAACGCGACATCCTGCCCGAGGCGAGTCGCACTCGTGCCACGTTCGAAGAGGGATATCGCCAAGGTCTGATCGACGTCGCGGAGCTGCTCCAGGCACAGCGTCAATACAACGAGGCACGCTCGGCTCGCGTCGAGCTCCTCGGCGAGCTGCGCCAGGCCGTGATCGACCTCGAAGCAGCCAGTGCAACGAGTCCGCATCTGGACGATTTCCGGCTCGATGGGGGCACGCCATGAGATTGCTCGCTTGCATCCTCCTGCTCTTTGCGATCTCGACGGCTCCGGCGCTCGCGCACGAGGGCCACGCCGATGCGCCGGGCGAGACCACTGCGGGAGTCGGCGTGGGCCCCGTCGAGGTGTCGGAGGCCGCGCAGCGCAACCTCGGTCTCGTCGTGGAGGCGGCCGACCTGCGCCCGATCGAGACGACGCTGCGCGTGATCGGCGAGATCGCGGCCGATCCGAAGCGCTCCGGATCGGTATCGAGCCGGATCTCCGGACGCGTCACTGGCGTCTTCGCGCTGGAGGGCGACCGAGTCGAGAAGGGGCAGCCGCTCGTCGAGGTCGAAAGCCGTCTTCTCGGGGATCCACCTCCCCGCGTGCGCTACGCGGCTCCGCTCGGCGGCATCGTGACGGATCGGCACGCCGTCGTCGGTGACGACGTGGAGCCGAGCCGACACTTCTTTGAGATCGCGGATCTATCGGAGGTCCTGGCCATCGGACGCGTCTTCGAAGGTCAGATCGGCCAGGTCTCCGTCGGCCAGCACGTGCGCGTCCGCGTTCCGAGCTATCCGGCGGAGACCTTCGAGGGAGTGGTGGAGCGTGTGGGCGGGACGCTGGAGCCGGCGAACCGGACGCTCGCCGTGTACGTCCGGGTTCTCAATCCGACCGGGAAGCTTCGCCCGAACATGCGCGCATCGCTCAGCCTCGTGACGGGTGGCTCCGAGCAGGCGTTGGCAATTCCGAAGAGCGCGGTTCTCGGAGAGGCGGGGAGCTTCTTTGCGTTCATACAAAGCGATGATCGGGCGGATCGGTTCGAGCGGCGCACGCTCGTACTGGGCGTCGCCGACGACCGCTACGTCGAGGTGATCGATGGTCTCGCACCCGGCGATCGCGTCGGCGTCCAGGGCAACTACTCCCTCCAATACCTGGCACCGATTCCACCGGCGGACGAAGCCGGCGATGCAGCGCACGACTCTTCCCCTCCGGGCCCGGAGCGGAGCTCGCACGATGGTTCCTTCGCCTGGCTTCCCTGGGCAGTGGGAATCGCTCTCGTCGCGGTGGTGGCCGTTGCCGTGCTGCGGTCGTTTCGCGCACGCTCACGACCAGCGCCCGAGGTCCGCTGAGCATGCTCAATCGCCTGATCGCGTTCTCGCTGCGCAATCGGCTCTTCGTCGTCGCGGCGTCCGTCCTCGTCCTCGTGTACGGGGTCGTCGTCGTTCGCGACCTGCCCGTCGATGTGTTCCCGGATCTGAATCGCCCGCTGGTCACGGTGCTCACAGAGGCGCCCGGGCTGGCACCCGAAGAGGTCGAGACCCTCGTCACCTGGCCCCTCGAGACGGCACTGAACGGCGCGGCCGGCGTGGTCCGCGTGCGCTCGAGCTCCGGGGTCGGGCTCTCGATCCTCTTCGTCGAGTTCGATTGGGCCACGGACATCTACCGCGCGCGACAGCTGGTGCAGGAGCGCCTGCAGCTGGCGGCCGAGAAGCTGCCGGAGAACGTGTCCCCGGTCATGGGCCCAATCTCCTCGATCATGGGCGAGATCCTGCTCATCGGCGTATCCAGCAAAGACGGCAGCACACCGCCCCTCGAGCTCCGGAGCACCGCGGACTGGGTGATCCGGCAGCGACTCCTCACGATTCCCGGTGTTGCGCAGGTGATTCCGATCGGCGGCGGCGTGAAGCAGTATCAGGTGCTTGCCGATCCGGAGCGCATGGCTGCCTTGGGCGTCAGCCTCGCGCAGGTCGCGGACGCGGCCGCACGATCGCAGACGAACACGCCCGGCGGATTCCTCCAGTCGGATAATCGGGAAGCGCTCGTGCGGAACATCGCGCGGACGGCCGACCTGACCGCGATCCGCGCGACGGTCGTCGCCCCGCGGGACGGGGTTCCGATCCGGCTCGACGACGTCGCCGACGTTCGCATCGATCGCAACGTCCTGCGCGGCGACGCGGGCGTCGACGGGCAGCCGGCCGTGATCGTTTCGGTGCAGAAGCAGCCGGGAATCGACACGATCTCGCTGACGAATCAGGTGAAGGCCGCGCTGGAGGAGATCCGACCCGGGCTTCCAAAGGACGTCGAGCTCCGCCTTCTCTTCGAGCAGGCGCGTTTCATCGATGCGGCGATCGCCAACGTCGAGGAGGCGCTCCGCGATGGCGCGATCATGGTCGTGATCGTGCTCTTCCTGTTCCTGCTGAACGTTCGGACGACGCTGATCACGCTCACGGCGATTCCACTCTCATTCGTGGCAGCCGCGATCTTCTTTCGTTTCGCGGGCATCTCGATCAACACGATGACCTTGGGCGGCCTTGCGGTGGCGATCGGCATGGTGGTGGACGATGCCATCGTCGACGTCGAGAACGTGTACCGCCGACTGCGCGAGAACCGTCATTCATCGAGTCCTCGGCCGGTCTTGCGGGTGATCGCCGATGCGTCGGCCGAAGTGCGGAACTCGATCTTGTTCGCGACGCTGCTCATCATCCTCGTCTTCGTCCCGCTGTTCGGACTCGCGGGCATCGAGGGACGGCTGTTCGCGCCGATCGGGGTGGCGACGATCGTCGCGATGGCCGCCTCGTTCCTCGTCTCCCTCACGGTGATCCCAGCGCTCTGTTCTTACCTGTTGCCCAGGATGAAACGCATGGAGAGCGAGGCGGACGGG
This sequence comes from Pseudomonadota bacterium, assembly GCA_003576805.1. Classification (GTDB taxonomy): domain Bacteria; phylum Myxococcota_A; class UBA9160; order UBA9160; family PR03; genus PR03. Next base: position 9,300 of record QEVM01000015.1, on the reverse strand, counting down.
TTCGTCGTCCGCAACCTCAAGCGGTTGGATCGGCGCTTCCTTCTCGACCCGGCCCTCGATCACCCATGGGTCGCGATCGCGATCCCGGGAGTGCTAGTCGCGGGAGCCTTCGCCCTCTATCCGTTGATGGGCAAGGAGTTCCTCCCGGAGTTCAACGAGGGCACCGCGACGATCAACGTGCTCGTGGCGCCAGGCACGTCGCTGGCCGAGTCAAATCGGATCGGCACGACGGCAGAGCGCCTGCTCCTCTCGGTTCCGGAGATCGCGAGCACGGGTCGACGGACCGGGCGGGCGGAGCTGGACGAACACGCGGAGGGCGTCCACTACAGCGAGATCGACGTCGATCTCGAGCCGTCCGGGCGATCGCGAGAGGACGTTCTTGGCGACGTTCGTGCGAAGCTCTCGGAAATTCCCGGTATCGCTCTGAACGTGGGACAGCCGATCTCGCACCGCCTCGACCACCTGCTCTCCGGCGTCCGCGCACAAGTCGCCGTGAAGCTCTTCGGTGACGATCTCGGGGTGCTTCGCGCCAAGGCGGCCGAGATCGAGGCGTCGCTCGCGCGCGTGCCGGGTGTCGTCGATCTCCAGACCGAGAAGCAGGTCCTGGTCCCGCAGGTGCGCATTGCGTTGGACCGCGAGCGCGCGCAGCTCTACGGCGTCCAGGTCGGCGACCTCGCCGAGATCCTCGAAACGGCGCTGAATGGTCGCGTGGTCGGCCAGGTCCTCGACGGCCAGCGAACGTACGACGTGTACGTATGGTACGGCGAGCAGTTCCGCGGCGACGTCGGCGCGATTCGCGGGTTGCTCGTGGACACGCCGTCGGGAGAGAAAGTGCCTCTCTCTCTGCTGGCGGACGTCGAGGAGGCGAAGGGTCCGAACATCATCAACCGGGAGAACGTTCGGCGTCGCATCGTCGTCTCCGCCAACGTGTCGGATCGCGACCTTGGCTCGACGGTGGCCGACATGCAGGCCGCAGTGGAGCGCATCGCGCTTCCGCCGGGCTACTCGGTGAGCTTCGAAGGACAGTTCGAGAGCCAACGCGAGGCGACGCGCCTGATCGCGGTGCTGAGCATCTTCACGCTCGCGACGATGTTCCTGCTCCTCTACTCGCACTTCCGCAGCGCCACGATCGTCGCGCAGATCCTGCTCAACATCCCGTTGGCCTTCATCGGGGGTCTCTCCCTCACGTATCTGGTGGTGGGGCGCGTCTCGATCGCCACGCTGGTCGGCCTCATCACCCTGGCCGGTATCGCCTCGCGCAACACGATCATGATGATCTCCCACTATCTGCACCTGATGGAGCACGAAGGCGAGCGCTTCGACCGCGAGATGATCGTACGCGGATCGCTCGAGCGGCTCGTGCCCGTCACGATGACGGCGCTGGTCGCCGGTCTCGCGTTGATTCCTCTGGTACTCGCAGCCGGCGAGCCCGGCAAGGAACTGCTCTACCCCGTGGCGGTCGTGATCCTGGGCGGGCTTTTGAGCTCGACGCTGCTCGACATGGCCGTGACGCCGGCAGTCTTCTTCCGCTTCGGGCGCAGGGCGGCTGAACGCTACCTAGCGCGCGAGGCGGCCGATCCACTCGATGCAGTTCCGGCCGTCACTCCGCGACTCGGCACTCGAGGCGCGGAGTTGCGATGAGTCTGTGGTTCTTGGCCGATTCAACGCACTCGAATACGGGAGTAGAAGCATGTCTTGGGTTGCAGCTTGGTTCCTCACCTTCGTGATTCTCATGGGTATCGGTTCGTACGGCGCACACGCAGATCCGACGCACGAGCATGGCGTCTCGGCTGGCACCCACGCCAGTCAGGCTCGTCACGACGGAGCCCACGACGACCACATGAGCGAGTCGGCGGATCTGCCCGGTGCCTGGGCGGCGCTCCGCGCGACCCGAGATGGCATCTCCGCCGATGTCGAGAGCGGCGCGTTGTCGGACATCCACGCGAAGACAGAGCCGCTTCCGGCGGCTGCCGAGCGCCTACTGGATCTTTCGCCCGACCTGCCGGCGGACAAGCGAGCCAGGGTCGCTGGAGCCGTGAAGCAAGTGGCGCGGCACGCACGCGATCGGAGCTCGGTCGCCTCGACGGTCTCCTCGAGCTGATCGCTGCACAGTACCCGGCCGGCGCTCTCGACTCGATGCCGCATCACGATCGTGGAGCCCACCATGGCGCCGCGGAATCGGGGCAAGCAGCCGGACCACACTCCCACTCGCATGCGGAGCGCCCCGCTGGCGCCGTCGATGCCGTGCCGCAGGCAACGATCCACGTCCGAGCGCTCGATCCCTTCCGCTTCGAGCCGACGAATCTCACGATCGAAGCGGGAATCCCGACGCGGATCGAGCTCGGGAACGCCGGTGCTGCGGAGCACTCTCTCGTGGTCAAGACCCCGGACGGAACGCAGGACTGGGTTCATCTTCACGCCGCGGGCGGAGCCACCGCTTCCGATACGTTCCGCCTAGACCAGCCCGGGACCTACTCGGTCCTCTGCACGATTCCGGGCCATATGGAAGGAGGGATGGTCGGTCAGCTCGTCGTCGCTGCGCGGAGGCGCGCGGAGAACCAGCCGCAGCATTAGAGCTCATCGACTCAGCTCGGCCTCGTGCGCCTTGGACAGTTGTTCGTATTCCTGCGAGATCTGCTCCTCGAGGGCGGCGATGCGCTCGCAGTGTTCCTTTTGCCGTTCTGCCTTGCGGAGCTTCGAGCGACGATACGAGTCGCCCATCGAGCGATGAGCGAGCGCCATCATGCGCAGCTTGTCGGCTTCCATGCGGAAGTGTCTCGCGAGCGCCTCGTGATCAGCTGGATCCGATGCCGACTGGACCAGATGGTCCGTGAGCCCCATCTCGGACCGATCGTCGACTGGCTGCGTCCAGCTCGTGAGCGGCGCCAGCACGAGTGCGCAGAGTAGGAGGCATCCGTGGATTCTGACCATCTTCGCCCTCTTTGGTGGTGGCGCCGCTCTGATTCGGCGGCGGAGCCCGCAAATCCCGGCGGCCGAGTCGCTCTTGACTTTGCGCTTCCCGAAATTCCAGCACGAGCGCGCGATCAGGTTGGCCGACGGAAGCCCACGACACACCGCCGGAGAAATCGATCGGTCTGTGACCCGGCGAGACGGATCCTTCGGCCGCAAGCTTCACGGCCCCCATTGGCCCTCGAGTATTCCAACGGGGGACGCGTTTTGGCAGCTCCCGCAGTGGGGAGCCTAGAGACGGACTCCCTTTCGCACGAGTGACTTCTGGTCCGGATGACTTCCGCCGCTCTCCGCTGTCCGCACTGACCGATATACGAAGCAACTTCGGGCCAGTGACCGCGAATGTCGTCCGGCCGGCGAGCTGGCTCGGATCCACGCCTCGCCAACCGCCAAGTCCGCGACGAGTTGTCCTTTGGAGCGGCGGAATGTGCATCGCGATCGCGCCAGGTCACTCGCTCCTGCGCGGCGCGTAGTTCCTCGCACACGACCCCGAAGGCGCGTCGAGGGAGGCCGAGACATCCTGGATCTTCCGCTGATCGCTGGGTTCGGCGCTCTGGTGAGCGTGTTGCTCGTCCTCGAGCTGAGCACGAGTCATCGAGGTACGCGCGAGGACTACCGCCGCGTCGCTCCGCACCTCATGACCTTGTTGTGGATCGCGGCCGCCATCGCCTTCACCGTCGCGATCCACTTCCGCCTGGGTCACGTCCGCATGTTCGAGTTCGTCACGGGCTATCTGATCGAGTACGCGCTCAGTGTCGACAATCTCTTCGTGTTCATGGTCATCTTCTCGCACTTCCAGGTGCCCGAGGAGCAGCGGCAGCGCGTTCTCTTCTGGGGGATCCTGACCGCGATCGTGCTGCGGCTGCTCTTCATCGGAGTGGGAGCGGTTCTGCTACGCCGCTTCCACTGGTTCGAGTACGTCCTGGCGGCCGTGCTCTTCGCGACGGCCCTCCGAGTCCTCCGCGATCATGCGCAGGCCGCCGACCCGACGAACGGCCGGGTCGTGCGCGCGTTCCTCCGCTTCGTTCCGAGCGTTCCGAGATTCGAAGGCAGCCGCTTCTTCGTTCGCGACGAAGGCGGACGCCGCGCGACTCTGCTGTTCCTGACTCTGCTGGTGATCGAGACGACGGACGTGATCTTCGCATTGGATTCGATTCCCGCGATCTTTGCCATCACGCAGGATCCTCTGATCGTCTACACGTCGAACATCCTTGCGATCGCGGGCCTAAGGAGTCTCTTCGGCGCTCTCGCGAGCTTCCTTCGAAGGCTCCGATACCTGCAGCACGCGCTCGGCGGAATCCTCCTCTTCGTCGCCGTCAAGCTCCTTCTGCACGACCTGATCCACATCCCGGCTCTGGTTTCTCTTGCCGTGGTCGCTGGCATTCTGTCCATCGCGGTAATCTCGTCCGTCAGGGACGAGCGTCAGCGGTAGAGCTCGCTTCTGTGAGGCGCTCTCTCCGATGTACGCGGGCGAATTCGACTCCCGCGATCGACCAGCGAGCTCGATTCGGCAGCGGATGGACCCGAGTGTCGCACCGCCCCCGCGCGCACGGTTCGGTGACGTCTTGGGTTCGGCGCTTTCTGCTGATTCCACGAGCCCGTTCCAAAAATCGGAGCGCGACTGCCGTGGTCGTGCAGAGTACGCACCACCCCTCGCCATGCAGAATGGGAACCAGCTTCTCGGCCCGTAGGAGCTGGTTCGAGACGATCGAAGACGCGGAGCGAGTCTCGAGCGCTGGCAACTCGACTACAATCGGGTGCGCACCGCTCGCTCGGCGATCTCACGCCGGAAGGCTTCGCAAGGCGAGCAGCCTGAAGGCTGGCGGATGAGGAACCCCGAGCAGGCCGGAGAAGACTGTCCGATCGGATAGTAGGAAGGAGGGAGAAGTCATCCGCGGTTTGAGCGCCGCGAGCGACGTCTGATATGGCCCATGATCTCGTCGAAGGGACGCTTCTAGGAATCAGCCCCTTCATCGCTAAGGCTCGCGAGTCGCTCGTGACGCGCGTGCCAGCCGAATGCGCCCGCGACCCCAGCGACCGAACCGATCATGGTGCCTCCCATCCAGCCAGTTAACACGGCGAGCGACGCATCGGTCGCCTGGAGCGCGACTCCGGGTGCTTGCAGCAACGCTACGAACGAAGACGTGATCAGCACCGTTCGAAGCGCATCGGATCGGCGCGAGAGGGTGAGCAGCGCAGCGACGAGCGCGAAGGCGGTCGTCGCGACGATCCCGAAGCAGAAGGCGCTCAAGCCCATGGAGTCCGTTTCGCGCACGATTTGGCTTCCGAGCCTCGTCGCGTTCCACCATTCGAGAAAATGCTGGTCCGGGCAGATCCAGCCGCAGATGCCAGCAATTCCGAGCGCCAGAACGGCGGCTCGAGCCGCGCTTCCAATGGGCCAGCGCGCCGTCCGCACGTCCAGCAGGGCGAGTGCCAGCACCACGACGAGCAATCCCGCCCACACCGTGCTGTAGAACGCCAGATGCCATTGCGGATGATGGCCCAATGGGTGGGCCGCGACGAGCCAAGTGACCGCGAGTCCGCCGACGACTCCGATGACGCCCGACAGCGCGAGCTGCCGACCCGTCCGTCCACCGCGCCGATCTGCGTCACGAGCGAGCGCCGAGCTGATGGCGCTTCGCACTCCCTCGCGAAGCGCCTCAGGCGTCGGATGCTCCTTCGCCGCGGAATCGTGTTCCTCGCTCATTGGCGCAATCTTGCCGCCATCCCTGCCGCTCGCCGCCGCTCGGTTTAGTCTCGGACGCTACGTCACGTTACGGCGGTCCTCAGCGAAAATGCCAGCGATCCGCCGTGACCGCCGCAACTAACCACCAGAGGAGCGCAAGACTCGCAGCCGTCGCAGAGACCGAGAGGCACTTTGCTTGATTGCATTGCTCGACTTCCCGATCTCTCGCGCAACCTCGTCGTAGCCTTTGCCGAGGAGCTTGGTCGCGATGATGACTCGAGCGCCTTCCTCGGTGAGGTGGCCGAGCTGTTGCGACACAGTCTCTCGCGCGACCAATCTGCGTTCGATATCGCTCTCGGGCGCAGTCGCCACCTCGTTCTCAAGCGGCAGCTCGCGCGCATAAAACGCACGTCGCATGTCGTCGATGAGAACGCTGCGAGCCACCTGATAGAACCAAGGAAGGAAAGGTCGGCTCAGGTCGTACGTCGCGCGGGAGCGGTGCAATCGGAGGAAGAGTTCCTGATAGAGATCCGAGGCGCGATCCTCTGAATTCACGCGTCGACGAAAGAAGGCCCAGGCTCTTCGCTCATGCCGCCGGAAGAGCTCTTCGAAAGCTGCGGCGGCGCCGGCTCCGTAGGCAGCCATCAGCGCCTCGTCGGAATGGTCTTTCATCTCAGCGCTCCATGACGGCCGTTCACTGCAGTGACCGTGCGAGCGCCAAGATGAACCAATACCCGTCTCGAGTCCAATGCTTGGACAGGCTGACACGCTGGCTCAACAGGTGCGTCAAAGTGCCCCATTTTCTCGGCCGTCACCTTTTCTAGAGGATGTGCGTATTCCCGTGCAACGGCATCGATGACGAAGACCACGAGTTGACGCGTGTGATCAGCGAGTCGCGAGCTGCCCGGCACCACCGTGCAGCCGTTCCTGAAGTATCGCGTGCGGAGCAATTCGGCCTCGCGGCAGTACCGGCGCCTCGAATTACCGGTCGACGAGATGAGAGGGGATGTCACCGTTGCAAACAGGTGGGCAGGGCGACGCCTGGCGCGACGTTCCCGATGAGACGCTCATGGTGCGATATGCAGACGGCGATACCGAAGCGTTTGGCGAGCTCTTCCGCCGTCACGAGGCGCGTGCCTACGCCTTCTTTCTCAAGCGCAGTGGCTCGACCCACCGTGCGGAAGATCTCTATCAGGAGCTGTTCCTGCGCGTCCATCGGGCTCGCGATACCTATGATTCGACTCGCCCGTTCTTGCCATGGCTGTTCCAGATCGCGCACCGACTGTGGATCGACGACATCCGACGCGCATTTCGCGGCCGTGAGGTCGCGCTCGAGGCACGCGAAATCGAGTCCGGATCTCCTAATATCGAGCGTGTACTCGCCGATCGAGAGGATCTTGGCGAGGCGCTGAACGCACTCACTGCGGAAGAGCGGTATGTCGTGATCTCCTTCAAGCTCCACGGGCGCGATTACTGCGAGCTTGCCGCGCGCCTCGGAAAGTCGATTGATGCCACGCGTAAAATCGCGTCTCGCGCGATGCGGCGGGTCGGTGCCGCACCGCGAACTCGCGCGCGCCCCGCCTCGTGAAGCCGGAGACGTCGTGAGAGGCTGCGAGATGGGCCTTCGCTTTGAATGCGAGGAGCAGCCGGCGACCCCGCGGAGTTCCCCTGAAGGAGTTCGCGACGGAATCGCGGCTTGCTTGCGTCGCGACTTCGAGCTACGGAGCAAACGCACGTTCCTTCTCTTGGTCCTTGCCGGCGCAGTGGGCGTCGCGGGAGCCCTGGGCGGGACTTGGCTCGTAGCGGACCACCCATTCAGCCACCACGCATCGTGGTCCGTGGCTGCGTTCAGCACTCTCTGGGCGGGTCTTCTCGTCGTCTCGCTGGCGCTCGGGCTGCTGCGAGTGCGTACCCAGTCGTTCCCCCTGGCCCGTGCCGCACTCTTGGGCCTGATCGGGCTCGGGATCGCTGGCGCCTTCGGCACGGCGTGTCCCGATCCCCACTTCCTGGTGTGGTGGACGAGTACGCGATTCAGAGATCAGCTCGCGACGACTGCCGGACTTCACGGCAGCGCATTGTGCCTTGGTGTCGTCGCCACATTTCTCTTCGCAGCCATGGCAGCCGTCCTAGCGTCGGGCACGGAGGGTACGACGGCCTTCGCATCAATTCTGCCTGCCGTCATGCTGCTGCTGCTCCTATCGCCAGCCATTGCGCTCCAGTCGGTAGGACTTCCCTTGCGTGTCGGAGTGTTCTGGTTGGTTGGGACCGCCGTCGGCTCGCTGTTTGGAGTCACGGCTGGCATGCATGTCCGCAAGGCCATCCATGGGTAGTACCGCGTGGGGCGCCATCTCCGTCTCGGGGCATGAGCAGACTCCTCAGGGAATCGAATCGCCATGAGTTGCAAACACCGCGCGGCCCTGGTCTCCGAACTGGATGACTTGGTAGGGCTCACGCTCGTCTCCCCGTTCCATGCCAGGTGATCCGACTGGCATGCGCGGGACGGCAATTCCTCGCGCAGCCGGCTCCTCGGCAAGGAGGCGCTGAATGTCTGAGGCCGGCACGTGCCCTTCCACGACGTAGCCATCAACGGTGGCGGTGTGGCAAGACTCGAGGTCCGCGGGTACGCCGAATCGCGCCTTGATCGGCGAGAGATCCTGCACTTCTTCCACGGTGACGCTGAACCCGTTCGCGCGAAGATGAGTGACCCAGTCGACGCAGCAACCGCAGCGAGGCGTCTTGTATACCAATACTGTGTCACTCGCCGATGCGACCGTCGATGAGATCGCGTTGGCCATGAGCGCGAGGCACAGGAATCGAACGATTGAGGGGACGATACGCGGCATTGACGATGCCTCTTCGAGAATGCGTCCCAGGACCGAATCTGCGGACCGCCCGCCACCGGCCGGGACGCGAGCTCGCCGCTGAATCTCGGGGTTCTCACGAAATGCCGCAACGGGATCGCATTTCCAGTCACTTCCATGGCCTTCTGACCGTAGACCGAAGCACGTGCCAGAGGTCTGTCTGTGACTGCTGCTACGAAGCTCCATCGATGCGCGGCATGGAAGCGGCTCGTCGCGGCCGGCCTCGCTTGCCTTTTAGGTGTGGCACTCGGTGACCCGAGCCCTGCGGCGCAGAGCGACCCAGGGCTCCCCGATCGAGTGACCCTTGCCTGGGCGATCGAGCGCGCCCTCGCTCGCAACCCCGAGTTGCAGGCCGCGGAGTCTCGCTGGCGATCCATGCTGGAGCGGACGCCCCAGGCTGGAGCGCTCCCCGATCCCGCGATCACCGTCCGCTACCACAACGAGGACTGGGGCGTGACCTATGGAGACTCCGACTTCTCCTTCCTGGAGGTCGGCGTCGAGCAAGAGCTTCCCTTCTGGGGCAAGCGAGCACTCCGACGCAATCTCGCCGCACGCGAAGCCGACCGCGAGCGAGCGATGCGCGACATGACGGCGCTGCTGGTGGCGGCGCGAGTTGGCACCCGATACGCAGAGCTGGTCGCGCTCGAGCGGACCGATCTCGCACTCACCGAGAGCGCCGCGGTGCTAGATGAGGGGCCTCAACAGATTGCTGACACCTGTGGGTGCTCTGAGAATGGGGTTGCTCAACGACCTCAAGCTCAGAGGGGAACCCACAGGTGCAAC